>DIKJ01000115.1 GCA_002424525.1 Bacteroidales bacterium UBA5621 | reverse complement strand
GAATACCGGAATCACTTGTGATACTCATGCTCCTGGTAATAGCTGCTATCTATTTCTTCCCGGTCTTTTTCCTTTACCGCTTCTCGAAACACACTTCCAGGGGCGTGTCAAAGCTTGACAGTGTGGAACTAGGCAAAGCTTTTAAAAACCTCCGCACTTATTTTACCTATATCGGTCTTCTGGCAATTATCGTGATCGTGATATATCTTGCGGCACTGGTTTTTGCAGGTACTTCAATGTCATTCCTGAAGCCCTGAATCATGCCCGGCGGAGATATCGTTCTTGTGTTCGATTGCGGTGCTACAAACGTACGGGTAATAGCGGTCAGCTCAAGAGGCAGTATAGTTGCATCCGGATCGTACCCCAACAATACCCGGCCGGACCCTTATTACCCATCCTTCCGGATCTGGGATGTGAACGAGATATGGGAAAAAATGTGCCTTGCTTCCCGGGAGGTTGTCGGCAGGATCAACAGAAATGATATCGCAGGCGTAACCGTAACAACATTCGGAGTGGACGGCACCCTGGTCGACAGTTCGGGAGAAATGCTTTATCCGGTTATCTCATGGCAATGTGAGAGAACTATCCCCATTATGGCGAACATCGGAAAGTATATCCCGCTTGCTGATCTCTACAGGGAAAGCGGCGTATTGCCTTTCACATTCAATACAATAAACAAGCTTATCTGGTTCGCTGAACAAAAACCGGAACTGACAGAAAAAGCTCACAGGTTCCTTTTCATGCCCTCCCTCTTCTCATACAGGCTTACAGGAGAAATGGTGAATGATATCACGATGGCAGGCACCTCCATGCTGACGGACCAGTCGGCCAGGCAGTTTTCCGGTAACATATGCCGGAGGACCGGTTTCCCGGTTGAAAAACTCGGTATCGCGGTTGAACCCGGAACCATCACCGGGACGATTACTCAGGGAGCCTCGGCAGAAACCGGAATCCCCCGGGGAACTCCCGTTGTAGCTACAGGCCATGATACACAGTTTGCGGTTTTCGGATCAGGAGCTGAAAAAAACCAGCCTGTGCTCAGCTCCGGCACCTGGGAGATCCTTATGGTACGCTCGGAGAAATTCAGGTCGGATGAAGAACAGCTTAAAATGGGTATAACGACCGAGCTCGATTCCAGGCCGGGACTTTATAATATCGGCAACCAGTGGATAGCTTCCGGTGTGCTTGAGTGGGCACGCAGGAATTTCTATCACGATGTGAAGGACGACGTCTATGAGGTGATGATCTCCGAGGCCGAAGCTGTCCCGCCAGGCTGTAAAGGTGTGAAAGTTACTCCGAAGTTTTATGAAGAGCTAAAGGGGAAGCCCGGAGGGGAGATCCTCGGACTGACCATGGAATCGACCAGGGGAGAGATATATCGTGCGATGCTCGAAGCGCTTGCAGAAAGGCTTGCAGAAGGCAAGAGCGCCCTTGAAACCGCCGGTGGCTTTAAAACCGAAAGCATTCTGTGTGTCGGGGGCGGTTCGAAAAACAGGCTCTGGAACAAATTAAGGGCAGAACGCACAGGAGTTCCTGTCAGGATAATCGACCAGAAGGAGACCACCGTCCTTGGCGCCTCCCTTTTCGTCCAGTCAGCTTGCGGCAACGCCTCCTCCCCCGAAGAGGCCAGATCAGCAATAAAGTACAACATCGAAATAATTGAACCCTGATAAAAGCTCAGGGCGCAGGGCACAGGGAACAGGGCTCAGGGCTCAGGGCACAGGGCTCAGGGAAAAAGCAGACCGGAATAAGAGGAAGATTCGGCGATGGGCTAAGAAGTAAGGCAGATTGATGAAGACTGAGATATAAACAGAAAAAAGGTCAAATGTTTTTTAATTCTGATTATAGTTTGTTATGGAAATTGCTTATCTGAACGGAGATTACCTGCCGGCTGACGAAATAAAAATAAGTCCTGACGACCGCGGATTCCTTTTTTCCGACGGCATCTATGAGGTCGTGAGGTGGTATGAAGGTTTCTTTTACGATATGGAGGGGCATACCGGCCGCCTCAAAAGAAGCCTGCATGAGGTACGCATCATCTGGACCGGATCAGCCTTGTTCCCGTCCATTGCGTATGAGCTTATAAAGCTGAATGAACTGCAGGGTACTCCCGCACTTGTTTATCTACAGGTCACCAGGGGCGCCGCAAGAAGGTCTCATGCATTTCCGCCTCCCTCCGTTCCGCCGACTGTTTATGCCTTCGCGAGAGGATTCAATCCTCAGCGCGCACTTGTCACCGGCGGGATCGGGACGATCCTGCTCAAAGATCCCCGGTGGAGCCGGTGCGACATTAAAACAGTGGCGCTTCTGCCCAATATTCTTAGTTTTCAGGAGGCAAGGGAGAAAGAGTGTTACGAATGCATTTTTATCAGGGACGGATTGATAACTGAATGCGCGCACTCGAACGTATTCTTTGTGGTTGACGGTACACTTTTCACACACCCCGAATCTGATAAGATCCTTTCGGGAGTAACCCGCAGGAATGTGTTGCGTATAGCGCGCGAAGCAGGCATCAGGGTAAATGAGACACCCTTCCCCGCGGAAAGGATAAACGAAATCAGCGAAGCGTTTGTGACTAACACCTCATTTGAGATCGCTCCGGTAATATCCATAGATAAAACACCTGTCGGGAACGGGAAGCCGGGACCGGTAACGGTAATGCTCAGACAAAAATTCGACGCTGAGATACTTGCTTTAAGGGTTAATAATACCCCTGAAGCATAGACCTCTTTTTTTCTATATTTGCACAAATTTTACACAACATGAGTAATTCTGGACTGAGTGAGCAGGAGCTGATAAGGAGGGATTCTCTCAATGAACTGAGAAAACTTGGCATCGACCCCTACCCTGCTGCCGAATTTAAAACCAATGCCTTTGCAAAGGACATCATCAATAATTACTCCGAAAAGGAGAATAATTATCAGGATGTGACTATTGCCGGACGTATCATGAGCCGGCGAATAATGGGCAACGCCTCGTTTGCAGTACTAATGGATTCTTCCGGAAGAATACAGATCTATCTTCGCAGGGACGATGTTTGTCCGGGCGAGGACAAGACAATGTACAACACTGTCTTCAAGCGTCTTCTGGATATCGGGGATATTATCGGTGTCAGGGGTCTCATTTTCAGGACACAGACAGGTGAGATCACCGTTCATGTGAAAGAATTCACAATACTCTGTAAATCGCTTCATCCCCTGCCTGTTGTGAAGGAGAAGGACGGCATAATGTACGATGCGGTTACCGATCCGGAGATGCGTTACCGCCAGCGTTATGTGGACCTGATAGTGAACCCTCATGTACGTGATGTTTTCCGTAAAAGGACACAGCTGATCCAGTCGATGAGGGAGCTTTTCAATTCGCGGGGATACCTTGAAGTAGAGACTCCGATCCTTCAACCCATACCCGGAGGAGCCTCAGCCAGACCCTTTATTACGCACCATAACACACTCGATATACCTCTATACCTGAGAATAGCCAATGAACTATATCTTAAGCGACTGATAGTGGGAGGTTATGAGGGGGTGTACGAGTTTGCCAAAGACTTCCGCAACGAGGGCATGGACCGCAATCATAATCCCGAATTCACCGTAATGGAGATCTATATCGCCTACAAGGATTACAACTGGATGATGGTGTTCACCGAAGAGATAGTTAAAAAGGCTGCGCTTGATCTTCACGGAAAAACTGAAATTATTTACGGTGACAAAACAATCGATCTTAACCCTCCCTATAAAAGGATAAGCATGCTGGATGCGATAAGGGAGAATACGGGAACGGATATAAGCGGCATGGACGAGAAAGAACTGAGACGGGAATGTGAAAGGCTCGGAATTCCTCTCACTCCTGAAATGGGGAAAGGGAAAATCATTGATACCATATTCGGCGAGAAATGTGAACACAATTATATCCAGCCCACTTTCATAATCGATTATCCCGTTGAAACCTCTCCTCTTACAAAGATGCATCGCAGCAAGCCCGGCGTGACGGAACGGTTCGAGCTGATGATCAATGGCAAAGAGATCGCCAATGCATATTCGGAACTAAACGACCCCATAGATCAGATGGCACGTTTTCATGATCAGCTCAGGCTCTCCGAGAAAGGGGATGATGAAGCAATGTTTATCGACCATGATTTTGTGAAGGCGCTTGAGTATGGAATGCCTCCCACATCGGGCATGGGAATGGGTATCGACAGGCTCGCGATGCTTCTCACCAACCAGCCTTCGATACAGGATGTCCTTCTGTTCCCTCAGATGAAGCCTCTGGTCCATAAGCCGAAAGAGGAAAACCTGCAGGAGGAATAATCTGAATTCCGTGCAGCGGATTTGAATTTTTATTTGCTTGTTATCTGCTTTTAGTTTAATTTTATCTCAGGCCTCTCAGACGGTTCGATGGTTCGATGGCGCGACTGTGCGACGGTTTGATTCTTAACGGACTATTTTCATGCGGGGTAGCTGAGCTTGAGTGAATTAGTGAATAAGATCGTTTGAACAAAATGATATTTATTATGGTTTTGAATATTCACTAACCCTAAAATCTGCTGGAAATGATTGAAAATTTTACCGGTTACAACAGCCTCTCTGTATGGGGCATCATGATGCGGTTCGGAGTAAACCTGTTCTTTCTTTTTATCCTGATCAGGTTTGTCTACTTCAAATACTCAAAAAAGGAGAAATTCCTCTTCACTTTCTTCCTCATCGGAATAACCGTATTCTTTATCTGCGCGATGCTGAGGAAAGTAGAGATCAATATCGGGATCGGGCTGGGCCTGTTTGCCATCTTTGGCATACTGAGGTTTCGGACACGGAATTTCAGCACGAAGGACATGGCTTATATATTTGCCACCATAGGCCTCTCCGTAATTAATTCATTGAGCATGATCGATTTCCCCTTTTACGGATTCATTATGATCAATGTTGTCATAGTACTTTCGGCTTTTACCCTGGAGGAGTTCCTCCGGAAGAACTCATTCAGCAGCCACTGCATAGTATATAACGATATTAACCTGCTGAAACCTGGCAGCAGAAATAAGCTCCTGAAGGACCTTTCAAACAAGACCGGTCTCAACATACTTAAGATCAGAGTAATAAAAATCGACTACAAAAGGGAGATTGCTGATCTGGAGGTATATTTTAAGGAAGATAAAAACTTTGTTTCTGCCTGACCGGAAATCAATCCTCTCCCTCTGCCGGAACCGGACACCATTAAAAAATATATTTGTGTTTAACAAAGTGTTGGCATAACTTTATAGGTTAATATTACTTACACCCGGGAAAATGGCCGGAAGTTCCAATAGATTCTCCAGATTCTGGCAGGAGCTTAGGAGGCGCAAGACTGACAGGGTGATCGTTTTCTATGCCGCCACCGCTTTTGGCATACTCGAGCTTGTCGATATCGTTGCACCGGCCCTTTCGCTTCCCGGCTGGACAATGACATTCGTTTTGATCCTGCTGTTAACAGGATTTCCCGTATTCGTAATTTTTTCATGGGTCTTTGACGTTACGCCTGCCGGCATTAAAAAAACGAAGTCAGGGAGCGAAAGGAAGAAACCGCACGACCAAACTGAACTGAGAAGATGGAAAAGCTCGACCCTGGCGGGACTTCTTATAATTCTTGGGCTGGTGGTCTTCAGTATTGTCAGGAACAGCCTCGGGGCTACTGAAATAAGAAGAATGGAAAAAACAATAGCCGTCATCCCGTTCGACAACTATTGCATTGAAGAAGAGTTCGAATTCCTGGGGGATGCAATCCCGAATGCCATTATCACACACCTGGCCATCAGCAATGAATTTGAGGTTGCCTCGTTCACTGCCGTCTCAAAATACAAAGGAGCAGATAGACCGTCGATCCGGCAGATCGGAAAGGTTCATAATGTAAACTTCGTCGTTGAAGGCTCGATTGAGATAATCAATGAAAACGTCAGCATAAATGTCCAGCTTATCAATGCAAGAACAGATTATCATATCTGGGCAAGAGAATTCGAGGGTGAGAAGAAGGAGCTTCAGTCTATCAGGGCTGAAATAAACCTCAAAATTGCAGAAGAATTGAAAATTGCACTTTCTCCGTCCGAAATCGAACAGATCGAAAGAAACCCCACCACCAGTTCCGAAGCATATCTGAATTTCATTTCAGGTAATGTGGTTGCAGAAAATGGTATCTATTATCTCATTATGGGAAACAGGTATGCAGATTCGATAAGTTTTGATAAGGCGATAAAGATGTACAGCAGGGCTATTGAATATGATCCCCTGTTCGCTCTTGCGTATGCAAAACGTGCAATTACGTATGCATGGGGCTATTATACCCGTACCCTCGAAGAGAGCAGTATCGAAAAATGCAAAGCGGATATCGATAAAGCTTTGACAATTGACCCGGATCTTACAGAAGCCCGGATAGCTCTCGGGTTTTATCATTATTACTGTATACTAGATTACCAGGAGGCCCTTAAACACTTCAGAAAGGCCTCGGAGCAAAGCCCTGAAAACTGGGAACCCCTGTTCTATATGGCAATGGTACTCAGGAGGTATGGGGATTGGACGATATCACAATCGCTGCTTACAAAAGTATTAAAGCATAAACCTCAGAATGCCCTCATACTGACCAATATCGGTTTGTCTTACGATTATCTCAGAAATTATGATTCTGCATTGATATATCATGAAAAAGCTATTAAACTGATGCCGGACTGGTCAGCTCCCTACCAAAACAAGATCAACACTCTCCTGCTCCGGGAGGGTACAACAGAGAATGCCCGGGAGACACTGGATACAGCTGTTCTTAAAACTGGCAACAGTTTCGGTAAGGCAACTGTTTATTTCGACATTTATGACAGGAAGTATGATGAAGCCCTTCGCAAAGCTGAACAACTGAGCCTGTCAGATTTTAATGACCCGGGTGAAAAATCCCTTCTCCATGCTGCAATTTTCAGTCTGCTCAGTAAGCCCGACCTTGCGGAAAGATACTATAAATCGGCACTTGACTTTTACAAGAAGCGGCTTGCGGATGATCCTGACAATGCAGCAACCTATGCTAATCTGGGGCTTTCCTATGCGGGGCTGAAAAACAAAATATACGCCATTGAGGCAGGAGAAATAGCTGTAAACCTTATTAATTCAGATATGATGGCAAAGAATGATATGCTGATCATCCTTGCCCAGATCTGTGTTATGGCCGGGGAATTTGAACAAGCCACCGGGCACATCGAATACCTCCTCGAGAACCCATTCCTGATTTCTGTTAATTACCTGAGGCTCGATCCCGTATGGAGGCCCCTGCTCAACTATCCCGAATTCAGGAAAATCCTCGCGAAATATACTTCCAATTAATCTCATATAAGCAGACAGGCTGATTCATAATTGTCAAACAAAAATTTAATGAAATGACAACACTTCAAGACAAAAACCTGGAAATGGGCAGTATTTTGCCACCTGCCTTTAAAATGGACCCATCCCCTTTACAATTTAATCTCACCTACCTTTATGCCCTGGATCCGGCAGTCTTTAAAAGGGCCGTAAAGGAGCATATTGAGTACCTCAAAAAATGTGCAGTCGCCGAAGCTGAGATGTACAGCAGAATTCTGGACAGTATTAAAGAACATTTGAAATAGAAAACTCCCGGGAAAAGAAAACTTAACTGATTTTTCTACATGATATGAACAGGATGCAATATTTACAAGGCATTTTAACCTGTCTGTCTTTATATATTATCCATGAATAAACGCCCTGTTGTAATTGTTGCGTTCGAGGAGTCTGATAATCTGGGAACGGGTTATCTGGCATCTGTTTTGTCTGAAGCGGGATATGATCCAAGGATAATCGACTTTAATATCGAAGATGAAGAAATTGTCTCTATTATTCAAAGACTGAATCCATTAATTATCGGATTCTCAATCATTTACCAATTTTATATTCACGACTTTAAGAAGCTGATAGTTTCAATCCGTGAAGCCGGAATCAGCTGTCACCTTACAGCAGGAGGCCAATACGCCAGCCTGAGATTCAGGGAACTTTTCAGATTTATTCCTTTCCTCGATTCGGTGGTCAGATTTGAAGGGGAATATACTCTTCTCGAATTGGTAAACTCTATTTATTCTGGAACAGACTGGAGAAAAGTGAAAGGAATTGCCTATAAGATAAATGATAAAGTAATTGCCAACCCGATCAGGCCGCTTGAGAAAGATCTCGACAGGCTTCCATTGCCCATGCGGACACCACTCACAGAATACGCGTTTGATAAAAAATTCGCATCAATCCTGGCAGGAAGGGGCTGCATCCACAACTGTTCATTCTGCAATACCAGAGAGTATTACAGGCAATCCGGAGGATCATATAAACGCGTAAGAAAACCGGAAAAGGTGGCAGAGGAAATGGAACTGCTGTATAATAAAAAAGATTGTACCGTATTCCTGTTTCAGGACGATGATTTCCCTGCAAAGACGGGAAGAACCACGGTCTGGACTGAGAGGTTCTGTGACGAACTGAGAAACAGGGGGTTGCATAAAAGTTTAATGTGGAAGATAAATTGCCGGCCCGACGAGGTGGACCCTGTCAGTTTTGCCATGATGAAGGAGCATGGATTATTTCTGGTTTATCTGGGTATAGAAGATGGTACAGACTATGGTCTGAAAAGACTGAATAAAGGTTTAACTGCTGGCCGGTGCATTGAGGGAATCAATAATCTCAGGAAACTAAAAATAAATTTCGATTACGGATTTATGCTGTTCCAGCCCTCTTCAACATTCGCGACAGTCAATGAAAATCTTGACTTCCTGACAGGGCTTTGCAGTGATGGGTCCTCCCCACTGACATTTCTTAAGATGATTCCCTTTTTTGATACCATCATCGAGAAAGAACTGACTGAGGAGGGAAGATTAACAGGAGTGCCTGGATTTTATACCTATCAGTTTTATGAGGAGTCGCTTAACCGCTATTGCGAGTTTACCACGGATTGTACAATGGAATGGCTGCGAGGCACCAACGGTCTTTTAAATGTGCTCAGATGGGCAAGGAATTATATCGCCGTTCACACCCGTTTTGCAGAGCCGTCACCGGAATTGTCAACAATTTCTGAAGATGTCAGAAAAATTACTGCAGAAAGCAATCTTTTCCTGCTGGATAAACTTAAAGAACTTTCAGTGATCTTTGAGACTGGAAGATATAACAATGGTGATTACAGAGGCTTGAGGGGCTTTAAAGAGAGCATTGATGCAATGCATGATGATGCCAGGGCCAGGATCAACAACCAGATGATCCGGCTTCTGAGGCTCTCCAGCAGTCCGTCAGCTGAAGCTGACGGCAATTGAGTTAAAGAAAAACTATGAATTCATTATCCGTCAGCTGAAGCTGACGGCAATTGAGGCTGTCAGAAACTATTTTTTCATGCCGGTTAAACAATTCACCCGTTTATCCGTTATCAGACAAACACAATAACAGTCACTCCCTGCTATGACAAAAAAAGGCACCTTTTTCAGATATGCCATGTTGATGATGCGAAAAAATCACAACAGCAACAAGAGAAAGGGTGTATATAATTATATGCTCAGAGCCTCGTTAAAGATTATCGGCATCTATCTGATAATAGTCGTTCCCTTTATTCTGATCATGAAAAGGCTTGTCGATTTCAACAATATCTTCCAGTTCCTGACCGATAATTTCAGCGACGCATTTGTGTTTGTCCTGTTCACAATTTCCGAATCCTTTCTGGGGATGATCCCTCCCGATTTTTTTGTGATCTGGGCGGCCAAGTTCAACTCACCGTTCCTCTTTCTTTCACTGCTCGGGATCCTCTCATATGCCGGAGGAGTGTTCTCATATTTCATCGGGCACTGGCTGGCGGAAACTCCCCGTATCAAAGCCTACTCGGAACGTGTTCTTGATAAATATATTATCCTTGTCAGGAAATGGGGTGGTGCCTTCATTATCATTGCCGCACTCTTCCCCTTCTCGCCATATTCCATGGTGGTTATGGCCGTGGCCCTGCTGAAATACCCTTTCAGGTTATATCTGCTTTTTGCCATTTCGAGGATAGCACGCTTCCTGATCCAGGGAGTTCTTTACCTCGATATTCTGAAGATTGACACTTTTTTTGGCTGAAACAACAGTTTATCAGGTGTCCGGTTCCCTGAACTCTATTCTCCTGAAACCCGTCACAAGTTTTCTTAAGAAATTGTAATATAGAGCAATATATAATATCAGGGTTACAATCCAGATAACTGTCAGGTTAAACAGATAAGTATCAATCTTCAGATTCCCGATCTTCTTGTAGGGTGCATAATAATGAGCTCTTCCGTAATTGGATGTCGGCTTCATAAAAGCAGGTTCGTACTTCTGGATAATGACCTCAGGTGTTACGAGTGTTTTATCAATAACCTCATTATTCAGAAGAATATCGGCCAGTCGTTCGTTGTAATAATTATCCCTGAGTACAATCATCCCTTCCCGTCCGATCTCCCTCTCGATTGATGCGCTCACCTGATCCTTCCTGTCAGCCGCCCTCCTGCTGAGAGCACGGAAGTCTCTGGCAAGAAGGTCAAGGTACGATTGAATCTGCCTGGCTGTCTCAGGATCCAGGTCATCATTATTCAGTCTGCTCACAATGAACTCAGGTGTCTCATAACCCGCTGATTCAGATAGCATTTCAATATAGTTCCTTAATCTCCTGCATTTAACCTCCGTCTCTTTTATATCAGCATCCGGTTTAAGACACTCGCGAAGGTCTTTCTTCAGAACATCGATCATAAAACTGGCATAATAGTAATTCTGGCTTGCCTCCATATCATGATCAAAGAAATTTCTCTGATACCTGTTGTTTTTGAACTGCTCTACAGCCAGCGCCTCAAACGACCAGCGGGCAGTCATCAGATCACCTATCATTGGCACGAACTGATCTGTGGAATACCTGCCTCTGTGCAGTTTGTCGAATTTCACCAGTACGCCGCTCAGCAAAAGTTGGGGGATCAGTATGAAGGGGAGCAGAATATAAACCGTAATAACAGACTTAAATGCGGACGAGATATTCAGCCCAAGCACATTTGCCGAACAGGAGGTGGTGAAAAGTACAAGCCAGTATGTGAATGTCATACCTTTTATACCCAGTATCTGGTTACCGACCAGGATGAACGAAAGCGACTGTATCGCCGATATCGTAAATAAAATTACAATCTTGGAATTAAGGTAACTGAACCAGCTCAGGTTAAGGAATGATTCCCTTTTAAGTATCTTCCTGTCCCTGATGATCTCTTCGGCACTGATCATCAGTCCAAGGAACAGCGCGGTAATGACGCACATGAAAAGGTATGCCGGCAGATTTTCGTTCTGGCTGAAAAGATAAGTACCTTCTTTGATATACCTGGTAAAATAGCCCAGGATCAATGCAAGAAGCGGCGCTCCCAGAAGACTTATTATTATGTATTGCCTGTTGGCCATTTTTGAGAGAATATCTCTCAGAAAGAATATCTTCATCTGCCTGAAGAGTCCCGGAATACTGTAGTAACTTTCGGGAAGTTCTTCCTTTTCCGGGAGAGCAACCGGCAGTTTACTGCTTATCTTCTCCCGGAATCTGGTATACCATTCTTCCGGGGCAACTTTTCTGGTCTGCGTCAGTTTCCCCCGTTCGTCCATTATTTTTGCCTCAACAATTTGCAGGACCTGTTCGGTATTTATGTTTCCGCACTTTGTACACTGATCCTCTTCGGCATTTGCGTGCCTGCTCAGTTTCTTGAAATAGATTATTGCCTCGTTTGGATTTCCGTAGTAGATCTGGTATCCACCCTTGTCAAGTATAATGATCTTGTCAAACAGCTTGTACAGGTCGGAGCAGGGCTGGTGAATGTTCACGATAACAAGTTTACCCTTGTAGGTCTGTTCCTTGAGAAGGTTTACAACTATTTCCGAATCGACAGATGAAAGGCCGGAAGTTGGTTCGTCTACAAAAAGGATAAACGGTTCGCGGACCAGTTCAAGGGCGATATTGATTCTTTTACGCTGGCCTCCGCTGATAACCTTGTCAAGCGGACTCCCTACCTTAAGATCCTTAATATCATAGAGATCGAGATCCGTAAGCAATCGTTCGACTATTTTCCTGATCCTGTTTTTCTTAAATCTGTTAAGGCACATGCGTGCATTGTAGTAGAGGTTCTCAAAGACAGTCAGTTCCTCGATCAGGAGGTCGTCCTGAGGTACAAAACCGATAATGCCCTCCAGCCTGTTCCTTTCTGCCGGAATATTAAGATTGTATCCGTTAATGAATATCTCTCCGCTCTGCGGCTTAAGGTTTCCGTTCAGAAGATCAAGAAGGGTTGATTTACCTGTTCCGCTTACACCCATTATACCGACAAGCTGACCCGACTCACCATGGAAATTAAAGTTCTGAATACCATTATCACTGTCCCTGAATTTGTACACCACATCCTGGGCGGTAAGGGATACCCTGGCTTTATGCCTCGACTCGTTAAATATCCCGAACAACTCGGTATAATAGATGGTTTTGATCCCATGACCTTTAATAGTTGAGCCGTTGTCAAACAAGTATGTTTGCCTGGGGTAGATGCGCTGACCGTTGAGATATAGATCTTCATGGCCAAGGTATCTGAAGATGAATGTTTTAGCACTGACAATATTCAGAAATATCAGCTCTCCCGGCATATTGGCCATGAACATATGCCTGGCTCTTTTATAATAACCGGCCTGCTTGTTGTTTATTATCAGAAGCTTTTCCTTCTCCGGTATCTTATTAAGAGGGTCAATAATGAAGCTCTTAATGTTTTTATACTCATTCTCAGGGATGTTTAATGCAAGTGCGACAGTCATCAGAAAATCAAGTTCATTTTCCGTGATCTCCTCCCCGTAGGAGATAAAATCGATAAGTTGAATAACAATATAGATCTTCTGCTTCTGTCTCAGCTCCTCGTTGATACCGGCACAAATCTTCTTTATCCTTACCCCTTTGGCTGCAGCAACATCGTCTCCCGTGCCGGCCTCCTCCGTTCCGGTCACTGAATAAAGTTCAAGATAGTCATCAAACATTTTCATATAGCGCCCCACCTGCTGACTGCTCAGAAGCTGTTCGAGAAACGACTTGACGATGTCCCTTTCCCTTTTCGAAATTTCACTTACCGAACGGATGTCACTGATCAGGGCAAACAGTTGCATCAAAGCTCTCAGGATAGGTTCGCTCATAATGCTAAATTGACAAGCCTAAAATACATCTAATTATTCACCTTATCAAATAAAACTGTATGCATCTCGTTTGAAGAAAGGGATTATTATTCCTTAATCAGATTGATTTTTTTACTTTTGGCAAAAATTAATTTATGAATTGTTCATGAATAAAACCATAAAATTCTTGATGAGTTTAATTAATAAAAAACCTGATCATTTAGCTGGCACAATCCTTATGAAGGCTCCCGGGAAATTCCTGCTGGTGGTTTTTTCGGTTTTTTCCTTCAGTATGACCAACGGCCAGGAAATGCCTGCAAATCCCATTTCATACAAACTCTTTACCCCATTTGTTTATAATCCTGCTATTGCGGGAAGCAAGGATTTCTTTTCCACGGACATTATGGCCAGTTTCCGGGGGAAAAACCAGGCCCAGATTATAAGCGGCAACACAAGGCTTATAAAGAAAGTCCCCGGAACCGCCGCCTCCGGCAGGGGCTTTGAGTTCACAGGGATAGGAGTCGGTGGCGCATTCTTCAATGAAGTAAATGATTCGTCCCGTACTGCAGGCTTCATGGCCACCGGTTCATATCATTTAGCCCTGGACAAAAGAGCTCTCTCGTTCGTGTCGGCAGGTATTGCCCTGCGTGGATTTTACCATCACTATGACGGCAGTACTGATGACGGGATACCTTCGGGAGATCATTATTTTCCCAATATCGACGCCGGTTTGTATTATTATAATCCATACTTCTATGCCGGACTCTCAGGCCTGAACCTCCTGGGCCGTCCTTCAAACCGCGATACTCTCAGTACCCATCTGATACCTGTCACCCGGCAATACTTTTTCAATGCCGGGGTCAAGATTGTTGTGAGCCGGGCTCTTAATCTTGTTATTGAACCTTCTGTAATATTTGTTACTGACGATTCGCTCTCGACAGACCTGAAGAGATCCGTCAAGCCTGCCCTGAGGCTTTATGCGGGTGATTTCTGCCTTGGGACCTACTTCAACGATTTTGAGAGAGTCTCTTTCCTTTTCCAGTTCAGGTATCCGAGATTTTACGTGGGAACCTTTTTCGAACTCCCAAAAAACACTGCCTTCTACAAACAGCCTCTTACGGCAGAGGTTGCATTCGGGCTGAATCTTTCTAAAACAAAAGCCGGGTACTCGGTCCGCAGTCACTGGTAATAATTCTTAACAACACATGAAGCAACTTTTCATAATAGTTTTTGTTTTCTGCCTGATAAATGGACTTAATGGATCATCCGGAGACATCCACGGGAAAAAACCTTTCCCGTCCCTGTATCAGCATGTTTTGCCTGTGGCAGATACCATCATTAATGAGAAGATCATCAGAGTTGATTCTTTCCGGCTTAATATCATACCCCCGGCTTCGGGTGTTCAGTTTTACGGCGACGGAATAATTTTCCTGTCGCAGTCGAGGGAAGAAACCAGAATGGTCCGGGCTCACGTCTCTTTCGGGACAGTGCAGGCTTATTATGGTCTGGTGAATGACTCCTCGACAACTGACCGCAGGCTGTTCCAGCCTTTTTCATCCTTTCCTTACCCGTGCGATGCAACAACCTTCAACAGCGATTTCACAATGATGCTCTACACGATGCGTGCACGGAATGATGCCACAGAAAAGATATGGATGGCCAGGTACCGGCCGCTGGCAAACAGGCGCGACCGCTGGGAGTTTGATGACAAGCCTCTCAGTTTCTGTACCGGTAATTATACTTATTCTCATCCGGCATTATCTTCAGACGGCAGGATCCTGATCTTCGCATCCGACAGAGAGGACTCGCTCGGGGAAATGGATCTCTACATGACCAGAATGGCAGGGGGTACATGGATGGAACCCGTGAACATGGGAGGTTTCATCAACACCCGCGGAAATGAAATGTACCCCTTCCTCGATAAGGATAATAACCTTTATTTCTCATCCAACGGACGCAAAGGACTGGGAGGATTCGACATCTGGATGTGCCGGTTCGACGGAAAAGCCTGGGCTTATCCGGTGAATCTTACCTCTGTCATCAATAGTTATAACGACGACATAGCCTTTACCATTGACCTAAAGGATGGCGTATCTGCTTTTTACACATCCAGGGAAAGATCCGGGAGGCAGAACATGCAGCTCTACCGGGTGGTTCTGAATCAGGAAAGGCTGACGGGGAGTACTAAAAACCTTACCCAGGCATTCAGCCTGATAGCACCTCCCGATAAATTAATGGCCGGAAGCCTGACGGCAATACTCTCGGAACAGATACCACTTGTTGCAGAAAAAAAAGAGGTTAAGGAGGAGCCTGTGACAAAAGAACCTGAAATAATTGCTGTTACAGAACAGAAAGCCACTGAGCCTGTTCCGGTAAAGCAAGCCCAGACAGCTGAAATAAAGCCTCTTCCTGAATCTGTGAAGAAGACTGAACCGGCTCCTGTCAGGAAAACTGAACAGCCTTCAATAACTCTTACCGATACCAGGCAGGTTACACCGGGTGTGACATATATGGTCCAGTTCTCTGCAAGTAACAAGCCGGTCGGGAAATCCCAGGTCACTGTCGATGGCAGGAATTACACAACATACGAGTATTTCTACAGCGGGGCCTACAGATTGTGTGCCGGGGAATTCAATAACCTCGAAGGAGCCAGGGCGCTTGAAACAGCCATGAGGAAAGCAGGATACAACCAGGCTTTCGTTGTCGCCTTCAGGAACGGCGAACGGATCGTCTATTATCTTAACAGGTAAAGGCGAGGGGCGAAGAGCAGTAAAAAAAGACCATCAACCACTGTTCCGAACTTAAAAGGATTCGTTTTCATATTATTGCGATATTTTTCGTTGCGATTTTATTCGCAATACACAAAATTATGGGAATAGCTGAACTGTTGAAAGACAATAACAGGTTGATTCACGCATACGATACTCCTGACCCCGCGTCATGACTATTATCTCAATATCTGCGTTATTTTTTCGATTTACAGAGCTGGCTCCCTTACTTGAAAAAGGTTAAAAAAAACTGTAATTGTGCAACATTTATATTTTATCCGGGTCTTTTATCCGGAACATGAATGAATTGATGAGACCTGAATAAACGAAAGAACAAAGAAATGAAGAACCTTAAGTATTTTGCGAGCGTACTGATCTGCCTGAGCATGACAGCATGCCTGAACGGCCA
>DIKJ01000183.1:5170-17775 GCA_002424525.1 Bacteroidales bacterium UBA5621 | reverse complement strand
GAATACCTTCCCCCTGCCTGCCCTTCAAATAAATAGTCCCGGGGAGTGTAACTGCTTAAATACTCCGCAACCTTCTCCCATACCCTGCCGGAAACAGGCACTATCCGGTCAACCCCTCCCTTGCCTTCCCTGATGTGCAGGATGCTCCTTTCCCTGTCAAGATCCGTGAGCCTTATATTGGTTACTTCCGACCTTCTCAGACCACACGAATATATCATCCATAACAGAAGCTTGTGTTTCACATTTCTTGAAGAATTCAGAATCTTGCTCACTTCCTCCTTCGAAAACACCTTGGGAAGAACTTTCTGACGCCTTGGCCGCTCCAGCAGACCGGGATTGACTTTCCCCCTGCCTGAAATAGTATAATAGGTCTTTATCGCCGAGACTACCTGGTTCTGATATGACGCCGAATACCCCAGCCTTATAATAAAATCATAAATAAACCGTGATATCTCATCTTCAGTGACCTCCGCCGGATCCTTAGTGTCGTAATATCTGAAAAAGAACTCCAGTACTGCCAGATAGGACTCCCTCGTCCTCGGACTGTAACGGTTCTCATCAAGATACTCAGCCAAAGTGTCCAGGGCATCGAGTGATTTCTTTCCCAGAGGCCTCGATCTTACTTCCTCACCGGTAAGCCTGCGTTCGTCATGCAACTCCTGGTTGACCCGATACTTGATCACATTGACTTTAATTCTCCGGCCTGCAAAATAATCAGCAAGGGAATCACACTTCATCTGCGACCACCCTAAAACCCATTCCCTTTTGTTCTTGTCGTAATAACAGCGGCCGTAACTCTTTATCTCACTAACCCACGCAGGATCATACTTCCCGGTGAACCTGATTACCAGCGAACCCTCCTTTTCTCCTGTCCTGAATTCCACGTCTCCAAATCCACATGGGTTCCGGGGTTTATCGTTCTCTCTGATACCGCTTCGTTGACTGCTGTCAGAGCCTTCTGATCGCATCTCTGGAATGTGGTCGTAATCAAAATCGTTTTCGTCCTCGTCTCGGTTTTGATCCCGGCTTTGGTCGTGGTTTGAGGTGTGGATTTGATGCCGGTCCGGGTATTTGCTTTCGTCTCTACAAGATTCCCCATGGACTCCTGCTACTGATTCAGTGCTGGAATTATCAGATTCTGACAAACTTCCGGTCAATGTATCTGACAAAATACCTTTAGCGGTTAACGCCGATATGTCAATCTCAGCTTCGTCCCTCAGTGTTCTGAGAATGAGCCTAAGGTTATCTTCAGAGTCATTCACATAAAAACACTTGTTAGTACTGCTGTAAATAACACCCGTTATAAGCTTTACCTTTCTCCTGATGCCTTCATCGTAGTCAAAGAAAATGCCTATACGCCATGCGTCCCGGTGAAGAATCCTCTTCAGAATGATCTTTTTCATGATACAGCGAGTTAATAAGACAAAGAGGGGTATTCCACTATCCCCTTATATTGTTATCAAAGATACTAAATTATTCAAGTTGACTTGTGCTTGTTCCTATTTTCTGGTTATTTTCTGATTTATAGAGTAACAGGTCATTTTGCCCATAATTCATTCAATTAATCGGCAATACCTAGAGTATTCATTACCAATCAACTGGCAACCAGAAACTTTTACCCGCCGTCTTCGTCGGACGGAACCGACTACGTCGGCCGGAGTCCGGAGCCTCCTTTGGCCACCGTAGCTTTAGCGAAGGTGGCAGCGAAGGTGGGCAGCAAACAGCAACCAGTAACTGTTAACTTAGGTTAGATACTTTGTGCAGCCTTCCAAAAATGTGTCAGTATATTCATTGGGTTCAAATCAGCCAATCGCAACAGATAATTGAATCACCAGCCTGAAACAGTTTAGAAATTAATTCCGAAATTTAACATAACAGCCTGTGAGCTGAAATCAATCTCCATATTCCTTAGAAATTCAACCTTCTGATTTCTTAGTATTCCATATAAAACTGCGTCAAATACAAAGAGAAACGACCCTTGCAGAATTATCGAATTCCCGTACCCTTTGAAAAGATCAGCCTTCGTGCTGCTGCGGGAAGAAAAATGACTCATCAGAATCCCTGTTCCGATATAAGCTATGTCGAGACCTGCATTGATCAGTAAAATTCTTTCTGTCCGCAGATGTTTGTCAAGCATCTCACTGTCACTCAAAAGCGAAATACCGGTCTGACTGTTGCTGTAAATGGCAATTCCGGCGATGGAAAGATTAATAATATTCCAGAAAAGATTCATCTGACTGAAATATTTTTGCTGTCCTTCATACTTCGACCACCCATAACCTCCTGCCGCTATGTTGATGACTGCCCAACTCCCCAATACATACATCCCGGCATTGGCAGAGCTCAGACTCTTGTCAAAGAACTGCTCATAATCCACCTGCGCCGACACCGTTAAAAAAGAGACCGCAAATATCGCCGCTATGATAAAACCCAGATTAAATGCCCTTAAACTCATCCGGTATTACTTAAGACCTGTCGCTCTATCTCTACGCTTTACGCTTCCGATTCGTGGAACTGCATTGTTTCACTCCTTGTCTGCGCTTTATGCTCCCCGCCCCCTGCTCCCTGCCTATTACCTCCTGAACTCCGCTATAAACAAGCTTTCGCCCGGTCAGTCACACAGACAGAATACCTCTTTTCTCTCTCAAACCCCTGATTTAATGCCTGGTACTAACCTTCCACAATCAGTGTTCAATTTACGAATAATAAATAAATCAAAAGCAGATTTTGGAGATTTTTTTAGTCACTTCAGGCTTCTTCAATATTTCTCTCAAAAACAGCCTCTTTTTGTCTTGAGTCTTTGTTTGCGGAACCGAAGGGAAGAAAGGGAGACAAGGAGCACCGCTGGGCGGGGCAATCGAAGCGAAGCGGAGATTCCGCGAAGGAAGGGGGAAACAAGGAGCGAAGTGACGAAGTTCCGCGCTTTGCCCGCCGACTTCGTCGGCCATAGGTCGACTCCGAAGACCGAAGGCCGAAGACCGAAGAGCGTAGAGCGTAGAGCGTAGAGCGTAGAGCGTAGAAAGAAGTTTGGAGACCTTTATTGCTCTGTGCCCTGCTTGCCAGCCGTCTTCGTCGGCCGTAGGTCGACTTCGCCGACCGAAGGCCGAAGCTTTAGCGTAGGCTGGAGCCCTGAGCCATTGAAGACCGAAGAGAGAAGGGGCGAAGGGGAGAAGAAGAGCCTGAAGACGGAAATGTTTTCAGACCTGCACGACCTGCAGGGACCTGCAAGACCTGCACGACCTGCAAGACCTTCTCCCATCTCTGTGCCATCCCCTAAAGCCTTCTGAACGGGACAAACCTGACGAAAGACAACCGGCGCGTTTCAACCTTGCCGTTCTTCTTCTCAAGAAGAATAAGCTCCTGAACCGCGGAGGGAGCACCGACAGGAATCACCAGCCTTCCGTTTTCGGCAAGCTGATCGATCAGCGGCTGAGGGATCTCATGCGGCGCCGCCGTGACAACAATTATATCGAATGGGGCCTTCTCAGGCCATCCCTTGTACCCGTCGCCGAATTTTGCGACAATATTTTTGTAACCAAGATTTGTAAATCTTTCTGCAGACTCCCTGGCAAGGTCGGGAATGATCTCAACCGTGTAAACAGTATCGACAATCTCTGCCAGTACGGCCGCCTGATAACCCGACCCGGTGCCAATCTCAAGAACCTTCTTCTTCTTTGTCGGATTTACAACCTCAGTCATGTAAGCCACAATGTAAGGCTGGGAAATCGTCTGGCCAAATCCGATCGGTAGGGGATAATCATTGTAGGCCTCTTTCTCATACTCCTTCGGAACAAACAAATGACGCGGCACCTTCCTCATAGCCCTGAGTGTTGCAGCATTCGTTATTCCCCTGTTCACGATCTGGACAGTAACCATCCTCTCCCTGGCCTTATCATACTTATCGGCCTGGGGATAACCGCAACTTCCCATAAGAATGAATAAAGTGATTATAGAAAATTTCATGATCCGACGTTTCTTACAAGATAAGACACTTTTCTCATTTTTTCAAAAAAAAATCGCAAAATCTCATTCAATCAACTACTATACAACTGTTTCAGATATCCGGCAACAGATGCTTTCGGAATAGTCTCATTCAGGTTTACGGGTTCTGCAGGATGGTGCGAATTACCCGTATCCAACAACCGAAAGAAACCCTTCGCTCAGGAAACGCATCAGGGGCCAGATGGGTAAAAGATTCACTTTTGCTACTACCGAAACCAGGATTAGCCCGAACAATACCATCGTACCATATTTGTAGAGACCATGGTAAAGGGCCGGGTATTTGCGGAACTGGTTAAAAAGCAGATGCGATCCGTCTAGTGGAGGGAGGGGTATGAGGTTGAAAATGAATAATCCCCAGTTAATGTATATGGCGTACAGAAAAACTTCATTCAGTATCTGTAAACCCTGACCAGGGTACACAGGTGTAAACATGTTGAGCACTGAAAATAAAACTGAAAGGATCATCGCTGTCACTGCATTCGACAATGGTCCTGCCACCGCGATCTTCATAATGTCTTTCGCTGGATTCCTAAGATTCTGTTCGTTGAACTGAACAGGCTTCGCCCACCCGAATCCCGCTACCAGGATCATTATAAAACCGAGCGGATCAATATGTCTCAATGGATTTAGCGATATCCTGCCCTGATCCTTCGATGTGGAATCACCGCATTTATGTGCTATAAAAGCATGACTGAATTCATGCACCGTTAATCCGAGAATAATCCCCGGAAGGAACTTAAGTATTCTAGCAATCGCTAAATGCTCCATAAGTCATTCAATTCTTCTTTGCAGGAAGCCAGAAATCATCCTCTTTAAGCCCGCACTCCATGATCATCTTCCTTGCATACTCAGCCCCTGAAAAATTCTCATCGGCGTTGTTCGTTCCTACTGTGAACTTAACACCGGCAGCTTTTGCTCTTTTTATGAAATCGGCCGACGGGATCTCATACCTGTTGTTGATCTCGATGGCGATGTTGTTATCCTTTGCCGCACTGATAACCTTGTCCATCCTTTCCGTGGTCCAGAAATGGTCATAACGGTCAGCCAACTGATCCGGCAGGAACGTTGAATTAACATAGATGTGAATGGGTTCTGTATTGAGAATGGTAACGAGCGTCTTTACAAGATAATCCATAAATTCTTCTTCATCATCTATAAAGGTCTCGCGGGGCATCCAGATACGGTTCCTCCTTCCCTTCGCATCAGTAAAGGTCATCGCATCGGTAAAAACATAATCAAATTTATTCATAGATTCCATCGAGAAAATGTCCACCCATTCCCTTCCTTCAGCCTGCATGGCCTTATAAAACTGGGGATAATCCTTCATCGTGGCCAGCGCGGAATCAATCTGGCTGTCGTTATGTACGGGGAACCCGACTCCGCAATTTATGGCAATACCATACCTGATGTTCTCCGCTTCAGACTTTTTTACCGCATCCTCAAGAGTGAAATTGCCCTTAATGTGAACATGCAGATCAGTGATCGGAAAATCAGCCTTCTGCCTGCATCCTGTGAAAACAATGGCAAAAGCAAATAGTAAAACAACTCTGTTTTTCATACTTCAAGAATTATTAATTAAATTCATTTTGTTCCTGTGATCTCTTTAAGCAGGTTAAAAAATTGCGTCTTCCTTAAGGAATTGATACCCCAATCAACCGGGACACTCTGATAACCGTCTTCAAACTGCTCTCCTTTCATCCTGTAATCAAAGTACCCCCACGAAGCATAACTCCTTAAGGCTGAGATAAAATTGTTATTCTCTTTTTCAAAATCAAAATGATCATCTTCATTAAAGAGGATCGGTTTGGTTGTATAACCCTCCACTTCCCTGGTTTTGACAACCATGTCTGAGATCCTGCCGGGATCAGAAACACCATTTCCATGCAAAAGCAGGTAATCTGAAGATCTTACGACATTCGGCAATGGAATCACGCCTCCTCCGTAACTGGTACCGGCATAAAACCTGAATCCGTCCTTTTCCCTGCTTTTTACCATATCAATCAGCTCATGAACCCGCTGGGGCTTTAATATCTCATGATCATACCTGACATTGGATTCATTGTTGATCTCAATAAGGATATTCCTGTAACCTCTCTCAAAAAGCCAGTCAATAACATTATTCACAGCTCTCTTAACGGCCTCCTCATCCTTCAGCCTTTCATCCTGACCAAAATAGAAAAGGCCGAGGATCGGGACCATGCCAAGCTCATCGGCCCTTGTCAGGATCCTTTCAAGCCGTAACATAAATTCAGGCCTGAGACTTCCGTCTTCAAAATATGCAGAATTATGCCATGGCTGAGACTGGGAATATCCCTGGGGACTACCCCCCTGTAAATTTATTGTAAACGATAGTAACCCATGCTTGCGCCAGATTTCCATGTTCCTCACAAATTCTGAATTATTCCTTTCAGCATCCCATGTTTTTGTATCAGGATATGCCCAGTTGCTGACTGTTTCAGGATTCAGGTCGTCAAAAATTCCCTGGACCATTCTTGAATTCAGCAGTAAACCCTCTATCTTCAGGCCGTTCCAGAACCTGTTTTCATACGTGGGTTTACCGTTTATGAAAAACCGGTCCTCCCTGATTTCAACAACACTCTTTCTGTCATTTCCACGAGATCCTCCCGGACAGTTCACAAGCAATACCGAACATAACAATAATAAAATCCCTTTCATAACGCTTCACTTTGTTAGCAAACCGGGAGCAATTTAACCATTTTCCCGACATCTCTTATTACTTTCTTCCCCACTTTTCCCCCCTGGCAATATTTCATCTCTACCCTCATTATCTTATGTCATTTACCTTTTGACTTTTGTCTTGTGACTTTTGTCTTTTGTCTTACCCCTTTATGTTCTCTACGCTCTACGCTCTACGCTCTACGCTTTACGCTCTACTCTTTACACTCTCTTTTATTATTTGAGAAAAACCTCTAAGTTTACATAAACCTTTCTGCCATGTCCAGATTAGCCATTGTCCTTCTTTTCACCCTCCTGTCCGGTCTGACAAGCCTGAAATCCCAGGAAGCCGCCGAAGCTGAGATCTACCTTATCACATGCGGTCCGGGTACCGAAACCTATTCAATCTACGGCCATACTGCCCTCAGGATCATCATACCTTCAAAAGATAGCGACCTGGTCTATAACTGGGGCGTCTTTGACTTCAGCACACCAAATTTTGCATGGAAATTTGCCAAAGGCAGACTTGAATATATGCTTGGGGTATATCCATTTAACAACTTCCTTCAGGATTATTTCATGGAAGGAAGATGGGTCGAGGAACAGAAGATCAACCTTGAACAGGACGAGATCGAGTTATTGTTCAGGCTGATCGCCGAAAACCTGAGACCCGAAAACAGAAAATACAGGTACGACTTCTTCTACGACAACTGCTCCTCCCGCGTCAGGGATCTCCTTGAAAAAGCAGTGGGAGAGGACCTGCTCTATCCCCCTGCACCGGATTCAGAAAAACTCCCCTCATTCAGGGATAAGACAGGTGAATACCAGAAGCCATACCCATGGCTTAACCTGGGAATCGACCTTCTTATGGGATCTCCGGGTGATAAAAAAGCATCATTAAGGGACAGGATGTTCCTGCCAATAGAGCTTCAGATAGTGTTCTCGGAATCGAAGGTCAGCAGGGACGACAGGACATTAAACCTGATTGGCGACCCGGTCAGACTGCTTGATTTTGGCGCACCCTCGCACCGGCCGGGTTTCATTACATCCCCTTTAATGGTATTCTCGCTCTTACTGATCGTAATGATCCTTGTAACTCTGTTCCTGAAAGGGAAGAATATTAACCTGGCAATCGACATCCTGATCTTTACGGTCTTTTCCGTGCTTGCTGTGCTGATGCTCTTTTTCAACATATTTACCCTTCACCAGCAGATGAAATCTAACTTTAATATTATCTGGCTCAATCCCTTCATTATCCTTTGCCTGGTCACACTGATCTTCAGACTGAGGAGCGTGCTCTGGTTCAGGCTTACCTTTTGTCTTCTGTCCCTGTTTCTGGTAACATCTCTCTTCCTTCCGCAATACATAAACCCCGCCTTTTTCCCGTTGATGATCATCCTTCACATAAGATCTCTGGTAAGATCAGGTTTTAAATGGAATCCCTTCAACCTGCCTCATTTAACACAACTTTAACACTTCTTAACTCTATCTTTAAAAATCAGAAGCTTCTTTTGCATTGCCGTTTCCTGAAGTTCATGGTAGTTCAGGAAATTTCCGGTAATTCTCGTTTTACTATATTTGCATCTTAAATTTTATGAAAATGGAACAGACCGCTGATATCAGACTACTGAATGAGAAAATAGAAAAAGAGAGCTCTTTTGTTGACCTTATAAGGATGGAGATGAACAAGGTGATAATCGGACAGAAACATCTCACCGACTCCCTTCTTATCGGCCTGCTGGCTAATGGACATATCCTGCTCGAAGGAGTGCCGGGACTGGCAAAGACTCTTGCCATTAAATCCCTTGCCGCTATTATCGATGCAAAATTCAGCAGGATCCAGTTCACTCCCGACCTTCTGCCTGCGGACCTTATCGGTACTTTGATCTACAGCCAGAAAAGGGAAGAGTTCATTGTGAAAAAGGGCCCGGTTTTCGCCAACTTCATCCTGGCCGATGAGATAAACCGCTCCCCGGCCAAGGTGCAGAGTGCACTGCTCGAAGCAATGCAGGAAAGACAGATAACTATCGGGGAATCGACATACCACCTCGATGAACCATTCCTGGTGCTGGCAACACAGAATCCGATAGAGCAGGAGGGGACATACCCTCTGCCGGAAGCCCAGGTCGACAGATTCATGCTTAAAGTCCTGATCGACTACCCCTCAATGGAGGAGGAGAAGCTGATCATACGCGAGAACCTGGCAAAAGTATTCCCTGCAACATCTTCGGTGCTTAAAATAAGCGATATTACCAGGGCCAGGGACATTGTCAGAGAGGTCTATATGGATGAGAAGATCGAGAACTATATCCTTAATATCGTTTTCGCCAGCAGGAACCCCGCGAAGTTCGGGCTCCCGTCGCTCGACGGTATGATCTCTTACGGTGCCTCGCCAAGAGCGTCAATATACCTTTCCCTTGCGGCAAAAGCCTTTGCGTTCATAAGAAGAAGAGGATATGTCATACCCGAAGATGTCCGTAGTATCTGTGCGGACGTAATGCGTCACCGTATCGGCCTTACTTATGAGGCTGAAGCTGAGAATATTAACCAGGATAACATTATTACAGAAATACTCAATGTAATTGAAGTTCCATAATCAGTCAGCCCTGAGTGGGAACGATGGTACAAAAAGAATAAACAAGAACCAGTGGAAGCAGCCGAGTTACTCAAAAAGGTAAGAAGAATTGAGATCAAGACCCGCGGTCTTACCAGGCATATATTTGCCGGTGAGTACCACAGTGCTTTCAAAGGCCGGGGAATAGCCTTCAGCGAGGTGCGGGAGTACCAGTACGGCGACGATATCAGAAGCATCGACTGGAACGTTACGGCCCGGTTTAACCATCCTTACGTCAAGGTATTTGAAGAGGAGAGGGAACTTACCGTCGTTCTCCTGATCGATGTCAGCGGATCCGGGAATTTCGGGACAACCACCGGCTACAAGCGCGATCTGGCCACCGAAATCGCCGCTCTGCTCTCATTTTCAGCAATATCCAATAATGACAAGATCGGGGTGATCTTTTTTTCCGACAGGGTTGAAAAATTCATCCCGCCCCAGAAGGGGAGGAAACATATTCTCAGGATAATAAGAGAACTTCTTGACTTCAATACCCAAAGCCTTACAAGCAGTCTCGACGAACCACTCAGGTTCCTGACCAACGCCATCAAGAAAAGATGCACTGCTTTCATTATTTCCGATTTCATGGCCCCTGACTTCAGCGAAGCTGTCAAGATCGCATCAAGCAAACACGACATAGTGGCCCTTAAGGTTTTTGACCCTGCTGAGAAAACAATACCCAACATAGGTTTTATAAAAGTTACAGATGCCGAAACCGGAGAGGAAAGATGGATCGATACATCTTCACGCACGGTAAGGAACAATTACGCATCGTGGTACGATAAACATGTAAAATATATCGACAATACATTTAAGAGATACGGAATCGACTGGACAAGCCTGGGTACAGGCGAAGATTATGTAAGACCCCTTCTTAAACTGTTCGGGAACAGATAGATGAAATGAGGAAGTTATTTATCGCCATATTAACCTGTTTTTTGACATTTCTGTCAGCACCCGGACAGGAAATAACCGTGATGGCCAGATTCGACACAACAAGAATCCTTATTGGCGATCAGGTGTCATTCTCCCTGATTGTTGATAAACCGGCCGGTGCATCGCTTTTCATTCCCCGGTACGCCGATACTCTTACAAAAAACGTCGAAATTTTATCCGGACCTGTTACAGACAGCACAGTTACTTCTGACGGAAGAATAAAGCTTATACAAAAGTATCTTGTAACATCATTCTATTCAGGACAATATCAGATAAATCCGGTTTACGCTGAAACAAAGGAAGGCAACATTGTACGGCGGTTCTTTTCCGATTATACCTACCTCGAAGTTCTGAGGGTGAATATTGCACCTGCCGATACCACGGCAAAAATATTCGATATAGTTCAACCCTACAGGGCTCCTCTCACTCCCGGAGAAATTTTACCCTGGATGCTGGCTGCAATAATCGGTTCTGCACTGATATACTTCCTGGTGAGGTATCTGAGAAAACTTAAAATTCAAAAGAAAGAACCGGCCATCGTAATTAACCCCGATCCTGCTCATATAACCGCTTTCAGGGAACTTGAAAGACTAAAGGAAGAGGAGCTCTGGCAGAAAGGCGAGACAAAGAAGTACTATACCCGCCTGACTGAGATCCTTCGGCAATATCTCGAAGACAGATTCAGGGTTTTCTCGATGGAGCTGACCACCGAAGAGACTCTGAAGGCTCTGAAGGACTCGGGATTCAGACAGGACCACTCTTATATTAAGCTGAAGGGTATTCTTACACATGCCGACCTGGTAAAATTTGCTAAATACAAGCCCGCTCCGGAAGAGAACGAATCAAGTTTTAAAAACTCCTGGGAGTTTGTTGATGAGACAAAAGAGAAGGAGTCTGCCCGGTTAACTGAAAAGGAAAAGGAGGAGAAAAAATGAGCGCGATAAAATTCGGAGAGCCTCAGTATCTGTATCTTTTACTTCTGATACCGGCAATGGTCGCTTTCTATGTCATTAAACAACATAAAACTTCGGCCGCCATTCGTGTCCCCGGATTACAGCCATTTGCCGGTACCGGCAACTCCTTTCGCAATTTAATGAGGCATTTGCTGTTCGCCATGCGTGTTGTCGCAGCAGGCATACTGGTAATTGTTCTTGCAAGACCGCATGCCACAAACGTTCTGCAGGATGTTTCTACCGAGGGTATTGATATAATGCTCACAATAGATATCTCGGGAAGTATGCTGGCCCGTGATTTCAAACCCGACAGGCTCGAAGCATCCAAGAATGTGGCTACTGAGTTTATCTCAGGCAGGCCCTACGACCGGATGGGTCTGGTAGTCTTCAGCGGCGAAAGCTTCACACAGTGCCCTCTTACGACCGACCATGCAGTTCTGATAAATCTTTTGCGCGAGATTCAAAGCGGAATGATCGAGGATGGAACAGCCATTGGGATGGGGCTCGCCACCGCTATTAACAGGATAAAGGACTCCGAAGCAAAAAGCAAGGTTATCATACTTCTCACCGACGGAGTCAATAACAGGGGTGAGATTGCTCCCCTTACTGCTGCAGGTATTGCACAGACTTTTGGTATCAGAGTATATACAGTAGGAGTCGGCTCGCAGGGAACGGCACCTTATCCCGTCCAGACTCCATTTGGTATTAGATACCAGAACATGCCGGTCGAGATTGATGAAGTTATCCTGAAAGAGGTCGCCGATGCTACAGGCGGAAGATACTTCAGGGCAACGGATAACGATAAACTGAAGCAGGTATATGCCGAGATCGATCAGCTTGAAAAATCGGTCATTGATGTAAGGCAATATACCAGGAAGGAGGAGAAATACCTGCTTCCCGCCCTGTTCGCTTTTGCACTTATCGGACTTGAGATGATGATGAGAAATACTGTTCTCCGGAACCTGACATAACTGGATCATTATGCAATTGTTCAGATTCGCAAACCCCGATTTCCTCTACCTGCTGCTTCTGCTGCCGGTAATGCTTATTTTATTCATTATTAATTCTGTAAGAAGGAACAGGGCTCTCCGGAGATTCGGAAAAAGTGAACTGGTAAATGGCCTGATCCCGGAGTTGTCAGGAACCCGGCCTGCGGTGAAATTCCTTCTTCAGCTCATTGCCCTTCTGTCGGCCGTTATAATGCTCGCAAGGCCTCAGTTCGGATCAAAAATTGAAGAGGTCAGAAAACAGGGTGTGGAGGTTATTATAGCCCTCGACGTCAGTAATTCAATGCTGGCTGAGGACATTCAGCCCGACAGGCTCACAAGGGCAAAACAGGCTATCTCACGACTAGTGGACAATCTGGAGAATGACAAGATTGGCCTGATCGTCTTTGCGGGCGATGCCTACACACAGCTGCCCGT
>DIKJ01000183.1:0-5134 GCA_002424525.1 Bacteroidales bacterium UBA5621 | reverse complement strand
CGCCAGGGGACAGCTATAGGTTCTGCAATAAACCTGGGTATAAGGTCCTTCAGTCCCGGGGAGGACAAAAGCAAGGCACTGATCATCATTACCGACGGGGAGAACCACGAGGATGACCCTCTTGTCGCGGCCAGGGAGGCATCGGAAAAGGGAGTCATCGTCCATACAATAGGAATAGGATCATCGGAGGGTGTTCCTATAAGGATGACGGTGAGCGGCAGAACAGATTACCTTAAGGATGCCGGTGGCAACACAGTTATAACCCGGCTTGACGAGGATATACTCAGAAAGATAGCGATCTCCGCCGGTGGAAATTACGTAAGAGCAAGCAGTACCAACATAGGGCTCGACCAGATCTGGGGAGAGATAAGGAAAATGAAAAAAGATGAACTGGAAAGTGCAATGTATACCGAATATAACGATCAGTTCCCGATATTTGCTGCTATCTCCCTGCTCTTTCTGATAGCAGATTTCCTGATAAAGGAGCGTAAGAACAGAATACTGGCCGGCATAAAAATTTTTAAATTCAGACTTTAGTCTTTTATTTGTAAACAATGACCAGGATCAGAAATAAGACATACAGGAATATTGCAGTCATGCTTTTTTGCCTTGGCTTCCTTCTGGTATCTGAACTCACCGGAAGCGCACAGGCTGACAGGAAACACATCAGGCAGGGCAACAGGGAATACGACGGTAATAAGTTTGCTGAATCGGAGATCTCTTACCGGCGGGCATCCGATATCAATAAAACATCGCCGGATGCTGTTTTCAATACAGGCGATGCGCTTTACAGGCAAAATAAATACGATGATGCCGCAAAAGAGTTCCTCGAGAGCTCCGGTAAGACTGATGATGTCAGCAGAAAAGCTGCCGCATTCTATAACCTGGGAAACTCACTGCTCATGGCACAAAAAATAGAGGAAAGCATCGGGGCGTATAAAAACTCTCTCAGGCTCGATCCTGATAATATGGAGGCCAAATATAACCTTGCCTATGCCCAGGACCTTCTCGAACAGCAGAAACAACAGCAACAGGACAGGAATGATCAGAATAAGGGTGATCAGAAGAGTGAGCAGGATAAGAACCAGGATCAGGATAAGCAGGGGGATCAGGAAAAAGAACAGGAAAATCAGGGTAACAGTCAGCAGAAACAGGACGATAACCGCCAGAATCAGGATCAGCAGGGAATATCCCGTGAGGATGCTGAAAGGTTGCTGAATGCTATTGCTAATGATGAAAAGGAGGTCCAGGAAAAAGTAAAAGAGGCAAAAGCCGCAAAAGCGAGGGTGAAGACATTGAAAAACTGGTGATCCGGATGAATACGCGAATAAAATACATACTGATATTCACACTGTTATTGCTGGGGACAGTTGTTCTGAATGGTCAGGATATCTCGGTCAGGGCAGATCATCCGTCAGTTGTAAGGGTTGGCCAGCAGTTCACCATCATGTGGACGGTCAACACCGGTGGAGGCGAGCTGACCGCACCTTCATTCGAGGGATTCTATAAAATCATGGGGCCCCAGACATCCTTCTCTTCAAGCACCCAGATAATAAAAGGAAAAGTAACCCGCGAAACCTCCTACACCTATGTCTATTACCTCCAGGCATTAACTGAAGGGAACTTTGTAATTGCCCCGGCATCTTTTACACTTAAGAACAGGACCTACATATCCGACTCAATCCGTATTCAGGTAGTTGGCGGGGCCGCCTCCGCACAGGGACAGCCATCAACCTCAGGCACAACAACACCTTCCGGGCAAACCCAGAGCACAGGTGAGGATATGTTCGTTCAGCTTTCGCTTAACAGGAACAATGTTCTGCTGGGTGAACATATTGTCGCAACGGTTAAGCTCTTTACCAGGCAGGACATTGCAGGTATCAACGAAATAAAATTTCCGAGGTTCGATGGGTTCCTCAAAGTCGATCTTGATACTCCGCCCCTTACTTCACTTCAGCGAGAAACTATCGATGGCGTTGTTTACGGTACGGGTGTAATCCAGCAATTCCTTCTTTATCCCCAGATAACAGGCGAAATCACCATAGAACCTGTCCAGATCTCTGTACTGGTCAGACAGAAGACGGGTAGGAGGGATCCCTTTTTCGGAGACGTCTTCGATGACTTTTTTACACAGTACCAGACAATACCAAGGGCAGTTATAAGCAGAGGGGCAAAAATTCAGGTCAGACCGTTGCCGGGGATCAGACCCGACGATTTTTCGGGGATCGTCGGAAGAGTTAAAATGAATGCGGGCCTGAACCGTGATAGCGTCCGGGTGAATGAGGCCATCAATCTTAAAATAACAGTTTCAGGAAGCGGCAATCTTAAGCTGGCAGCCGCTCCCGGTCTGAAATTGCCCGCCGATATCGAGGTTTACGAACCAAAAGTAACCGATGAAATTAAAAACAGCCTCAGCGGTACCGCCGGACAGAAAAGCTTTGAATACCTTCTCATTCCACGACACTATGGCGACTACTCGATACCACCCATATCATATTCATACTTCAATACATCCACTGGCAGCTATGAGAGACTCTCAACACCTGAACTCAGGTTTCATGCCGGCAGGAGCAGTGATGCATCCACAGGGATCACTGTCTATGGGGGTGTATCTAAGGAAGATGTGAAATATCTTGGCCAGGATATCCGTTTCATCAGAGCTGAACCGGCGAGACTGACAAAAACCGGGAATCTTCTGCTGTCGAACCGTTCATTTTATACTATATACGGATTCGCTCTTCTCCTTTTCCTGGCTCTCCTTTTCGCCAGAAGGGAACATGTAAGACGGAATGCAGATATTGCAGCCGTAAAGAACAGAAAAGCCGCCAGGATCGCAGTTAAAAGACTTAAGGAAGCATCACGGTGCCTTAAGAACGGCGAGATGGATAAATTCTATGAGGAGATACTCAGATCATTGTGGGGTTACATAGGCGATAAACTTAATATCCCCGTATCTGAGCTTACAAGGAACAAGGCTTTTTTAGCCCTCTCTGAAAGAGGAGCCGGTGAACAGTTGATAACAAGTCTGACAGAAATACTCGATAAATGCGAATATGCGCGATTTGCCCCCTCGTCTTCAGATACCGAAGCCGAAAAAATTTATGATGGCGCCTCATTTGTTATACGGTCGGTTGAAAATTTAAAAGGTTGAAAAATGGTCCTGAGGATTAATATCATACTGGTTCTTCTGCTCTTTACCATAACATCCCCTGGTGCTCCTTCCGTAACACAGGATGAGTCACAATACGCTGGCGGCGTTCAATCATATACAGAAGGGGATTACGATAAGGCCCTCGATGCATGGCTTGAACTGTACAACGCAGGCTACCGCTCCGCAGAACTTGCCTATAATATCGGAAATGCATATTACAAGACTGACAACATCGCCGGTGCTCTCCTGTTCTACGAGAGGGCAAGACTGCTTAAACCCTCCGACGAGGACATTAACTATAATCTGATGATCACCAGGACCCGGGTTGTCGACAGATTTGAAGAGATACCCGAACTCTTTTTCGTAAAATGGTTCGATTTTGTTTCACTTACAGTGTCATCCAACGGATGGGCAAAGATCAGCCTGGTTTCTTTTATCCTGTTCCTCCTTCTTCTGTCGCTCTATATCTATTCATCAAAATACCGCCTGAAAGTCCTGGGCTTCTGGACAGCTCTACTTTTTCTCATCTTTTCACTATCAACCTTTGCTTTCAGTAACAGGAATAAATTCCTTGTATATGAAGGAAATAAAGCTATCATCTTCACTCCTGCAGTGAGCGGGAAGAGTTCTCCTGACAACAGCGGGACAGACCTCTTTATGATACACGAAGGTACCAGGGTGACTGTTGAGGATGTAGTGGGAGAGTGGTATGAAATAAGGCTTTCCGACGGCAACAAAGGATGGGTGCCGGCAAACACTCTTGAAATAATATAGCATCAAAATGAATAAAAAAGCGATCAACAGCTCCCGGATCCCGATCTACAGGGATGCCGGATTTGAACTGACTGACGCCGGCACAACCGCCGAAGCATTCCGGAAAGAAGCTGATAATGAGAGAGAACCTGACCTCTATATCTACTCCCGGTACAGAAACCCGACAGTAGTATCTACAGAAGAAGCGATTATGGAAATCGAAGGTTCCCGCTGGGCTCTGCTAACACAATCGGGAATGTCTGCCGTCGACACCGCTCTTTCAATATTCCAGAGGGCTGATGATACAAGGCCATGGCTCTTTTTCAGCGAAATATATGGTGGTACGGTCTCTTTTATTGAATCCGTCCTTAAAAAACGCAGAGGTATTGACACACACACTTTCACTCCCGGGAATGAAAAATATGACCTGAATGAATTCGGAAAGGTACTTGAGTCAGTCCGGCCGGAACTTGTATACATCGAGGCCATCTCGAACCCGATGCTTATTGTGCCCGATGCTGAGGGTATAATAAGAATGGCACACAAGTACGGTGTCACTGTCATTGTTGATAATACATTTGCCACACCCGCTCTGTGGAAACCACTTGAAAGCGGTGCGGATATCGTCATCCATAGTGCTACCAAATATTTTTCAGGTCATGGTAACATCACCGCCGGGGTTATCTGCGGCAACGACCGGACCATAATGAAGTCTGCTGTTGAATACCGTAAGTACACCGGTCATATGATCTCGGCCGATGATGCCTACAGGCTTCAGACCCAGCTGGAGACCTTTGAATTAAGGTTTGCCAGGCAGTGCAGCAGCGCTGAAATGATCTCAGTCATCCTCCATGAAGATCAGCATGTCCGAAGAGTATGGTATCCCGGACTTGAGAGCCACCCTACCCATTATGAGGCTGTCAGACTCTTCAAAGGAAAAGGCTTCGGCGGAATGATCACATTCGATCTTAATGGCCGTAACGCGGAAGAAAAAAGGCTGCACCGCGACACCTTCATTAAAGCGGTGTCGGATCAGATCAGGCTGATACCCTCACTCGGTGATTCAAAAAGTATCCTGATGCCCGTGGAATCAGTATGGGGAGCGAAATACCCCGAGCCCGGGATGATAAGACTGTCCGTCGGCTTCGAAAACCCGGAAGAGCTCGCTGAAACCATCCGGAAAGGACTCAGGAGTATTGATTTGTGATCCAATGCTGGCGCCGATTTGTA
>DIKJ01000030.1 GCA_002424525.1 Bacteroidales bacterium UBA5621 | reverse complement strand
GGAACCCACATTTGATAAGGCGGAAGCACAGGGGAAACAACTGGCTCTGCTGGCGCTGAATGCCATGGACCAGCCGGGTGATGTAATTGATTCCGCAGGGATCTCCCTGATCGTACGTACAGTCATCCTGCCTCTTGATAATAACTTATTCAGGCTCGGAGCGGCCCTCGGTGTTCTTAACGGGAGTACAACGGGATGGATGAAAATGCGGACGGAACTTTCTGTTTTCACAATCGGACCGGTTTCATTTGCCACTCTTCCGGGTGAAGTATATCCTGAGATTATCAACGGAGGAATAGAGTCACCTGAAGGCAGAGACTATATGGTTGAACCGGTTGAAGTGCCATCTGTCAGAGAAATGATGCAGGGGAAATACAAATTTGTTTTTGGCATCACAAACGACGAGATTGGCTATATAATACCCAAAAGCCAGTGGGATGTCAAGGCTCCGTTTACTTACAACCGCACACGTGCCCCTTACGGAGAGGAGAACTCACTGGGTCCTGAAACAGCTGTGATATTGTACAGGAACCTAATGGAAATGCTGGCCGGGTTTAAACAGAACCAATAAATTGAAAAACCCCATAGAAAACACGGTAATTCTATCAAGGATTTAAATATGAGATTTAAAATACTGAAACAGATTCTTTCTGGCTTACTGATACTTTTGCTTACAGGTATATTTCTGATGTTAACACCCCGTATTTGGTCGGCGTTAAATCCTCAGAAACCCCCAACAGGATACCATTTCGAGCTGGCGGCTTATCTTGCCTTATGGACAGGGCTTGAGAAAATGGTTAATCTGACGCCCGAAATTCCTCCGGATATTGAAGAATTCAAGGATATTGAGTATAAAAATATTAATGGGAATTCACTTTGTCTGGATATATATAAACCAAAAAACATCAATACCCCTGCGCCTCTGCTGGTTTTTATACATGGCGGCTCTTGGAAGGGCGGGAAAAGATCAGATTATCTGGTTTATCTTGTCGATTTTGCAGAGAGGGGTTTTATTACCGCTACGGTTTCATACAGGTTGCTGAAGGAGGGTCCTTATCCGGCTTGTGCCGAGGATATTTCTGATGCGGTACGCTGGTTATTCAGCAATGGAAGTAACTATGGCTATGATCCTGAAAGAATTGCACTTATCGGAGGTTCTGCAGGAGCTCATCTTGCCATGCTGGCTGGTTACGGATGGGGAAAAATTACTGATGGAGAGGATACCACAAATGTATATGGCAGTAGTCAACGGATAAAGGCCCTGGTAAATATTTACGGTCCGGCTGACCTCACAACTGAATACGCAAGGAATCATCCTCTCGTTACAGCATTAATTGCCCATTCATACGATGAATCCCCTGAACTCTACAGGGAGGCTTCTCCGCTATTCTATGTTGATAAGGACGATCCCCCCACACTCATCCTTCACGGAACTTCCGACAGGCTGGTCCCGGTGAGCCAGTCCGATGATCTCAAATCCAGGCTGGACTCCCTGGGTATTCCCTGTATTTATTACCGTTTGCCGTTATGGCCGCATACCATGGACGTTGTCCGGCGTGTAAATGATTTCTGTCAGGAGAAGATGAATGAATTTTTTGAACAATACCTGTAGTAACCCCGAATTATCAGATCTGTTGCTTAAATATGAAAAATTTACTGAATAAGCGGTGCAGTCTGCTCAGCTGTAGTTAAACCGGGCGGCAGCTCAATTATTTTAATATTACGGAAATGTATCTCTGCCCCTTCCGACTCCAGACAAATGTATCCCTTTCTCTGAGAGGACTGACTTATTCCGTTTACGATTTTACCGTTCACGGCTAGTTTGATAACTCCATCAATACAAACAACAACGTATTTGTTCCAGACTCCTCTGCCGTTGCACCGGTTCTCAACTGACTTGCTCCTGGTACCCCTGGGATTATCAGGTGTGGTTGTTACACCGCCTACCCCAAAGAGTTCACCATGGACGTAAGCCTCGGGCGGGGTGACGCCATCCTTTTTATTAAGGTTTATCCAGTCGAGCTCGAGCATCTGAACTTCCACACCGTCGGGCAGACGGGATTTTTCTGCAGGATTGGCATTGCTCCAGACAAATACTCCCGAGTTGCCCCCGGGTTCTATGTGTTTCCATTCGATGTGGAGTATGAAATTTTCATACTGCTTCTCCGATCGCATTACTCCGATTGGATGACCTTTGCATATCAGCAATTTTTTTTGTTTTGACCATGTGTCATCGGCAGTATTGACATTTATCCATTTTAACGGAGTGTTTTTTCCCGGGGATCCGGGGGAAATATCTTTTAAAATCACCGATTCCCCAAACTCTACGGCGGATTCTTGTGAGTAAGAATCAGGAGAGGCGAACAGCAAAATAGTTATTGTGAGTTTTGCAGCTAACAGATTACGTGAATTTCTCATCTCTTGTGTTGTTGATTTTTAGAAGTTTGAAGATCTCGACCACAACGATTGGTACAATTGACAATAACCCGACATAAAGCCAGTGTATCCTGTCCATTTCCGTCAGACTGAAGGCCATCCTAACAGGTGTGATGAACAGCACAAGCAGCGCCATGCCTGCCGAGACCAGGATAGCGAGGACCAGCGGCTTGTTCTTAAGCGGACTTATTGTCAGGGAAGAACGGGTATTTGAATGAAGGTTACGGACGTGCATCAGCTGGGCAAAAATGAGGGTGGTAAAAGCCATTGTCTGGCCCAGGATCTCCCCCCCGTCGCGGAGACCGATGATATATGCAATAAGTGAGATTGATCCGATCATTATACCCTGATACATTACTCTCCATACCATCCCCCTTGTCATGAATCCTCTCTTTGAATTGCGGGGCTTCCTCGTCATTATATCCTTTTCCGCGGGATCGACGCTTAACGCAAGCGCCGGGAGGCTGTCAGTGACAAGGTTGACCCAGAGTATATGCACAGGCAGAAGGGGTAATCCGAGGTTGAAAACTGAGGTGATGAGCAGAAGGAAAATTTCCCCGACATTTGTTGAAAGAAGGAACTGTATTGCTTTAAGGATGTTATCATAGATCCTTCTGCCTTCTTCGACCGCAGTAACGATGGTTGCAAAATTATCATCGGTCAGTACCATGTCTGCCGCGCCTTTTGCCACATCGGTACCTACAATACCCATGGCTGCCCCTATGTCGGCCTGTTTGAGCGCCGGAGCATCATTAACGCCGTCGCCTGTCATTGCGACAACCTCGTCATGCATCTGCAGAGCCTTAACTATCCGTACCTTGTGCTCAGGGGCAACCCTCGCATATACAGAGTAAGAGGTCACATTGGCCAGGAACTCTTCCTCACTTATTTTTTCGAGTTCAGCACCCGTCACAACCAGGTCTCCCTCCCTGAAAATACCTATCTCGCGGGCTATCGCCATTGCAGTGCTTTTGTGATCGCCGGTTATCATAACCGCACGTATCCCGGCATCGTTGCATCTGGCAACAGCATGAGTAACTTCCGGCCTTGCGGGATCTATCATCCCAAGCAATCCGACGAAGACCAGGTCTTTTTCAATTTCTGCGATAGTGATATCCCCGGGAACTTCCGGGAGATCCCTGTAAGCCATAGCCAGCACCCGCAGGGCGGAATCTGCCATTGTTTCATTTGCCAGACGTATCAGTCCGGCATCATCTGAGGTTATTGGTCTGATTTTACCCTCTATCAGTATTTTGCCACAGGTACTAAGGACTTCATCTACCCCACCTTTAAGATTTATCCTTATTGTATTGTCAGACATCCTGTTAACCGTTGTCATCCGTTTTCTTTCAGAGTCGAAAGGGATCTCGGCTACCCTCGGGCGTTCCTTTTCAATCTCACTTTTATACATACCATATAGAATTCCAAAATCGAGAAGTGCGGTCTCTGTGGGGTCGCCTGAAAAATCCGGCTTGCCGTCCGCACCTGTACTGGCTTGCGCATCAGCGCACAGGACAGCTATTGACAGCAGTCTGTGCTCCTCGGGATTCAGGGTAGTGGAGGGAGTATCCCTGTTTACCACATCTTTTTTATGATTGACATAAGCTTCAACCACAGTCATTTTGTTCTGGGTCAGGGTGCCGGTCTTGTCAGAACATATTACGGTTGCGCTTCCCAGTGTCTCAACTGAAGGCAGTGTGCGGATTATGGCATTCCTCTTGACCATGCGCTGTACCCCGATCGCCAGGACAACCGTAGAAACGGCCGGCAGGCCTTCAGGAATGGCAGCGACCGCCAGGCTGACAGCTGTCATGAACATTCTCATGACTGAGTTGCCGTAGAGCACTCCGACGATAAAGATCACAGCACATATGATAAGTGCAGCAGTACCCAGGACTTTCCCGAGCTGACTGAGCCGATGGCTCATAGGTGTTTCAGTGTCAACAGTCTCCTGCAGCATATGTGCAATCTTCCCCACCTCAGTCTTCATTCCGGTGAAGACAACCACCCCGCGACCCCTTCCGTAGGTGACCATACTGCTTGAAAATGCCATGTTGATGCGGTCTCCCAGAGCGATGTTTTCGCCCGGCAAATCATCAGTTCGCTTTTCAACGGAAACGGATTCGCCTGTAAGCGCTGATTCCTGAATCTTCAGATTGATCGCCTCGGTGAGCCGGAGATCTGCTGGGACCACTCCACCGGTCTCAAGAATTACTACATCTCCGGGAACCAGCTCGCTGGTTGGAATCACTTTTGTCACTCCATCCCGCAGAGCTTTTGTCTCGGGAGCAGCCAGATTTTTCAGTGCCTCAAGGGATGTTTCAGCCTTTATCTCCTGATAGGCTCCCACAAAAGCATTCAGTATAAGGATCCCGAGGATCACAAAGGTGTCAAGCAATCCTTCCCCTTCCATAACACCAACAACTCCGGATATAGCAGCAGCTATAAGCAGAATTATTATCATGAAGCTTTTAAACTGTGCAAAGAACTTCTGAAGGAAACTTTTCCTGGATTTGGATTCAAGCTTGTTATATCCGTATTCGCCGAGTCTTTTCCTGGCTTCCTCGGTAGATAATCCGGTTTCCGGCGAGGTTTTGAACCAGGAGAGAACTTCTTCCTTGCTCTGGTTGTAAAATGGCATCATATTGAAGAAACAATTAAAGAATGAGGCTGTAACAAATGTCCCGGGTGTACCTATGTGATAACCTTTGAGTATCCGGTGGTTAATTATAAGTCATTGAACTACAAGGAGTAACAAAGGAAAAATACAAAAGCACACAAAGGGTGAAAAACCATAAAAAACACCCTGTAACAGTTCCTTAAAATTAGTATCTCCTTCTGTAATATTTACTCAAAAATGAATATTTCTTCAATTTTCGAATTAAAAACCTGCGCAATATCATAAGCCAGTTTAAGGGAGGGATCAGGGTTGGGGTATGATGAACAGGTCTCGGCAGGTTTTCAGTTCTTATTACAGTTTCCATTATTTGCCATGTAATTGCGATAATCCTTCCCCGAAATAGTATGATTTCCCTTTTTCTGTTGCTTTTAATTCAACGACCTTTCCTGAATAGCACATTTTCAACGGATTGCCCAGTTTTGATGTAATCCTTGCCTGTTTCAGTTTTCCGTTCTCCCAGTCAATATCCACCTCGAATCCTCCCCTTGCCATAAGTCCATGTATAAAGCCCTTATTCCATGCCGAAGGCAGTGCAGGCAGAAGCTCCACCTCCCCGGCATGGCTCTGAAGAAGCATTTCGGTTATCCCTGCTGTTCCTCCGAAATTGCCATCGATCTGGAACGGGGGGTGATTGTCAAAGAGGTTATAGAGTGTCGATTTCCTCAACAGCTCGAGCAGATTCTCATAGGCTTTTTCTCCGTCGAGCAGTCGCGCGTAGAAGTTGATTATCCATGCCCTGCTCCATCCGGTATGCCCGCCTCCGTGCGAAAGCCGGTATTCGATAGTTTTCTCTGCTGCATCCATCAGCTCCGGATGGTTTTGCCTGGTGATCTGATTTCCGGGATGGAGGCCGTAAAGATGTGAAATGTGCCTGTGCCCGGGTTCAGGCTCCTCAAATTCTTCGGGCCATTCCATAAGGCGGCCGTCGGTGCCGACCCTCGTGGGGGCGAGCCTTTCAAGAGTTCTCTGCATCTGTGTACGGAAAGCCCTGTCAGTATTAAGGATCGTACTTGCTTCGATTGTATTCTGGAGCAGGTCGCGGATTATCATATGATCCATTGTCGGCCCCATTACCATGCTGGCAGATCCTTCTTCCCCGGGGATACTGAAGCTGTTTTCAGGGGAAATAGACGGACCTGATACAAGAAATCCTGTTTTCGGGTCTTTTACCAGCCAATCCATGCAAAACACAGCAGCCTCTCTCATAATAGGATATGATTTTGTCCTGAGATATTCAACATCCCCGCCAAAAGCATAATGGTCCCAGATATTCTGACAGCTCCAGGCTATTCCCATTGGCCACATACCATATCTTATCGCCCCAAGGGGTTCGGTGTAATGCCAGACATCTGTTGTGTAGTGAGCGACAATTCCCTTCATTCCATACACCTCTTTAGCGGTCCTTCTTCCGCCGGGGCGCAGGGCATCGATAAATTCGATAAACGGCCGGTGCAGTTCCCCGAGGTTGGTGATCTCAGACGGCCAGTAATTCATCTGAATATTTACGTTGATATGGTAGTCTGCGCTCCAGGGAGGACGAAGACCGTCGGCCCATATTCCCTGCAGGTTTGCCGGCAGGTTGCCGGGCCTGGAACTGCTGATGAGCAGGTACCTGCCAAACTGGTAGTAAAGCTCGATCAGGTCTGTATCGGTGTATCCGTTCTGTATGGCAATGATACGGGCGTCAGTCGTGAAATAGTTACCGTCTGATGAACCCAGGTCGAGCTTTACACGGTCGAAGTACGATTTATAATCGGCAATATGGTCTCCTATGATATCAGTGTAATGCCGGCCCGCAGCTTTTTCTATCTGCCCGGCTGATACTGCGAGTGGATCAATGCCAGTATAATCTGTAGCTGCGGCAAGTAATATTGTAACAGAATTTGCCTTTTCGACCATTATGCTGTCACCTGCGGTGACAACCGAACCACCGTCGGCCAGAAGTTTCAAACGTGCGGCCATTTTAACGCCTGTGCCGTCGCCCACATGTTCAGTCATTGTGATCTGGTTATTCTCAGCAATAAAACCAGCTTTGTTGCCCGGACGTGAAAGGCGGGCAGTAAATGAGAGGGCACCCTCCCTGTCGGCTGTCAGCCGTATTACCAGTGCCTGATCCGGTGCGCTGGAGAAGATCTCCCTCAGGAAGTTTGTCTGGTTTGCAGAATAGAAAACCCTGGCAACAGCTTCCTCTATGTCAAGTTCTCTCCTGTAATTACTTATCCCTTTAAGCTGTCTGAATATAAGATTAATATCTCCAAGTGTCTGGTAGCTTGAGGCCTGGTCGCGGCGGAACCTGCCAAGAATACCGCTTTGAGCAAGCTGCTCAGCTTCCCCGTATTTGCCTTCAAACAATAATTTCCTTACCCCGGGAAGAGTCTTCAGAGCCTCGGGATTGGCATCCCAGCGGGGCTCTCCGGTCCATACGGATTCTTCATTCATCTGAAGCCGTTCGTTTGCGACCGTACCGAAGACCATTGCGCCAAGCCTGCCGTTACCGACCGGAAGCGCATCGTTCCAGGTTTCAGCAGGCTTGCTGAACCAGATTTTCATGCCTGAGGGGAGATTCTGCCCGGATGAGAATGTGCAATTCAGGAGTATCCGGAAGAATACGAAAGCTGTTATTACAGATAATTTCATATTATTATGTGTATAATCAAATATGTCGAAGGGGCCTAGCATGCTACGCCAGTACCGCGCCCAGATAAAACGCCTCATGCTCAGCCTGCACCGCGCTCGGATAATACACCTGCATGCTACGCCCGTACCCACCCTCATGCGGCGGGCATGGAAATCCCTGACAGGTCTATTTCTTCAGCAGATCACGTATCTCGGTCAGCAGTGTCTCTTCTTTTGAAGGGGCAGGCGGCGGAGGCGGAGGAGCTGCAGCTTCCTTCTTTTTGCCTACATTAATTGCTTTAATAAGCAAAAAGACAACAAAAGCTACAATTAAAAAGTCAATTAACACCTGAATAAAATTTCCATAATTCCAGGTCACTGCAGGGACTGTTTCAGTAGCTGTTTTCATGACAACCTGCAGATCTGTAAAGTTGACACCGCCCAGGAGCAATCCGATCGGTGGCATGATGATATCATTAACGGCAGAGGAGACGATCTTGCCAAAAGCAAGACCGATAATGATACCAACAGCCATGTCGACTACATTGCCTTTAAACGCAAAGGTTTTGAATTCGTCTAAAATTTTCATTTTGTAAGGGTTTAGTTATTAGTTATCAGAAATTATATGAGAGTCCTACTCCGAAAATCTCCTTGAATTGTATTCTTGGTCCCGGGATTTCTGAATCCTCTAAGAGGATCTTTATATCATCATCGTAAAGAAGGTGAGTGTTAAGACTGACAGAAATATACTTATTAACCTTAAGTGCAATAAGAGTTTCCCAGCTGATATCTATATTCTGCGGGTTATTCAGATAGTTTGAGAAGAGATCGATCTTTGTCGTAAAAGAAACGTTTTGAAGGAATTCATTCTTCATACCACTCCGGGAAGCTTCAGATTTTACCATACTTCAGATAATATTTAGAGAGAAAGTAAGAGAATCAGCTATATATTACCTCTAAATGTAATATCTTTTTTCAAAAAAATAAAAGCGTTGAAATAATTTCAACTTTATAGCAATTTGCCTCCTGAAGCCCCATATGATTCGTTAAGCTGAAATTCTCAAACAACGTTCATGAGAATTTCTTTAAAAACCGTTAAATTGCAGAATAAAGAATTTAGTAAATCCTAATCAAATCTTAATAATGGATAAAAGAGAGAATTTTGCAGAAACTATAAATAAGGGTTATACCTGCAAAGGCGATTTTATTGTTCTTGGGGGAGCGATGCTTCAGGGCGAGGTCCTTCAGGGCACACTAATAAAGGTGCCCCTGAAAACAATGAACAGGCACGGTTTGATAGCAGGTGCCACAGGTACAGGTAAAACAAAAACACTTCAGGTCATATCAGAACAGCTTTCTGAAAAGGGTGTTCCTGTTCTTTTGATGGATGTAAAAGGAGATCTCAGCGGGCTCGCCATGCCAGGAATAGAGGCCCCTTTCATCACCGACAGGCATGCGAAGATTGGCCTGCCATATTCCGCAAAAGGAACCCCGGTTGAATTATTGTCATTGTCGCGCCAGGAGGGGGTAAGGCTCAGGGCAACGATCTCTGAGTTCGGTCCTGTGCTCCTTTCAAGGATCCTTGACCTGAACGACACCCAGGGGGGAGTGCTGGCTGTAATATTCAAGTATTGTGATGATCATCATATGCCTTTGCTTGATCTGAAGGACCTGAAGAAGGTCATTCAGTTTGCCACCGAGGATGGAAAGAAAGAGTTCGAAAGGGATTACGGCAAGATATCACCGGCAACAACAGGCATAATACTCAGGAAACTGATTGAGCTTGAACAGCAGGAGGCGGACCTCTTTTTCGGAGAGCTCTCCTTCGATATACGGGACCTCATGAGACGCGACAGGAACGGCAACGGATATGTCAACATAATCCGGCTTACAGATATCCAGGACAAGCCAAAGCTCTTCTCCACCTTCATGCTGTGCCTTCTTGCGGAGATCTATAACGAATTGCCGGAGAGGGGTGACATGGACAAACCGGAGCTGGTTCTCTTTATAGATGAGGCGCATCTGATCTTCAGCCAGGCCAGCAAGGCACTCCTTGACCAGATCGAAACTATTGTCAAGCTAATACGCTCAAAAGGTGTCGGGGTCTTCTTCGTTACCCAAAATCCCATGGATGTGCCCAACGGGGTCCTTGCCCAGCTTGGCCTTAAAGTACAGCATGCTCTCAGGGCCTTTACTGCAATAGACCGGAAAGCCATAAAACTTACTGCAGAGAACTTTCCTCTTTCAGACTACTATAAGACTGATGAAGTACTAACCTCACTTGGTACCGGAGAGGCCCTGGTAACTGCCCTTAACGAAAAAGGGATACCTACACCCCTGGCCGCAACAATGATGAGAGCTCCCATGGGAAGAATGGATATATTATCGCAACAGGAACTTGACACAGTAAACAGAACCTCTGACCTGGTGAGAAAATATAATCAGGTGATCGACAGGGAGAGCGCTTATGAGATACTTACGAGAAAGATCAGTATCATAGAAAAACAGGCTGCAGAGGAGGCGGCGAGGAAGGAATGGGAGAGGGGGAGGGCGGGAGAAAGAAGTGGTACCGTAACTCCGTCACGAAAAACCACAACAACTTCTTCGCGGAGAACAACAACAACAAAACGAAGGCGCACAACAATCCATCCGGTTGTTAAAGTAGTTACGAGTGCCACATTTATCAGGGGGGTAATGGGAATCCTGAAGAAGGTCATCTAGGGATTCAGGGAGAGAGAAAACGCTTGCTAACGCCTTAATTTTATACTGTCCACAAGGTATTTTGAGTCACCTCTCCAGAAAACGGCTCCGTTCTTCTGGATATAATGTACTATGACATTTTCCCCCTGCAGGGTATCAAATTGTGTAACAAGCTCCTTATTAATGACTGAAAAGAAGAATTTTTCAGATGCAATGGCGACATTCGAGGTGCTCGAAACACTGCTCAGGATAATCTCCCCTTCATAAGTCTTAAAGAAGGTTCCCTTGTTTGAAAATTTCTGTAGAAGCCCTGCACGATAACCTTCACTGTAAGTATAGAAATATTTCCAGTAAATAAAAGCGCCCAGGAAGATTACAGAGAGCGTCAGGAACCACCTGAAGAATCTTCTGGTTCTTTTTTTTACCCGGTCCCATCTGGATGGCCTCTCGATAGAAGTATCTGGATTCATTATAATTTCAATATAATCGTAAAAGATTTTGCATTAATATCAGATAAAATTAATCTATTTTGTTCAATATGAAGATTATTTTCGTGCTTTTCTTCCGATGGTTATCTTTGATGCGGGGTTCTGGTAAAAATTCTTTTTCCGAACTTCGTAATTAACCAGAAAATAAGTACAATGAGAATTGCCGCAATGACAAGAGGCATAAAAAGCGAAAGTATCGAAGTGCCGAATGCAGCGGCGTGCTCTCCGGTGGCAACAACGGCATTGCCGGTACCTGCGGTCATCTTGGTCGAGGCCAGACGGGCAAGAACACTGCCTCCCTGAACGGTAGCGGCAGCTCCGCCCCCTATAATGAATCCCATGATCCATTTAAGCATATCGTTGTCAACAGGGAGGACTGACGTGACAAGCAAAGTCCCGGCACCTACGGCAAGCGGAGTTGTGATGCTGTCGAGCAGATTATCAACAAAAGGGATATAATAAGCCAGGATCTCAATAAGGGTAGCAGTCCCGAAACAGAAGATGGCAGGCCATGTTGCAAGCCATTGGAAACCTTCATTTACGGGAAAAACACCCATCTTTGCAGCTATACTGGCCACAAGCATCGGAACAAACACCCTGAATCCGCAACTGGCGCTTAAACCAACTCCGATGGCGACTGATGTGAGGATCCCGGCACTCATCTATTTTTCCAGCGGAGGAATCACCAGAACCTGTCCGGGATATATCAGGTTCGGATCCTTCAGCATCGGTTTGTTGGCTTCAAAAATGACATCGTATTTGTTGGCATTTCCGTAAACCTCTTTGGCGATCTTCGAAAGATAATCCCCTTTCTTAACTGTATAGAATTGTTTTTCGGGTTCCGGGGGAGCTACAACCGGTGGATATTTTACCACGATCCAGTCGTCAACAACAGATATGCCTTCAATATTGCCGGCAGTGACTATTATTTTGTTTTTGTTCTCCATTGTGTCGACACTTCCGGTCAGTGTTACTTTATCGTCATCCACCTTGACCCTGATATCACTTGTATCGAAGCCGAACTTCTTAATATGAGCTTCAATTAATGCTGCCTTTTCCTGCTCCTTCTTCTCTTCGGATTTTCCAAAGATTTTTGTTCCTGCATTCTTAATGAATGAAATAAGTCCCATAATGCTTGATTTAACTGGTAAAAGATTTGATTTTGTTGTTTACACTAAGGCTGACCGATTTATCAGTTCAGCACTTCGAAAGAGATCTTCAGATTGACCCGGTATTCAGCCACCTTGTCATTTTTCACAACAACACTCATGTCCTTGACATAAGCTGATTTGATTCCTTTTACAGTTTTAGCGGCGGTTTTGACTGCCTCTACGGTAGCATCTTCCCATCCCTTTGGCGAAGATGCCATGATTTCAATAACTTTCAATACGGCCATAATGATTAAATTTAATGGTTAATAAAAAGAAGAAGAGATATTTACAGAATTCCGAACAGTTTTGATCCAGAAGATAATCAGCTATGTAAATTACAAAAAATTTACCAGTGAAGGAAACTTTTCCGGCAAATAAGTAAAATTTTTACAGGTGCCGTTATATTTATTTCTCAAAATCGGTTGAGTCGATCCAGCCGGCGGCCCGCCGGGATAGTTCACCCCGCATATATCTGTTGTAGAAATCCCGCGTAGCATCTGAGGCATAGGGGTAACGGTCAAAAACATCACCCTTGCCCACCAACCTGGGATCGCCCTGCCTCCGCAGTTCCTCCATCAGCAGTGAACGCAGTTCCCGCCTGGTATTGTTGAATCCCGGGTTATTGGCAAGATTGATCACACAATCAGGATCTGTTCCGATATTGTAAAGTTCCTCGTCCTGCCTGAGCCCGAAATTCAGATCCCAGTAAACCTGCGACGATCTGTTGCGTCTCATTTCAAGGATAAGTGTCTTGGTCGGGCTGGCATCGGTGTTCATATAACCGGTGACGGGATCTCCCGATGGCCAGCGCTGTGGCTTGAGGTTGGCTATATAGAGATAATTATTCTTTACAATCCCCCTTATGGGGTAGCCAGCATCGTCGGGACGCCCTACATCATGCCGCTCTTTGCCTATCAGGACATAATCGCGGGATCTGTCGATGAACCATTTCTTTTTAGAGAAAAGGATATCGGTAAAGCTCCTGCCCTCGACCGGCTGCATCCCGCTCTTTTCCGGTCCGATGCCTGCAAGCTCAAGTATGGTTGGGGCAAAATCGATAAAACTGATGTAGTCGAGGACTGACCGCCCCGGCTTCCTTATCCCTTTGCCCCACATGATAGCCAGCGGCATATGATTTGATAGTTCATAGGCCTGTCCTTTTACCCTGGGGAAAGGCATGCCATTGTCGGAAGTTACTATGACTATTGTATTCTCGAGTTCACCCCTGCTTCTGAGGATCTCCAGCATTTTTACCAGATGGCTGTCGAAATGCTCTATTTCGAAGGCATAATCCAGCATGTCGTTCCTGACGATATTATTGTCGGGCCAGAAGCCAGGCACCTGATCAATATCCGACACGCTTTTCCCTCCGATATCCACACCCGATCCGTACTCGTATCTCCTGTGAGGCTCCTGTGATCCGTACCAGAAGCAGAACGATTTGCCGGAATCCCTTGCATCAAGGAAATCCCCGAAGTTGGCGGCATAATCAGAGTTTGAAATTCCTGAAGACGGTGGAGGAGCTTTTCTGGAGTTGAACGGTTTACCTGTCATCTGCCTCGGATTGCCCGCACTGTCGAGCGCTACTCCGGGAGCCCACCCTTTTGACGTGAATCCGACTTCATATCCGTTCCTTCCAAGCGATTCCATGAATGTGGTGAACTTCGGAGGAAAAAACGGAACATGATTGGCCGCCTCTTCCAGCTGCCAGCTGTTGCGGCCGGTGAGAAGGCAGGCCCTCGAAGGGGAGGATTTGGCATTTGGCGTATAGGCATTCTGAAAGAGGATACCGTTTTTAGCCACATAGTCGAACCCCGGAGTCCTGACCCAGCTGCAGCCATATGCGCTCATATGCGGGTAGGAGGCATCGTCGGCAATCGCTATCAGGATATTTGGCTGTCCGAAATCAGTACCACCGGAACAGCCTGCAAGAAAGCTGACAGTAACAGCCGATACCAGGCCTATTGAATAATTCGTACTTTTTTTCATACAGGTCATTTAAGCGTTATAACAAAAAACCCATTCCCCCGTCAATACGGTAACCGAACGGTAAGATCCAGTTACCCTCAACAGATGAATATATCAATAAGATAAGTGAGATTGGAAAGATAAATCTACGGTCCATGAGAGATACAATTATAGTTTGCCGCAATGATCTGATAAGGCCTTACTCTTCAGATTACAAGTTATGAAAAAATAGGGAGAGAATTATTATTCCAGTGCTTTCTTAATGGTTTTCCTTATTAATTTATTTTTCAATGCCAGGCTGATGACACCGTTGATCGCATAAGGCCGGGAAACCACTGTTCTCCGGATAAGATACCGAAACCGGTTATGTCTCCGGATCTTGCCATAAAGGGATTTATCATATCCTTTCATGAAGGATGCTGAAAAATCATTCTCTTCAAAACATCTCATTGCCTGCCATGCAGCATACCTTCCTGATAATATTGCATGACCAATTCCTTCGCCTGTTGCAGGGTCAATCAGTGATGCGGCATCGCCGCAGAGCATGAAACGGTGACCCGAAACAGTCAGGTCGCGTGAGCCGAGAGGAAGCAGGGAGACCTCAGGAGTCCCGGTCAGGTCGGCATCTGCGAAACGGGCTTTCAGACCAGGTTCCTCATTTATAATACGGAACATCTTATCCTTCAGATTGACCTTACCGGCCGCTATCACCCGGGATGGGAGCCCCAGCCCCACGCTGGCGGTATTATCCGGCAGAGGGAATATCCAGAAATAGCCCGGTAGGATGTTCCTGAGAAAATGAAGCTCGAATGTTAAAGGAGGAATATCCTTCACATCTTTAAAATAGGCCCTTACTGCCCCTGAGCAGTGAGTCAGATCAGTCCTGGCATCAGTCAGCCTTCTGGCTGTGATACTGCCGGCCCCGTCACAGCCAATGACAAGCCTGCCTCTGAGCACCTGATCCTCACCTGTTGCAACTTCGACATGACTTTCATCTGTTTTAACATCGCTGACTCTTGTGCCGGTCAGGATGGTTATTCCCGGCAGTTGCTTCACAAGGCCGAACAGAAGCGTATCGAAAACGGACCGCTTGCAAATATACCCCGATTCTGAGTACTGCAGATCCAGTGTTTTCCCTCCGGGAGAGGTAATCCTGCATGTATTCACCGCGGTCTTCATGATACATTTTTCCCAGGCAGGGGCAAATTCCGGGCATATTTTTGTGAGAATTTTCGGCACATAAGCGGCAATGGCATCACCACACACCTTATTCCCGGGCGAAGTCTCCTTATCTATCAGGGCAACCTTTAACCCGGCGCGGCCAAGTACCAGGGAGGCTGTGAGTCCTGCCGGACCTGCCCCGCAGATAATCACATCGAAATTCATCAATAAGAAGCGGTTAATTAAATTTTAAAATCACGTATCGCCTCATGCTCAAAGTCGCAGTTCAGCCATTCGTCATCAATATCGGCCCCGCATTTCCTGTACATCTCTATAGCCGGCTTGTTCCAGTTCAGTACCTGCCATCTGACCCTATTGCAACCCTCCTCGTTTGCGACCTCAAAGACCTTTTTCAGCAGTTCAGACCCGATCTTGTGGCCCCGGAACTCCTTTTTCACATAAATATCGTCGAGATAAAGCGATTTCCCGACCCAGGTATAATAGGCAAAGAAATAGAGAGCCATGCCGGCTATCCCGCTTTCTTCCGTTTCAGCAACAAAGCACCCGAAGAGATCTTTTTCGTTTTCCATCTGTCCGACGCTGTTCGTAACTTTTTCAGGAGCCTTTTCAAATTCTGCAAGCTCCTTTATGAGCGACAGAATTGCAGGGAAATCCTGAGAAGAAGCCTTTCTGATTGTGATTTTCATGGGATGAGTTTATTGTAATAGGTTCAGTTTTTTGATTTGCATAAAATTAAAATTTTAATATTACTGTCGAATGAAGAATGCTGAAAACATTAAATGATTTTAGCCATTCAGCCGGATTATTTATTGCATGCCTGTATCAAACTGAAAAGGCTGCCTTTTTGAGCAGCCTCTTGTCCGATAGATGTAGAAGGGAGTTTTTTGATAAATAAAAAGGACAAAAAGATCATCATATCGTATTTTAACAAATTTTTAGGAAAATGAAG
>DIKJ01000004.1 GCA_002424525.1 Bacteroidales bacterium UBA5621 | reverse complement strand
GCGGAATGGCAGCGAGCTGGAAATAGTTCGTTTTGCCCTCCTTTGCCCTGGCTGCAGTAGCTTCGATAGCGATCCGCTCACTCTCCGTAAGTCCGTCGGGCAGGATCTGAGATGCTGCCAGGTTACTTGTGAGCTGGCATTTTTCCGGATCATCGTCTATATGTCCTATGCCTATTATTGCTACATGCACGCCGGGCGTGGTCAAAGCGTATTTTATCAGCGGCTGGCTGGGGAGTGCCGGGCTTCCCACGGTATGCACCACATGGTCCGGTGTGTTGGACCACTCGGCAGGCTTGGTGTACATGGCGCCATCAGCAAACACCTTCATTGCGATAATGCCCATATTCTTCTCAGCGGCGAGATTAATGACATTGTACTGCATGTTGAACATCAGCTTGTCGTTGGCGTTTATTGCAACAAGCATTGCATCAAGCAGATTGTGCTTGTCTCTTTGTATCATATACATATTGACTGCAGGGTCGATATGACCTGAAAAGCCTATATGGCGGAGAAGTCTCTTATTGTCCGGATTAAGCCCGGTGAGGTTTGTTCCGTCGCGGTAGTCGCGAAGGGCGGCAAGGGCTCCGATTCTCTCAGCGTTTGGGTCGGGGTTGTCGAGTCCCTCATATATCGCGTCAACCTCTACCTTCCTGTTCAGGTTGTGAAACAGCACCATATCAACGTATGAACCTTCCGGGTAATTCCCCTTCCCGTCGCCGAACATCTGGGAAAGCGACCTGTGCAGGTCATCGATGGTATGACTGCCCCGTTCTCCGTTGGTACGGCTTGAAACGCCGGGTACATCACTCTCTCCTTTTGCATGGCGCAGATGGGTTTTAGTGGTCAGGAAAATAGATTTCCGGAGGTTCTCGTCATATCCCGGTTCTCCGGGGATCAGATTCTTGATCCTGAAAGCCTTGCCGAAATTCTCCTGGCTTGGACCATAGAGATTGGAGGTGTCGTAATAATTGACACCCAGGTCGAAAGCTTTAAGGATGATTTTTACGGGATCCACCCCTTCGGGTGTCCACTGGATTGATGCCTGGCCGCCAAGGCCAAAGGTAGTCACTTCAAACCCCAGTTTGCCGAATACACGTTTCATCGGCGCGGGGGCCGGGGCGCATCTGGTTAGCAATCCGGGGACAATAGCGGCTGCTGCAGCGGCCATTCCGGTAGTCCTTACGAATTTCCGGCGGTTCATACGGTTTCTGATTGGCATAATATTACAATTTTAAAGATTTAAGATAAAAATTAGGCTTAACGTTATAACAGATAAAATTTATATTTGTTCATTCTTAAACTGGCAGGCTTCGCCAGAATCAAGCTTCATTTCTTGCCGGTGAGAGCCCTCCTGGTTTCTTCGATCTGAGTGTAAATACTGTGCCGGTAAACAGGTTTTAATTCCCAGCTCTTTTCCAGGAACTCAAGAGCTTCTTCATACCTGCCAAGTTTATGCAGTCCCAATCCTTTAATATAAAGAGCGCTGACATTATCAGGATTTATCTCAAGCGACTTATCAACAAGTGCCATGCCTTCATCAAAGTCATTCGTCCTATCGACCAGGAGATATGCCAGATCATTCATCCTTGCGTAATTCCCGGGACTTAACAAAAGGGCTTTACGGTAATGTTCCTCCGCTTTATCGTAATGACCGCCTTCGGTATAAATATTTCCGACCAGCGCATCAATAAATGACTCATCATATCCATAAGTTTTTTTTCGATCCGAAATGTATTTCTCCAGAAGTTCTTCTATTCCGGTATTTTTTCCTGAAGCCAGCAGCATTATCACCTGCCTTACGATTAAAACCGGATTGTCAGGGAAATCTTTTTCGGCCTTCTTAAAGAGCTTTTTCTCTTTTTTATACCGGCCTGTTTCATGATACGCCTTTAAAAGGGCGTCATAATAGTCAACGAACTCAGGCTTTAATCCCCATCTGTCATAAATTTTCAAAGCCTCCTCAAGCGGGGATATAGCCTTTTCATATTGACGGATATCATTATACAAAAATCCTGTATGTAAATAAATATCAGTTGATCGATCATCTATTTCAGCAAGCTGGGTCAGATAAGTCAATCTTTCATGCGGTGTTCCGAAGAGTAAAGAATATAAGTGATTCACCCATAATTTCTGCTGCAGGGGCAGTTGCTCCCTTCTATTGTTAAGATACAGGGCAAGTTCTTTTGCCGGTGCAATCCTGCCCCACCGGTAGTAACCGTAAGAAAGCATATAATATGCCCATAAGAAACTGGTATCGCTGGCCACAGCCTTTAAAAGCATATCGCTTGCTGTTGGAAGGTCACGGGCTGACATCGCATTTATCCCATATACATAATATCTGTAAGCTTCAGGTGAGGTTGTGGATATGTACTGCGGCAATTTGCCTGACACCTTTTTCTGCAGGTTTTCAACAAGAATATAATTCCTGACCAGTACCGATAATGAATCTATGATCCTGAAGATCCTCTCTTCTTTAAATACTCCTTCTATTTGAAAAGTTCTGATAACCTCTTCAGTTTTTGAATCTGTTAATTGTGCATTTATCCTTATTATTGGTCCGGCCTGTTTGATATTGCCACTGATAAAGATATTTGCATCAAGTTTCCTGGAAATCTTACCGGAAATGGCGGGTGTAAGAGAAGAATAATTAATAAGTCCTTCGTTTTGAATAAGTCCTCTTACCGGCTGCATGCCCCTCACCTTTATTTCCTCATTACCGGAAAGTGAAGTTATCAGAATATCCTGGATGCCATCCTGCCAGATATTCCAAATTGTATCGTTTGTCATATTCTGAAAAGGGAAGACGGCAAGGGAGATCTTACCTGTTGATGAGCTGAAATTTTCAGACCGGCCCTGTCTGAAAATCTTCGGGCTTACCACTATTGCTGAAATTGTGATAATTGCCAGCAATACCGACAACCACAACAGCTTTTTCTTTTTTATTTTAATAAAAGCCTCCCACCTGTCCGGTTTGTTTTCAATACCGTCTTTTCGTGAAGGTTCCGGGAGTGGTGAACTCTTTACCGGAGTTTCATTCAGGCTAGTCTGCAATCCCTCTATGATATTTTTTACAGCAAGGGCCACCTTGTTTATCTGGTTCCTGTATCTTGTTTTGTTGAGGTTTTTATTTTCGTCATCTTCAGGCCTTAGTGATCTGTTCACTCCCGGTTCGCGGTATACAAATTCGATCCCGCGAAGGACTCCTCCGATCACTATTTCGCACTGTTTGATATCAGCAGCATCGAGGTCGTGGATCCGGACGGGCAACACCCTGCTGGCCACATTGCCGTCGGGCAGTTTTACCTTGTGTCCGAATTGATCCTGTGAAGCGCTTTTTACGAATGCTTTAAACTCATGTTCCCAGGCAAATGATTTCGGATCGCAGTAGGTTCGTGAAATTATCGGGATAAATATCAGGCACTTAAGTTTTTCCTCCAGAGAAGCACCGACATCATGCATTTCCAGCAGCCCGTCGTGCGGATTTGAATCGAAATAGAGAGAGATCTCTTCCTTGAAGGTTGACTCCAGTTCCCGTTTCAGGTTTTCAACGAATTCAGTTACCCAGCCGTCATATTTATTGTCCTTCCGGCGGTAGCTGACAAAGATGTCGTAATCATATCCCGCGATCAGTCCTGGCATCTTTGATTATTAGGTCTGATAAATTTATGAAAGTATAAGCTACAAAGCAAATTATTCCAATTTGAATACCTCGATGGCATTTTGGCGGAATATCCTGTCAACAATATCAAATGCGACATCTTCAGTCAGCAAACCCCTTTCCACCCTTTTTGCCAGCACTTCGCAGACAACATCCTTCCCGTATTCCAGCGAACCCGCTGATTCCTCTATCAGATGGCAATCACCGCCCCAGAGGATCTTGTTGTATGGAACACAGTCAAGCATCATATCGAGTGAATTTACAGCCTCCTGGCGGGATATCTGTGGCAGCCATACCAGGTTGAGGTATACATTCGGGAACATCTTCCCAAGTGCGGCAAATTCGCCTGTCCAGGGAAAGCCTCCGTGAAAAAGATCGAATTTTGTCCCGGGATATTTCAGGAATAGATTGTTAAGCAGTCCCGGCCGGCTGTTATCAAGAGTATTGCCATTTCCTGCAAGGTAACCCGTATGGATCTGAACAGGCAGATCATATTCAGCGGATTTCTTTATAATCCAGTGAAACAAGAAATCTTCGAGCTTTTTCGACTCAGAAGGCGTAAGGCGTGAAGAGGGTTTGTCAAATAACACCCGCGCCTCTTCATAAGGGACATCTTCATAGAAGAGCGTACGTGAATAAGCCTGGGAATTCTTCACGCAGACAGCATTTTTTTCAATATTCTTCTTAAAAAGATGATCACAATATGCCAGGTAATCATCCAGATTATTTATAGCAAAGCCATCGGCGGATGCATTTTTGTAGATCGTTTTCAACTCAGCTCCCCTGTCAGGTTTTTTGCATGATTCAGAAATCAGGGGATTTATATGAAAAACAAGCGCATAGTATCTCTTATCGACTTCGGTATTGAAGGGTTTCCAGTACTGGTCGAGAAACATCACTTCAAAGCCGGCTTTTTTGAATGCCTCGTCAAACCAGGCTCCATAATCGGTATAGTTCCTTTCAATCTCAGATGAGAGCCGGACAATGTTCTCTTTTGTGAAAAAAAGATCATCAAAACCGTAGAGTTTCCCGAATCCTTTCACAAAGTGGCTGTAATAGCTGGTGTTCCTTGTGTGGGTCAGCGCATTTCCATAGGTTTCCCACAGATGATCCAGACTTGCAGTATCAATTAATCTCATGTCAAAGGGCGGAGCACCGGCGCTTATAATGTCTGCCTCCAGGTATGCTGCTGCCAATAGTTGATAAAATCGGAAACGGGTTGCCGGCACCTCATCCGCCCGGTGCTGATGCTCATGGGTATTGATAACTTTTATTACATCGGCATGTGCACGGATCCTTTCATAGGCTGACCTACTGTTTGTATGGCATTGACAGAGGTGCAAAGCAGACAGGATTACAATCAATAATATAATGGGGGCTTTGAGTCTGAAGCTTTTCATTTTCCGGACAGGTTAATTGGATATTACATTTTCACAATTTCGTGCTTACTGACAAAGTCAGGATCAAAGTTCACACCCATACCCGGACCTGTTGGTACCTTTATCTTTCCGTTCACCACCTTCAGAGGAGATGTCGGGCATTCAAATATCACATTGGTATCCAGACCCTTGAATTCGTGATGAGCTCCTGCATTGGGCGCTATTGAAACTATTATTGAATTATAAAGAAATCCAAGGCCTCCGCCTGACATATGGGGAATGAACTCTTTCCCGAATGCATGGGCCATCAGCGCCACTTTCATTGAACGGATCATACCCCCGAAATAATAATTATCGGGCTGGACAATATCCAGGCCATCGTTGGCTATCAGCCACCTGAAGTTAACAAAGCTCTGATCCTGTTCACCGTTTGCTATGGGAATGGTCAGGGCGTCAGTAACTGCTTTTATGTCTTCAAAATGGTCGTACATAACAGGTTCTTCGAAATAGCTGTACTTATATTCTTCGAGCAGCCTGCCAACCCGGATAGCTTCATCGACATCATAATAACCATTCGAGTCGGCGTACAGCGACACTCCAGTACCATATGTCTCGCGAAGCAGGGGTATCAGCTTCTCTGTCTTGCCGGGCACACCTCTGTAATGAAGATCCTTGGTGCCGGAATACTGGTAACCCACTTTGACCTTAAGAGCATTGGCATCATATTCCGAAACCGCTTCCTTTATCAGTTCAAAATGTTCTTCCAGCGGTTTTTCGCGGAACTCGGTAGCCACATATACAGCAACTTCAGGGTTATGTACCTCGCCTATAAGCTCTCCTGAAGGTTTGCCGGCTATTCGTCCCAGCATATCGAGGATTGCGAATTCTATTGTTGCGAGAGGCAGTCCCAGGGTAATGCCGTTGTACCTGAAATTGAAATTGTAGATATAAACCCTTTCCAGTATAAGGTCAAGCTCGCGTGCGTCCTGTCCTGTAAAAAACGGCTGAAGGTTTCTGAGGAAAATTGGAAACAGCGTTGAGATCCCGCTATGAGCCACAGATATTCCTTCAGCACCGTCCCTTGAGCGCACCCGGCACAGGTAACTTCGTCCGTAGCGCAATAGTTCAAGAGTATCGATTATTACCGGTTCTGTAAAGAGATCTTTTTTCAGCAGAGGCGTTTTAATTATTTCATCAAGTTTTGCATATCTTGATTTCAGTTCTGAGGGAGAGAAGGGGCTTCCGGCTACGGAACTGCATGCTGAAAAGGGTATTGTCGCTGCTGCAAGGCTTCCTGCCGCTGCGGTTGAAATGAATTTACGCCGGTTTGTTCTCATGATTTTTTCCTGATTGTTATTGACATACTGAGGAATATGATTTGCATTTTGTAAAATTCTTCTGATAAAGATAGGAAAGTAACTGCATAAATGGATTCAATAGAACGTACCCTTTTCGCTCCTGTCAAAAAACATTTTATTAATATATTAATTTCCCCGGATTTCGTAAATTTGATAATGCCATTAGCAGGGTATCATGGCGGATTTACTGCCCTCCCTGCTGGAGGACGGGATAGCGGGTATCGGTGGTTTTTATGATCCGGGATATCAGGGGCTATGGTGGTCAGCGACGGAAAATACAGATAGTGAAGCCTGGAGCCGGCAAATAAACAATAACAATACAAGAGTATTCAGAAACAGTTATATAAAGAAGAACGGACTCTCAGTCCGGTGTGTGAAGGACTGAGTGCGCCCAGACAATATTAAATTATGAAAAAGCTCCCCCTCTTCATTGCATCTGTGCTGATAACCCTCTCAACGAATGCACAGAAATACCAGCTTGCTTCCCCTGACGGAAAACTCTCTGCAGAAATTGAAACAGGTCAGAATATTTCCGTAAACCTTGGTAAAGAAGGCCACAGTGTTGTAAAGCTGGAGAATCTCTTTCTTGTGGCTGACGACAGAGCAGACAAAGATGCCCGGCTTAAGGTTCAGCGAGTTATAAGGCGATCAGTTAATGAGGTTATTAAACCTGAAATCCGTGAAAAAGCATCCTCGTTCAGAAATACTTACAGCGAGATGGAGATAAGGTTCAGAACAGACCTTGCGATCACATTCAGACTGTTTGACGAGGGACTTGCATACCGTTTCAGCACATCTTCAAAGGACAGCCTTATTATTTACAGGGAGACTCTTAACATAAGGTTTGAGAATGACGATTCTGCCAGGTTCCAGTCATCAAAGAGCTTCAGTTCGGCTTATGAGACTCCTTACGAGCATTGCGCTGTAAGCAACATTCAGCAAGGAAAGCTTTGCAACCTTCCCTTTCTGGCAGAGAAGGAGAACGGGACTTTCGTTATGATAACCGAAGCTGACCTGTATGATTATCCGGGGCTATGGCTGAAAGGTACCGGAGAGTCAAATCTGACCGCTGTAAATCCGCCCTTCCCGAAGACATTTACACAGACCGGTTCTGCTTATGGCCTCGGCCAGGTAAAAGAGACTTATGATTACATAGCCAGGGTAAAGGGTACCCGCACTTATCCATGGCGTATCTTTGCTGTTGAGGATGATGAGAAAGGGCTTGTTTCAAACAATATGGTTTATCTGCTTGCATCGCCCTGTGCAGTTGAAGATGTCTCGTGGATTACACCCGGTATTGTGATGTTCGACTGGTGGGGCAAGCACAATATTTACGGTGTTGATTTCAAAGCGGGAGTCAATACCGAAACGGCAAAATATTTCATCGATTTCTGCGCCGGTTACGGGTTCAGGTATTTTCTTTTTGACGATGGGTGGAGCCCTCGTGACAATATACTTGAAACAGTGCCGGAACTGGATATGGAAGAGGTTGTAAGTCACGCACGAAACAAAGGTGTTGACGTTATGCTGTGGGTTATATGGCAAACTCTCGAAAAGCAATGGGAAGAGGCTTTTAACCTTTTCTCGAAATGGGGAATTAAAGGGATAAAAGTTGACTTCATGAACCGCGACGATCAGCTGATGGTGATGTATTATGAGGCAGTTGCCCGTAAAGCTGCTGAAATGAAAATGGTGGTTGACTTTCACGGCGCTTACAAGCCGTGCGGCCTCCGGCGTAAATATCCCAATGTTCTTACAAGGGAGGGTCTGATAGAGTTTGAGTATAACGGATGGACGGACTCTGACAATCCGGTGCATCATAATCTGCTCCCATATATCCGCATGTTCACCGGGCCAATGGATTATATCCCGGCCACGATGCGCAATTCGACAAAAAGCAATTTCCGGCCGGTGGGCGATTACCCGATGGGCCAGGGTACCCGTACACACTCAATCGCCCTTGCTGTTATACTGAGCAGCCCGATGACAATGCTGCCCGATTCACCCTCCGACTATTACCGCGAAAAGGAGTGCACGGACTTCATCGCAAAAATACCTGTCGAATGGGATGAAAGCCTTCTTCTTGACGGACAGATTGCGAAGTATACGATCCTGGCACGCCGGTCAGGCGATGAGTGGTTTTTAGGCGCCATCACTGACTGGGATGAACGGAAAATTAACCTGGAGACCGGATTTCTCGCACCCGGCCGCTACAGGCTCGAAACCATTGAAGACGGCATTAATGCGAATACAAGAGCTGAAGATTACAGGAAAACAGAAAGTCTTTTTCAGGCCGGAGATATCTTGAAACTGGAGCTGGCTTCAGGAGGCGGCTGGGTGGCGCGGATCACTCCCGAAAAATAGGCTTCTTCAAACCATCAGGCATACCACTTCCTTTCACGTTTCAATTCTGAACCAAGAATTGCTGCGGTTAAGTTCGCATCTTCAATTATCTGAAAATCAAACATCCCCACACATGCAAAATCGGCTCCACCTTCAAAGGCGAACCGCAGTCCATCATCAGGCTTGATTGCTCCTGCCGCCAGTATTTTATAAGCAATCCAGGGAGTAGTATTGTTTGAGAAGAAATCAGCGGTGGCTTTATCAGAAACACACCAGATGTTATCGTGTGCCATGTTGTGATCTTTACCGTCTTTTGGCAGATATGGATCAGCAGGGTCGACAGGTGTTGCCGACCAGTAATTGTTATGATGATAGGTCTTCATGAAGAAATCAACCGGTATCCCGTTGCTGACGCAGGCCTCCGGTACTGTTATAGAGTGAGCAGCGGTACCTCCTATTATTCCCTGATCCCGGATAAACTCAATAGCTTTGGCCAGGTCATCAATCCTGTTTTCGAGAACAATCTGATCTGCTATTCCCCCCTGAACGAAAGCTCCGACAGCACCGTGGTCAATGGCCAGTTTAATGTTTGTCATGTCATCGCCCCTGGGATATGTCTGGGCCAGCCATTGCACCTTTCCGCCGCGGGCCCAGTATTTTTCCATTATCCTGATCGTGTTCTCATCGCACCTGAAAATGGCGGTGTTGATACCGCAAGCCTCGCATAGCCACAGCGTTTCTATAACCTTTTCGTCGGTGAAATATTTCTTGAGCCAGGTTGAAACGTATATGAGATCACGCGCATGTGCGAATCCGCTGATAAGGTTTCCCCCGATCATAATCCTGCTCAGATTGATATCCCTGATCTTTCCTGACGGCACCTTGCCAGTTAACTCTCTGATTGAATAGTTCTTTCCCAACAGGATCGAGGCTCCGCTAATTGCTTCGGTCTCTGCGGCCAGGTTATCCTCCTCAAAACTGATCCAGCCTCTTTTTCTGGCCATCCCGAAGAAAACAGCTCCAAAAAAGGGAACAACAGCAAGGTTCTTGATCATTTCCCGTCGTTTGACATCATAATTCTCCGGGAAAGGCGGATTCTCTGCAGCAGGGAATTTTTTCTCCTTTCGTTTTGAATGATGATAAGAGAGAAATCTCTGAATGCTCCACATAAGATCTTTCGGCAAAGATGCAATTACGATCAGCACGACGGCCTCGATAAGGTTGTAATTGATTATATAGAAGTGACTTGTGGCTGGTACCGATGAATATACAAAGGGAGGATTGGCAATATAATACAAGAGAAGCAGAACAACCCCGGAGATGGAGGCTGCCTGGGTAAAGACCCCTAAAAAGAGTAATAGTCCGATAATTATCAGTCCCCAGATATTGAGAAAATCAACTACATGCAAAGCTGTCTGATTACCTGTTATCCAGTGAAAGAAACCTGAAAGAATCCATTTCGACTCCATCAGATATGATGCCGATGACCAGTATGGATTAAACAGTTTGGAAATGCCTTCATAAAGAAAGTGCCACCCAACAACGATCCTCAGGAGTGTGAAGAACCATACAGTAATTTTATTTTCTGTTTGCATGTGCTGAATTTACAGATTTAGTTTCAGGTAAAATTTCCGTGTGCTCCGCTAATTTACGAAAAATAGAATTCCAGCAAATGAACCCCCGGTCCACAGTACTTAAAAAATATTTGACATTGACTTCTTACAGGTGTAACTTTACCTTCTGATCTGATGTCGTATATTCATCTTATTTAAAAATCAAAAATAGACACAAAATGAATTCAAAAGAGAAGGAAATTCTTATGGGCATAATTGCCATTGTACTGTTGCTCATTTACGCATTCACGCTCGGGAGAATAATTCTTTCGGTTTACGGCTGGAACCAACAAGACGGAGAGTTCATCATTAATTCCAATATCATGTGGGCAGTAAACATACTTGGAGGATTGGTATCAGCTGTTGTTATCGGAAATCTTGCGCTGGCCGGAACCGGAGAGACGCCTGAAACACAGGTTAGGGAAATGATCAAAGCCTACGGTGCGACATTGATGAAACTGACAGTCTGGACCTATATTATAATCTGGCTTCTGGTGGGTGCGGCTTCTTTTTATGTCGGAGTGATCAGGTATCCCGATGTTTTTGAACCGCTGAATGTCATGGGTAAAAGCTGGCTGGGGATCCTGGTCG
>DIKJ01000195.1:11684-13277 GCA_002424525.1 Bacteroidales bacterium UBA5621 | reverse complement strand
GCCATGCATATACCCTGCCCTTCTCAAGGGTGGGCTGTGCCGGACCGTAGAAAAAGGAAAACCTGCCCTGTAGTGTTGTCTCGAAGAAGGCCGGTTCTGTTGCCGACAACATGGCCGCATCAGGATTCTGAGTCGGGTCGATCAGTTCAACAATCTTGAGTGTGTATTGAGTCCATGCCGGAGCATTGGTCGCCGGGGTCCAGCTGAAGACAATATTCTGAACCGACGGCTGTGTTATTCTGGCACCGCATTGCGGATTGACGGTCATGGGAGGCTCTCCGTAGCGGATGTTGAAAAAGTTGCTGCAGCCCATCGGTTCGTCCGGAGAGATGAAGCCGCCATCAGGCCCCATAACCCTGACACAGATCTGATAGCTGCCCTCGGGAAGTCCGTTTTCAATCAGCTCCTGCATGGGAATGCCCCTGCTGATCAGGTTTTGATATTCAAAATACCCTGAAAGATCATTGCCGCTGAACCGGTTGATCGCATTGGCAGTTACATTGACTACTCTCCCTGCATAATCAGGAGCGGTAATCAGGTCCACACCGTTGTTGCCCTTAATGTGGACGATGAGGGTCCCGCTTGCTGAGAAGGGGTAAGTGATTGTCACCGTGGTCAGTTCAGGATAAAGATCAAGCTTTGTCGCGTATGGTGGCCTTACCATGACATTGACCGTCAGCTCCTGCTGTGAGTAAAGTGTTGTGCCTGACATTCCTGAAAGCAACAACACAAGCAGTAAGTATCTGAGAATGTTATATCTGCAATTCATCAGCATCTGTCTTTATCAGAAAGTGTATGTATAGTCAAAATCGAGCTTGCTTTCATAGTAAGAATTGTAACCTGTTGACAGACGGTTGTTCTTACTATAGTTGTACTTCAGTGCGAAACGGTGGTTTTTTACAGGTCTGTAGCCGAGCTGAAAGGAGTATATGCCCGTGGTGCCTGTATCTTTATCCTGCACCTTATTATTTATGAAAGATAAATAAACCGAGGCGTTCAGCTTGTTTTTAAGGAATGATTTGCCAAGTCCCGCTGAAGGTCCGTATGCAACCGTTACGACGGTATCCTGAGCAAAGTGCGTGTATAAGAATGCAGCTGACCCGTTGATATTGAACGGCACATAGGTAATGAAATAATTGGCAGACAGTATTTTTGTTGAGAACTCGCTGTACTGTGAGGTATTCTCATTCCTGTCGTTAAGCTTCTGGTAATTGAAGTTCACCATCAGGTTGTGTCCCAGTTTTTCTCCGGTCAGATTCAGCGACTGCGTTACTCCGATCTGGGTTGTTGCCTGTGCCACCTCGCTCTGGCGAAGGGTATCTATTGAGAGAAGTCCCGATTCCTGTGCCAGCCCGTAGTTTGAATAAAAGGCGCTCAGGTTGTATTGAGGCAACGGCACGAAATTTATGCGTGCAGAAGTGATGGTCCGGCGGGTACGAAGGTTTTTGTCGTTTTTGAGATTGTCGACCTGGGTTCCCACACTGCCTGCCAGGGTCAGCTTCTTCTTCATGAGTTTCAGTGATGGTTCTATGGTGATATTGCTCAGGTCGGTGGCAAAGTAGTAGGCACCCATGGAGCGAAAATCAGGTTCAA
>DIKJ01000195.1:9176-11652 GCA_002424525.1 Bacteroidales bacterium UBA5621 | reverse complement strand
GGCCCTGATGGCGTTGCTTGAAGTGGTGGACTCATGGTTTTCAATGAGCGAGGAGAATAATTTCGACATCAGGCCACCTGTTGAATCCGAGACTGCAGTACGGATATCTTTTGTGTATAAACTCTGGGCAACCTCAATCTCAAAGAGATATTTTTTGGCAATGGTCTGCTTTGTCAGGAATGATACAACAAGATTTTCGTCCGGGGTGAGCTTGTACTTTGTCGGAACTTCACCCATTGAGGTCGAATCGTCCCTTGCTTTCAGTATCACGAGGCTGAAATTGTTGCTTTCACTGCCGTAGCCAAGTCTCAGGGCGGTACCTGAACGCCTGTAGGCCGGTGTTTGCAGTTTAATGTTTTCGGGATCATCAAGGTACCTGACAGGCTTCAGGAGTCTTCCCGTTGCGAAGCCTGCCTGAAATTTCCCGGGAGATAACTCCAGGCCTGCTCCCGTTATGGAATGACCTGCCAGGGCGTAGGTTGACCAGTTGTGTGACCGGTATCCGAGGTGGAGTTTAGCCCATTTATAATAAGGACTTACGCCAAACTGGTTAAAAGGCTGTCTGAAGTCTCTCTGCTGCTCACTCAGCCGGAAGGAGAAAGGCATTACAATTCCATATACTGTAATCACAGGGCTCCCCTGCAGATACCACATGAACGGAGCCCTTGATGGATTGGTTTTATCCGAGTCGTAAAACTGTAGTTTTGCACTTACAGAACCATTGATCTTAAAAGGCTCCTGCTTTGTAATACCTGTGAGGTCCTGAGAGAAAGAGGGGTTGTTTGCAATTAAAAGGAAAACAAAAATAAGCTTTAAACAGTTATTTCTTTTCCGCCGAAGGGTGATCTGGTCTAAAAGCATAAGTAAAAATAGCAGAAATATTTAATTTTTGCTTTGAAACATTTTATTATTTTACCCTTTATGCTCTTTTTTTCCAGAGTGGTATGGCTGAGCAGAATTCAATTCAGCCTCAGTTCCTGTTCCCCTCGGACAATATTCCATCCCTCTATTGCCAGCAGAGCCGTCTCTCCTGCAAGATCTTTTTCGCTGAACCCGACCTTGACCTGTTTTGTCTCCCCGGGAAGAAGCGAATAATAACAGTTTTCATACAGGAAGGTTAGAATGCTCCGGAAAAAATGAGGGATAAAACAAGACAGAGTGATTTCATATTTCAGAGGGATCAGACCACATCCGGCATGTTATAGGGCTTCCTGCCCCCGTCAGGACGCGACAAATAGGAATTTGCTTCCTTGTCATTTACAAACTGTTCGGTCTTCCCGTCAAATACAAGTTTTCGTCCTGTGTGGTATGCAATGTTACCCAGATGCATCATTGCAGTCGAGATATGGCCCTCCTCAATATCAGCAATAAGATCCCTGTAATTGCGGCTTTTCACGCAATCGACAAAATTCTGGAAGTGGAAATCGATACGGGCTTTGGCAAGCTCTTCTCTTCTGGGGTCTGGTTCAAGATCTGCCTCCGCTACTGCGATGGTAGGTTGGCTCGTTCTGTCCTGCTGTGCCCCGGTACTGAATGCTGCGGTTCCGGTCTGGCCTGCCACTGATGCCGGTGCATTACCGCTCAGAAAAACCTGGAAACTGTTGCCGACAGTACATGCGTACCCTTTGGTGCCCAGCCACAGGTTGCCCCAGGGTTCATTGGGTGTCGGAAGGCTCCTGACTTCAAGCTCAAGGATTTGTCCTCCGGAATACTCAAAAGTAGCGACCTGGAAGTTGGGCACATCCTGGTCCGATTCATCGGCATAAGCGTAAAAACCTCCGCAGCAGGCGGTCTTCACAGGATGTTCGTTGATTTTCATGCCCAGCCTCAGGATATCCATCGCATGGGTCCCGTTGTTGCCAAACTCGCTTGTGCTCGTATCCCAGTACCAGTGCCAGTTGTAAAGAAAATGATTTTCGTTGAAGGGGATCATGGGTGCCGGTCCCCTGTAAAGATCCCAGTTGACACCTTTAGGGGCCGGCCCGTCGGGTTTCCTGCCTATGCTGGGGCGTGAGCGGTAAACTGTTCCGCGTCCCATGTAAACGTCTCCGATAATACCATCGCGAACCATCTCGATGGCCTTCATATTGAGCCTGCTGGCTCTTCTCTGGGTACCGGCCTGAACGATCCTGTTGTATTTCCTAGCAGCCTGTACCATCTTTCTGCCTTCGTCGATACTGTACGCGACAGGCTTTTCGACATAAACATCCTTTCCTGCCTGGCAGGCGTTTACTGTCATAAGTGCATGCCAGTAATCCGGAGTGGCAATGGCAACAACATCCAGATCCTTATCGTTAAGCATCTCCCGATAATCGATGTATGTCTTTGGCCTAGCACCACCCAGATCTTCTATATCCTTGATCGCCTTTGGGAACAGATACTCAACACAGTCGCAGATGGCTGTTACTCTCGTCTCCTTAATCTTCGTAAAATTCGCAGTATGCCCAGAGCCTCCGTACAATCCGCCACGATCGTT
>DIKJ01000195.1:7884-9129 GCA_002424525.1 Bacteroidales bacterium UBA5621 | reverse complement strand
GCAGGCGCTCCGATAGCGATGCCTGCTGAGGCCACCATGGATTTTTTGATGAATGTTCGTCTTTTCTCGGTTTTCATGTTTCAGGGAGTATTATCAGTTAATAAATTTGTAAAATGTTCTGTGAACACGTAAATATATTAAATCTATTTTTAACAATGCTGGTTTTCACCCAAGTAATATCGGGTACCTGTCAGCCCGCTTAACTGACAGGCTCCTGATGCATCCAATGGTGCACGATCGCAGTTTGATAATTAGATTAATCTAACTATATTTACAGAAACTTAAAGATGAACAGTTTGAAGGAAGCTATTATTTACCTTTCAGACCTTATTGAGAAGATCCTTGAGGAGACGATTGATCAGGCTGACTTCAGTGACCTGACTCAACAGCAGTTATATTATCTGAAGGTTATAGTCAGGCTGAAAAATCCGACCCTGACCGACCTGGCCAGGGAACTGAAGCTTACTAAACCGACTGTAACCGTACTTGCAGATAAACTGTCTGAGAAGGGATATATAAAAAGGGTTCATTCAGATAACGACAGGAGAGTCATCTATTTACAGATTAATGATAAAGGCGACAAGATCAATGCTCTGCGCGCGATAGCTCATGAACGCATGGCAGAAAAGATAAAGTCAGGCTTAAATGAAACAGAAACTGCTATCCTGACCGAACTGTTAAGGAAGATCGTAAAAGGCTCCTGATCATCCGTTACACACCAATGTCCCACCTTCTGAAGTAGAGCGCCTGTCTTGCTATAGGAAGGGTCTTTACTTCTATCTCCTCCATCTGCGCCTGGCTCAGGGGTGTGAATTCAGAGGCTATTTTCACATTCTCTTCGATCTGGGCCACACTGTCGACACCTATGATTGTTGTGCTGACTGGCAGGCTCATATTGTACATGAGGGCCTCTTTTATTGAAATGGTCCCCGGCAGTGGTGTACGCAGGCGTGCGTCAGTTTGCTGATCAGGCGGCGGTGGCGTCCACGAGGAAAGGATACGGCTCCGGGTAGTAACCTTCATCCCGACGATTGCAATCCCTTTTTCCTGAGTCTCCGGAAGAAGATAGTTCTTGAAACTAAGGTAATGAACGTCCGCAGCATTTACTGCCAGCAGTATAGAGTCGAAAGAATACCGTTTAATTGCTTCAAGCAGTACCAGCGGTTCGAAATGCCCTGTTATGCCAAGATACCTGACAGCTCCTCCGGACCTGGCTTTTTCAAGAGCTTTTATGGCACCGTTGGG
>DIKJ01000195.1:0-7841 GCA_002424525.1 Bacteroidales bacterium UBA5621 | reverse complement strand
TCGGTCTGAAGGTTTTTAAGGCTCTCCTCCAGAAGACGCATCGATCCGTCGTAGGTGCGGTCGTGGGTTTTTGTGGAAAGCCATACCTCCTTCCTGCGGGTCTTCATCACCCGGCCTATATTCAGCTGACTCACACCCTGACCATACGAGGCGGCTGTATCGATATAATTTATTCCCAGGTCGATGGCGCGGTTAATGATCTTTTCCGATTCTTCTTCCCTCCCTTTGATCTCTATTGTAGCCTGTCCTCCAAGACTCAGGATACCAACCTTGTATCCGGTTTTCCCGAACGACCTGGTGGGCATGGCATTGTAAGTAACCGGATTGAACGGATCGGCATTGTTTGCCTTTGCCGGGACCGGTTTATTATCTGTTTCCGGTGAAAAAGGTTTTCCAACAGTTACCATTGCTGCTGCAGCAACACCGTTTCCAAGAAAAGTCCTGCGGTTAATGTTTTTCATAACTATCTCTTTTTAGTGGTTTTCAATGCGTTCATTCATCAAATTTACGAAATATTTTAATCCGGTCAATATCAGTTTGCCGATCGGGCAGCAGAAGGTCAAAGAATTTCTGACAGCACTTTTTCATGAATTTCCAGGTCATCCTGACTGTAGAGTACCATACGTATCAGCCTGATATTTTTCAGTAGCGTGGAAGTATCCCTGATAGTTCTGAAGGCGATCTCAGCCGCTGGTTCAACAGGGTATCCGAATGCACCGGTAGAAATAGCGGGAAATGCGATGGAGTCTATCTTATTTTCATCGGCGAGAAGAAGAGCGTTCCTGTAACAATCGGCCAGCAAAATACCGGACGGCTCATCCAGACCATAAACAGGCCCCAGACAATGAATGACAAAACGGTTGGGAAGGTTATGTCCGCCTGAAATAACTGACACCCCGGGCTTGATAGGAGCCATGGGACGGCACTCTCTGGCAAGGCCGGGACCCGCCGCACGGTGAATCGCTCCCGCCACCCCGCCCCCTGTTTGAAGCTGTGCATTGGCAGCATTCACTATGGCTGTAATATCAGACTGTCCTGCAATATCACCCCTGATACATTCAATTGTAATTCCGGAAAAGATTCGTTTCATAAACGGCATATTTATAAATTAACAAATCTTATGCACTATAGTTTGTTCCAGCATCAATATACACAGATATTTCGGTGAAATTGATTTCCGGAGAGCAAAATGGATCTTTCGCGGCAATACCGTTTTTGAATGAAGCAATACCGTTTCTGAATTATCCGGTAACTCTTTTTCAAGCAGTAATTGTCAGTAATAACGAACGATATTAAAGGTAAAAGTTGTATTTTCGGATTGTACCAGGAATCGTTTCATCAAACATTAAAAAGATAACAACAATGGCAATAACAAAAGTATGGATAGAAGAAGGCTGTATTGCGTGCGGATCGTGCGAGCAGATCTGCCCCGAAGTCTTTAAGCTTGAGGAAACATCCACTGTAATTGATGGAGTCAACTACTCTGATTTTGAGGCAGGAATTAAGGATGCTGCCGATAACTGTCCGGTCGAAGTTATTAAATACTCTGAGTAAAAGCGGCTATAAGGTGCCTTGCAGTCCGGTCCAAAGGCTAAAACTCCTGTTATTCAGAATACAAGACCGGTCAGCCATCCCCAGATCACATAACGCAGGAATTTTCCGGCCAGCATGGCAATGGCGGTTATAAGGATATTGGCCCGTAACAGACCAAGCCCGACAGCAAAGATATCTCCCACTGCCGGTAACCACGACAGGAATGCAAAAACAGCTCCTCTCCTGTAAAGCCGGTTATGCCACTTTTCTATGCTTTCGCGTTTTATCCGCAGATACTTTTCAATCCACTCCCATTTGCCCATATAGCCAATGGCGAAACTGCTCATTCCTCCGAGGAAATTGCCGGCCGTGGCAACAAGAACCGCGGTATATGCATCTGTGCCATTGATGATCAGGAACGTGAGCAGTGCCTCGGAACTGAAAGGCACAACCGTTGCTGCCAGAAAACTCGCCAGGAATAATCCCCAGAGAGTATAATCAAAGAGTCCTTCTATCAATTCTGTAAAGTCAGTTATCTCCTAATTTTATTCCCCCATCCTGAGCCTGGGATCAGGATCAACCTTAAGCAAATATTCTTTTGGAGGGACAGCTTTCATAAGATTGGTTATAAAATAATCCCAGCGTCTTCGCATCATATAGTAGCTGTCGGAGCCGAATCCGTGTCTTGCATTCGGAAGGATCAGCAGGTCGAAATCCTTGTTTGCCTTTATAAGTGAATCAACAACAAGGTATGTGTTGTAAGGGGGAACATTATCATCCATACCGCCATGCGCCAGAAGGAGTTTCCCTTTCAGGTTCCTTGCATACAACTGGTTCGCCTGGATCTCGTAGTTGGATACACCATTCTTATCAACCTTTTCAAGACCAATATATCTTTCACCCCAGTCATCTTCATAACCGCGGTTATCGTGGTTACCCGACTCCGATATTCCAACCCTGAAAAAATCGGGGAATCTGAACATTGCTGCCGCAGTGGCAAAACCCCCGCCCGAGTGACCCCATATCCCCACTCGTTCGAGATCTATATATGGATAACGTCCTGAAAGCTGTTTCAGGCCTGAGACCTGGTCGGGCAGGGTGTTTTCAGCCATATTCCCGTAGCAGGCATCATGAAATGATTTTGATCGGTCTGGATTACAGCTGCCTTCAAGCAGGACAACAACAAAGCCCAGCTCGGCAAGGGCATGGTTGTCCCCCCTTGCCGGATTGAAACTCCAGGAACCCACGCTTCCGCCCTGCGGTCCCGGATAAATATATACAACTACCGGGTATTTGCGTTCAGGATTGAGGTTTGCTGGATTGAACATCAGGCCGTATAAATCCCATCTGTCATCGGCCGATCTTACGGTAAACGGAACCGGAGGCTTCCATCCCGTGGCAGTGAGACGCGAGATATCGGTTTTTTCGAGTGTTGCCGTAAGCCGCCCGTTAATGTTCCTTACCTCATTAACAGGAGGAACGTCGGGCTGAGACCAGGAATCCAGGAAGAATTTGCCGTCGGGTGAGAAGCTGACTGTGTGGTCGCCCATTGAGGGAGTAAGCAAAGTGAGATTTTTTCCGTTGAAATCGACCCTGTACAGGTACCTGTAGTAGGGATTTGTGTTTGCTTCCTTTCCGCTGGCAATGAAATAGATTTGCTTCTTATTCTCGTCAATCCTTAATACCTGTCTGACAACATATTCTCCCGAGGAGATTTGGTTCTTCAGTCTTCCATCAGTTGCACTGTAAAGATAAAGGTGCCCCCAATCGCTTCTTTCTGAATACCAGATGATCTCATCTGTGACTGAAAGGTATTTCCAGTTTATTGATCCCTGTCCTGATTCATATTGCGTTTCAACTCTCTCTTCGAATATTTCCCTGACTTCTCCGGTTTCACAATCAGCCATTCTCACATTTGCCTGTTTATGGTCGCGGCTTGTTGAAACAAAGACCAGTTTCCTGCTGTCGTTGCTCCAGGAGATATCGTCGAATCCTCCCTCGCATGAGATGTCATCGCATAATGTTCCCCTGCGGGCATCGCTGTCCATCTTAAGCCTTATAATAGCTGCCGGTTCTTTGCTCAGATCAATAATAATCCTGTAAATACGAATTATCTCCTCATCCCCGGGCAGAGGGTATTTCCAGGCTTTGAGTTCGGGCTCTCCGACCCTGGTTTTCACAAGGTACATATTGCTTACATGTCTCTGATCCTGGCGGTAGGTCGCTATTCTTCTTGAATCGGGCGACCAGCTGAGCACGGGCCTGTCGCTCTGCCTCCAGCCTGCATTATCGGTTGCGTAGCCGAAGTTCTCCGTTCCGTCGGTAGTCAGAGGAGCTTCCCTTCCGGTGGAGAGTTCCCTTATCCATAAATTCCAGTCCCGGATAAAGGCTGAATACCTGCCGTCGGGAGATAAGACCTCATCTGACCTGGCGTTGGTTTCCTGCGGCCTGAATGAAGCTTTATCGAAGAGCTCCTGCCGGGTTGCGGCCGTTAAATATTTTTTGTCGGCAGGGTTGAACAGTTTGAACTCAACGCTGTTCCCCACCATTGATTTATACCACAGCCGGCCGTCAGGGAGCCATTCAGGGCGAATGTTATGGTCGATCAGTTTGCTTACATTGCCGCTAAGCATTGATGCGGCACGATCATAATCAGCTTCTGTATAAACCCTGTCACTCTGGCCGGACAGCAAACCGGAACAGAGTAACGATATTATCAGCAGAAAGGATAGTTTATTTTTCATTTTTGGTCATAATTAGAATGCTCATTTCCAATTAACTAGCAACTTTTACCCGCCGAAGCCTCGGCGAAGGCGGGCAGCAACTAGTAACCAGCAACTTAGGTTAAATATATGAAATTTTACTAACGCCTGCTTCTTTTATCCCGCCTGGGGTTGCCTGTAAAACTCTAGTTTAAGACAATACAGAGTACTATAAATGTCAGGGCACCGATTGCAGCAACGATAAGTCCCGGCAATTTTCTCTTGCTCAGACAAAATATCATAACAAATCCTGTCACTGAGACAAATATCATTATAATGGCGGAGATATCGATCACTGTTGCCCATCGTGTTCCTGTGTCACTTCCTTTATGTAAATCATTCAAAACCGCAATAAAGCCAGCCGAGGTAACGGTCAGATCATATTGTCCGGTTGATCGTTCAATAAAGGCATCTGCATTGTATCCGGGGTGGTTCAATGTTATTCCGGTAACCGCAAAGAAGAAGAGTGCTGCAAAGCCGAACATTGAAAGGTAGATATGTACCCACCTGATCAGGGAGTTGAAATTCTTACTGGCCATGGTTATTATAATGCTGTACTGGTTTTGTCAGCTTTGCGGTATTCTATGGTAACCGATGAAACTTCTGTTCCGGCGGGCAGATCAAAGCGCTGGGGCATGTCGTTCAGTTCAAAATGCTGTCTGATCAGCTGGTAGGTTCCCCGTTCCCTGACAACTTCGATGTACACTGTATATTTTCCCGATTCCTGCAGGTTGCCGTTATCGTCTTTTGCGTCCCAGATAATTGTATGCTTACCGGCAGGACGGGTGGCGCCGGTGATAGCATCAATATATTCAGCTTCCTGTGTTTTCTCAAAGTTTTTACTGTACCATCTTCTGAGGTCGGGAAGCCACTTGTAGTTGTTGAACCATAATGCAATGGTGCGGACAGGCTCTGCTTTCTCATTCTCTACCCATATTGCAACATAGGGGCGCAAAGACCTGCCCTCAAATCGGGCAAGCTCCAGATCGATTGCCAGTTCAAATTCGTGCCCGGCTTCATAATCCTTCTGCGGAGCGGTAACCATGCTGGTCAGTTCTTGCGGATAAGTATGAATCTCAATAACTTTCCAGGATGCTGAAACCAAAAAGAGTGTCGCTATAGCTGAAATAAAGATCATAGTCTTCATAAACTTCTTTTTCTTTTAAGACAACCATAACGTGCGAATTATTCCAGTTAATAGCAAAGAACAGTTTTGTGGAGCAGGCTGCTCCGGCAGGAAAAGATTCTTTCTCTACGTGTCATTTTTGTCCTGAAACCTCCGGGTAGTGCTGTAAAACCTGATTCATTCGTAGCGCCGGTGTTTGGGCTTATGTGGCTAAAGCAATGCTGAGGAATTCTTTTGTATTTTGACAATTGCGGTCACTATATCCTCCATATCTTTTTTTGAGCCGAGAAATACTTTCTGACCCAGAGACAGGCCTGTTTCTCTTTCGATCATTTCGTTTACAGGACAAAGGTTTTCCCTCCGGAATTTATCGAGCCGCTCTTTTGAATAGATCTTCTGAAAAGCCCTGAGGTTAAAATATGTCTCTATGAAAGGATTTCTGTGAAGGGAGGAATCGATCCCGTTCCCGAAACTGATCCCTTCGGCACGAATGGCTTCCCGGAATTTCGATTTCGGCAGGCCGTTAAAGTGTTCCTTCTCATATATCATCCCGTAAATGTAATATCCCCGGCGTGTTTGTCCCGGGTATTTTTTTGTAGCACGGACCCCTTTTATTTCGCCCAGCAGTTTTTCAAGATAAGCAGCATTCTCGTCCCTTAACGTGCTTTGTTCCTCCAGGCGTCTTATCTGTCCCGAAAGAATTGCCGCCTGGAACGGTGTCATCCTGAAATTGGACCCGGGAAAGACTCTGCCTTTGCGTCGCGGATCATTTCCGATATGCGTATAACCTTTTGCCCTGGCCATCAGGTACTCGTCATTCCCTATCACTGCGCCGCCTTCACCACAGCACAGGCTCTTTCCTGCCTGGAAACTGAAACATCCCATATCCCCGACAGTGCCAAGTTTTTTCTTTCTCCATTCACCCAGGTGTGCCTGGCAGGCATCCTCAATAACCACCAGATTATGTTTCTTTGCTATTGCCATAATCTTGTCCATGTCGGCAGCTGCTCCTCCTATATGGACAGGAATTATTGCCCGTGTGTTTTCGTTGATCCGCTCCTCGATCAGGTCAGCATTTATCATGAATGTTTCAGGATCTGAATCTATAAAGACCGGTATTGCAAACAGGTTAAAAGTAGAGAGTGCCGTCGCAATAAAGGTATTTGTCTGGGTAATGACCTCATCTCCCGGACCGATGTCAATGGCACGCTGTGCGGTTTCAAGGGCCGCTGTTCCGGAGCTTGTTGCCACACAATAATCTGATCCCATGTATTCAGCATACTTTTTTTCAATCTGAAATACGCGTTCCTTTTCAATATGGCTGAATTCCGACCATATATTGCTCTCATAGGCGTCGAGATACATCTTAACGTCCGAATCATCATAGATGGGCCATGATGCTCCAAGTACAGACCCTTTAGGGCGTACGGGACTACCACCAAGCAATGCAGGTTTATTTGAGTCCTGCATATAATTTGCACACAGAGGTGTTATTCCGTTTAAAGTGAGGACAGCACCTGCTGCGCCAAGGGATGTCTCCTTAACAAAGCTCCTGCGTGTCAGAGATATTATTTTCTTCATAGTCATTCAATTTGGCAATTTTGTCCTGAGGACTAAGTTATGAAATATTTCAATTGATTCTCATCCAGGGAAAGCCCAGGGTTCCTCCAGTAAACCTCTGAAATTGAATGAACAAAAAGTATGTGAAAATTGTTTCCCCGAAACGGGTTAAGATATTCGTAAGTGATAGGAAAAGGGGGTTATTTATTTGAAAAACAGAAAATTATGGACTTAAGTAAGAAAAAATGCAAACCGTGTGAAGGAGGCGTTGCTCCTTTGGGAAAAGAAGAAATAGAAAATTATAAAAAACAGGTCAGGGATGACTGGGATGTTATTGGGTATAAGAAAATCTCGAAGGAATTCTCGTTTGTAAACTACAGGCATACAATAGATTTTGTAAACAAAGTGGCGAATCTGTCCGAGGAAGAGGGTCACCACCCGGTAATGCATGTTTACTATGGCAGAGTTGTGATTGAATTATGGACTCATGCCATTGACGGCCTGTCAGAGAATGACTTTATAATGGCATCAAAAATTGATAAATTATAATTGACCATTACCTGTACCACCAGCCTCCTTCATATGAATGTCAAGCTGGGTGAATGGGATCACGATGCCGTTCTCAATGAACTTCCTGTTGATGATCTTTCTTATGTCGGCCTTCATTTTTTCAACCCTGAAGACATCATCGCTGTAGAAGAGCAGTTGAAAGTCGAGAGATGACTTGCCAAAATCGACCAGACGGGCATTAATGTGCTCCTTATCCCTTATATCCGGGTGTTCCAGTGCACTCTTCTCCAGAACCTTTATGACAAGGTCAACATCAGATCCATATGCTACACCCACATTGATCCGGAAGC
>DIKJ01000127.1 GCA_002424525.1 Bacteroidales bacterium UBA5621 | reverse complement strand
GTTTATATCACAGGCGTTATCTATACAGCTCGCGATGCTGCACATAAGCGATTGGTCGAAGCTCTGGATCGGGGAGAAAAACTGCCGTTCGATGTGAAAAACCAGATCGTTTATTATATGGGGCCTGCACCTGCCAAGCCCGGATATCCCCTTGGGTCCGCAGGGCCAACGACGAGTGGACGTATGGACGCTTACGCTCCACGATTGATGGCTGAAGGGTTGATCGGGATGATTGGCAAAGGTAACCGTAAACAGCCGGTAAAGGATGCTATAAAGAAGTATAAAGGTGTTTATTTCGCAGCGATCGGCGGCGCCGGCGCGCTGATTTCCAAAACCATTAAAAAGGCAGATATTATAGCTTACGAAGATCTTGGTGCGGAGGCGATACGGAGGCTGGAAGTAGAGAAATTTCCGGCAATTGTGATAAATGATATCTATGGTGCCGATTTATATGAGGAAGGGAAAAAGCAATATAGCACTAAATAGACGTGAAACCTGAAGATATCGGTGTACCCTTGGGGAGTATCCTTTTACCCGCCATGTGATGCGGACAGGTTATCGCGGCAGGCTATGGACGATGCGTCAGTATGCGGGTTTCGGCACCGTTGAGGAGACCAATCAGCGGTACAAATATCTGTATAAACAGGGACAAACGGGGTTCAGATAGATGCTGTAACATTTTGGTCGGTGGGGGTTGAAAATGGAGGAGAGTCCCCACAGAATCCAGGATGGCTGATAGAAAAGCTAATCTTTGGATTAAGGCGGTCTCATGGAAAGCATCGACAGCGAATTGATGAAGCAGAAAGCCCAGGGTCTTACGGTAAAGTGCTTAAAGGAGCACCGGGTAAGTACCGTTTTTGGTGATATCAGGATAAAACAAAGGCTCTATCGATCTAGCAAGGATAGAGACTGTCGGATATTAAAGTAGAATTAAGCGAGGTATTGACCGATGCACCGGTTATTAGTAAACTAGAAACCGGGAGGAGATTTTATTCTTCAGCGCTGGACTCTCGAAACCTATTGATCAGTGGCGCTAATACTAAATTGACAAGTGGAGCCATTATGAAAAGTAGGCCAAATATTCCAGGCGAGAAAGCTTATAAGCACCCCGAAGCCCATACTTATATTCACTGAAAAGTGCTAACTCCGGCATAATGTGAAGCTACGACCGGATACTGCGAATCTAAGGAACGGATTACTGTCAGATAAACATGAATAATAAATTTCCCGAAGTAAAACCGGACGGTTTTACTCCTGAAGAAGCGGCAGTAACCATGCGCGTCAGGGTATTCGTGAATATGAGATGGTTTGCTATTCTCGCAATCATCTTCGCTGCAGTCATAGCGTCAACGGTATTTCATATAGGCTTTTCGCCTCTCCCCGTGTATATCATCTGCATTTTTCTAGCCATTTACAATGCTGTTCTGTGGCGCTTGACCAGAAACTTGACCAGTGAACAAACCGGGTTTGTAGTTCCCAGGGTTAAGCACTATCTCTATACAAACGTGTTCATTGATTTGACCATGCTGATCGTGCTGATACATTATACAGGAGGTATAGAGAACCCATTTATTTTCCTGCTGATTCTGTATGTCATACTGGCTGGTATTGGCCTCTCTCACAAGACGACCTACTTTATTGCTACAGGAGCATTTTTAATGGTAGGGGTTATGGTGACGTTGGAATATACCGGATTGATATCGCACATAAATCTCGAAGGGTTTATGCCACCAGATCAATATAAGCAAGCGAGCTACATCGTTGCTATTCTGGTGGCATTGGCAGTGCTCCTTTACAGCAGCACTTATCTGACTACTGCCGTATCCGGTGAGTTAAGGAAAAGACAACGGCAGGTGGTGGCATTGAGCCAGCAACTCCTTGTGGAAAAAGAGACCGAACTCGATGTATCTGCGAAAGAAATAGACAAACTGGAGGAAGAAAAGAAGCGATTTCTCAGCTTTCTCGGTATGGCAGCTCATGATTTGAAGGCGCCGCTGGCGGCTATTCAGGGTTTTCTCTGGCTGATTTTAACCGGATATACAGGCAAAATCAGCGATAAACAGAGAGATATGCTTGATAGAAGCAGCCGGAGGATTAATGACCTGGTGAATCTGATCAGTGACCTTCTGGATATTCCCCGTATTGAAGCCGGCCAGCTGGTGCAGGAGATGAAGGATGTTTCATTGAACGAACTGATTAAACGTTGTGCTGATGATTTCAGTACCGTAGCAAAGGAGAAAGGCCTGGACCTTAATGTAGAAGTACCGGAGACTATGGCTAAGATTAAAGGCTCAGATATCAGGCTTCGTCAGGTGGTGACGAATCTGCTTAGTAATGCTCTTAATTATACGCTCTGGGGTTCAGTGACTATTAGAGCCACTGAAACTGAATTGGAGCAACGTGTGGAAGTAATGGATACCGGCATCGGAATCCCCCCACAGGAACTACCGAAACTGTTTTATGATTTCTTTCGTGGCAGCAACGTCAGTGTGAAGGGAACCGGGTTGGGTTTGGCTATTTCCAAAAGAATAATTGAAGCGCATGGAGGCAAGATTTGGGCGGAAAGCCCCTGTCCCGAAACCAATAAGGGAAGTAAATTCATATTTACAATACCCGGTAAAAGTTGATTATGAAGAAACAGGGTACGAAGCATGATTTGCCGCGAGGACATATATGTCGGTAAAAGTACTAATAATCGATGACGATCCCGATATTCTGATAGCGCTGACCTTGATTCTCGAATCTCAGGGTTATCAAGTAATGACTGCCCGGGATGGATTGGAAGGTTTGGGCAGAGTGAAGATGGACGTTCCCGATCTGATGATTCTTGATCTGATGATGCCAAGGATGGATGGATTTGCCGTGTGCAAAGAGCTCCAGAAACCAGAGTGGACAAAATATCATCACATACCAAAATTGATTTTGACTTCGGTGAGGGAGGAGGCCAGCCGGAGGCGCTATGAGTTGGAAATGGGCGTAACACTTGGAGTTGATAGTTATATGGAAAAGCCCGTTCATCCTGATGTTCTGCTGGAAAATGTCGGCAGGTTGCTCAAGAGTAAATAAGCTATATGTTAATCTTGAATAAACTTTATGGATAAGGAGGTTCAACATGACAAGGAAAGCTAAAATACTGGTAGTGGATGATGACCATGATTTTGTAGATGTGGTCAAGACTCTGTTGCAAGGAGAATCGTACGATGTAGTTGTAGCGTATAACGGCAAAGAAGGCGTTGCCAAAGCGAAAACAGAAAACCCTGACCTGATGTTATTGGACATCATCATGCCCGAGGAAGACGGATTCCTTACTGCGGATGAATTAAGAAAAGATCCCATACTCTCCAAAATACCGATCATAGCGGTTTCCAGTTTCTCCGGCGGGGACATGGGGCAGCCGTTCCCGTTCGAGGTCGACGAATACGTTATGAAATCCGCAGTTACGAAAGAATTGCTCGGTAAAGTAAAAACCCACTTGGAGCGAAAAGGTTTTTAGTTCCCCAGCTTTTTTTCAGAAGTAGAGGGCTATTCCTGCGATAAAAATTTGAATGGGACTACTATCTGGGATGTTGCCTGTGGGAAAACAGAGTAGGCGTTTTCATTAGTACAGCGAAAGAAGGAGGTACACTATGTGGCAAACGAACAGTGGAGGTGGTGCACATGTTGAGGATGCAATAAAACAACTTTTACCCCCCTGTCAGATTAAGTGCCCCATTAATGAGGATATTCAGCGAACGAATGTTCTCATTTCCCTGCTCCCGGATGATATGTATTTGGCGAAGCAGGGGATCATGCAGATAGGTGATTACCTCTGGGAGAAAAACCCCTTTTTTCTCGTCTGCGGTTATATTTGCGGGCTGTGTGAACTGGAGTGTAACTATAAAACAAAGGGCGGAGCTATCCGGAGGAGACTGCTGAAGCGATTTTTATCTGACTATTACACGGATCCGCTCTATGAAAAAGAAGAGCTCAACATAGTTAAAGATAAAGAGAGTGTGGCTATAATGGGTGGGGGACCGGCCGGCTTGATGTGTGCCTATATTCTAAGCAAGAAAGGATACAAGCCGACTATATTCGAATCCTCTGATCGCCTGGGCGGAGCGCTATGGTTGATACCGGAATACCGGCTGCCCGCGCATACATTACAGGCTACACTCGATAATCTGGTCAGAATTGCCGGTATTGATGTCAAATATGGCGCGCAAATCGGACAGGGCAAGCTCACGTTCGACCGATTGAGAATTGATGGATATAAGGCTATTTTTACGGCCAAAGGCACTCCGTATTCCAGAGCGTTGACTTTTGACGGGGAAGTTGTCGACGGTCAGGATCTTTCAGGGGTAATGTATGGCAATACCTTTCTGTATGAGGTTAGCCATGGCAATATCATGGCAGACTATTTTGATAAGCAGAGGGTTGTCGTTATCGGCGGTGGCAATGTGGCTTTTGATGTTGCCAGAACGGCACGGCGGCTTGGGGGTGACGTGACAGTAGTCGCCTTGGAATCTGAGGATAAAACGTCACGGGACGGTATACCTGCTGACGAAGAAGAGATTACGGGCGCCTGGGAGGAGGGGATAAAGATAGTTCACTCACGAGGCGTGCGCAAGATTATCGGTGAAGGCGGAAGGTTCAAAGGAATCGATTGCCCTAAATGCACCAGCGTGTTTGATGAGAAAGGTTTCAATCCAAAATTCGATTGCTCTGATTGTATCGAACTAAACGGGGATATACTCATCGTTGCTGTGGGACAGATGCCTGACCGTATCTTTTTACAGAAGGAGGGCCTTCTGGATGGGAGAGGCAGGCTAGCGGTGGACCCTTTTACGCTGCAAAGCCTTAAAAAAGAAACGGTATTTATCGGCGGCGATGTCAGGAAGATAGGATTTATGGTTGAGGCAATGAAGGAAGGGATGGAGGCAGCCGAGTCCATTCACCGCCATTTACGGGGTCTCAATATGAGGGATGGCAGGAAGAGGGATTACGAGAAATTCGATATCCCGCTACGAAACTCATATAAGACGCCGACTGAAGTCGTCTGGATACCCCCTGAGAAACGCATGCATTTCCGACTATTTGAGAGAGGCCTTACTTTACCAGAAGCTATAGAGGAGGCTAAACGGTGTGTGACCTGCGGCCCCTGCGTCTCTTGCAAGGCGTGTATCTCCATCGGTTTTGAGAAATCTTTATATGCTGTCGAGGTTGATGAGGAAAAATGTAGCGGCTGTGGCATGTGCGTGTATGTCTGCAATTATGCTTCAGCTCATTTGTTGGATAGGGATGGAAAGATTACGTCGGCAACGGATATGTTCAAGTGCAAATCCTGCGGTATGTGCGTAGCTGCCTGCCCCTCAGAGGCAAGAAAAATGGTCGACGATACTACGTACGAAAGAATAGCTAACGTCTACGAATCTCTTTCGTGACGCTTTGAGGAGAAGAAATGAGCGACTTTGAACCAAAACTGGTATGTTTTTCCTGCCGATTCGGATGGGGGTATCTGGGTGATCAGCATGCGCTCTCGGCTCAGATAAAAAATTGGATACCGATTATCTGCAGTGGAAAAGTGGATGCTACTCATGTGCTCGACGCTTTCAAACACGGAGCCGATGGAGTTCTTATCCTGGGTTGCCCTGCCGGTGAATGTCATTATCAGGACGGAAACGCGGAATCGAAAAAAAGAATTCTCCTGCTGCAGAAGCTGCTGGATGCCTGCGGCATCGACCCGTCCAGAGTGAGAATGGAGATGTCCCTTGATCCCGAAGGCAAAAAAATTCCCGGACTGGTGAAAAATATGAGCGATACTATTAAAAAGCTGGGCCCCGTGAAAATGGTATGAAATATGGAACCAAAAGAGGAGAAACAGAAATGGTAGCTAAACCGAAGGTTGCTATTACCTGGCTTGGCGGTTGCGGCGGCTGTGATGAGGCGGTTGTAGATTTGAATGAAGCCTTACTGGATGTAACCAATGCGGTCGACGTGATCTTTTGGCCGGTCGCACTTGATTTTAAGTATCACCATCTTGAGAAAATGGCCGATGGCGATATTGTATTAAGCATCATCAATGGCAATGTCAGAAACTCCGAACAGGAGGAAGTGGCAAAACTGCTCAGAAAGAAATCGAAGCTGGTGCTTTCCTTCGGCGCCTGTGCCTGTTTCGGCGGCACGCCGGGTATGGCCAATTTCAGGACGAAAGATGATATATTTAACTGGGTATATCGCGATGCGCCCACGGTGGTCAATCCGCAGGGCAATTATCCCCAGGTTAAAACGAAAGTCGACGGCAAAGAATTAACGTTGCCCGCTTTTTACGAGCAGGTTTTTGCTTTAAATCAGATCATTGACGTTGATTATTATCTCCCCGGATGCCCTCCTCCACCTGATCTCATTGCCAATGCGGTAACCGCCGTTCTTGAAGGGAAACTTCCTCCAAAAGGATCGACGCTGGCACCGCATAAAGCGTTATGCGATAGCTGCAAGCGTAATAAGACCAAACCCCAGAGGATTGCAATCAAAGAACTGAAAAGAATTCATGAGATCGAAGCCAGTCCTGATACCTGTTTTTTGGCACAGGGAGTGCTTTGCCTGGGGATGGCAACGCGTGACGGCTGCGGTGCAGTCTGTATTGAGACCAATATTCCCTGCCGTGGTTGTTTTGGCCCGGTGGAGGGAGTCAAAGATGCCGGAGCAAAAACCATAGCGGCTCTGGCTTCCATGCTTGATGTCCAAAATGATGATGAGATGAAAAAGGCTATGGACAGCATAGATGACCTCGCGGGGTATCTTTACAGGTTTTCTTTACCCACTTCCAGTTTAAAAAAGCGACGCACATAAGATAATTGAGGAGAAATAGCTATGGTAAATGTAACGATAAATCCCATAACCAGGCTCGAAGGACACGGCAAGATCGAGATTTTTCTGGATAAAAAAGGAAATGTTGAAGATGCGTACTGGCAAGTCGTTGAACTCAGGGGATTTGAGCGATTCTGTATCGGTAGGCCGGTTGAGGAGATGCCGCGAATAGTACCGAACATCTGCGGCGTGTGTCCGTCTCCACATAATATGGCATCGACCAAGGCTGTTGACGACGTGTATGGCGTTGATCCAACCCCTGCGGCAAAACTTATCAGGCAGCTCCATTACAACGCCTTTTTTATTGAGGATCACTATATTCATTTCTTCTTTCTGGCCGCTCCTGATTTTGTAATGGGTCCCGGTGCTGATCCTGCTGAGAGAAATATTCTCGGTTTACTCGGCAAAGTCGGCATGGATATCGGGAAACAGGTGATAGATCTACGAAAGAGATGCAGGGATATCATCCGTCTTGTCGGCAGCAAAGCGCCTCACCCGGAGGGTGGTTTGCCGGGTGGTGTTCCCAGGGGGATCACCGAGGAAGAACGGAAATGGATAATGCAGACTGCCGATGATGCTGTCGAGTTTGCACAATTTGCTTTGAAGCTGTTTAAGGATGTAGTTGTAGCAAACAAAACGTATTTGAAACTGGTGCTCAACGATGCCTATAAGCTGAACACGTATTATATGGGTATGGTCGATGATAAAAACAGAGTGAATTTTTATGAAGGCAAGCTGAAAGTGATTGACCCTCAGGGTAAGGAATTTGCCCTGTTTGATCCGCACGATTATGCAGATCATATCGGCGAATGGGTTGAGCCCTGGACGTATATCAAGCTGACGCATCTGAGAAAGATAGGCTGGAACGGATTGAATGATGCTGCGGGGACATCGGTATACCGGGTGGGTCCACTTGCCCGTTTGAATGTGGCTGATAGTATGGCAACGCCGCTGGCTCAGGCAGCTTATGAGGAGATGTTTAACACCCTCGGTGGCAAGCCCAGCCATCATACACTGGCGTTTCATTGGGCAAGGCTCATTGAGGCACTTCAAGCTGCGGAGGATCTGCAGAGGATATCACGAGACCCGCTTTTGACCAGCAAAGATATACGAAATATGAATTTGAAGCTGAAGAAGGTCGGTGTTGGCTGTGTTGAAGCTGCAAGAGGAACGCTGATTCATCACTATGAGACCGATGATAACGGCATACTAACCAGAGCAAACCTGATTGTTGCCACTCAACATAATGCAGCCCCTATCTGTCTCTCAGTGAAGAAGGCAGCAATGGCATTCGTCAAAGGGCCCGATGTTAAAGAAGAATTCTTAAATATGGTGGAGATGGCATTCAGAGCGTATGATCCCTGTCTCGCCTGTGCCACACATGCTATCTCTGAGAAGGTTCCGTTGATGGTAAATATAAGGGATGAGAATCGCACTATAATAAGAACGATTAACCGTTAGCTTATTGACTGCGCCGGTAAAGAACGATAAATTCTTTGCTGGCGCAGTTACAGTTGTGTCGTTACCTCTTCCCTGTTTCGCCCCAGGTGTTTGAACCTGTTTGCGAACCGCCGGTTAGCAGTTCCGTGCTGAGCCTCTGCCTCGTTTGTGCCAGTCTTGTACTGATCTCGGCGCCGAGATTTCTCATGATGGTGTATCCGATCGAAGGCTCTTTGTCCAGAATCGCCAGCAATTCATGGCCTTTGATGCGCAGTTCCTCGCCGGATTCCACGCACTCAGCAGATGCAGTGTACGTATAAGGTGCTACCAGAGCAGACCATCCAAATAGTTCTCCAGGCTGCACCCGGTGAACGGCGACATTCTTGTTCCACGGCTTACGAACCCAGATGACAATATCAACCATTCCTTTGTGGCAAAAATGTACATCTGTTGCTCTGGTGCCCTCGGCAAAAAGCTTATCGCCTTCCTGCATTGGAAATACATGGCAGAGTTCAACTAGTTTTGACAGGCTGCCATTGTCCATTCCTTGAAAAAGACTGAATCCCTTCAGTTCCTCCAGTGTGATCATCATGCCCCTCCCCTTTTATTTATTTTTGCTGTTTGAAGACAGTAGAAATATAATAGCATATTGTTTCAGTAAATCAATATCATACTGTGCGCGGGACATGAACTAATAACGCTATGCTAATTGACGGATAATGGAAGCATTCATCGCCTCCTTCATATTTGTCGTCCTGGCTGAGATGGGCGATAAGACTCAACTGCTGGCGATGGCATTTGCCACCAGATATAGTGCATACAAGGTTCTTATTGCGGTATTCTTGGCAACGGCGGTCAATCATGCCCTCGCCGTGGCGGCAGGTCAGTTTTTAACCGTGATTATCCCCATGGATATCATTTCTCTCATCGCTGCCGTCTCCTTTATTTTCTTCGCTCTCTGGACCCTGCGGGGTGATAAACTGGAAGGTGAAGATAAGCGTAAAAGCCGTTTCGGTCCCACCGTGACGGTAGCTATAGCCTTTTTCCTTGTTGAGATGGGAGACAAAACACAGCTAGCCACGATAAGCCTGGCCGTTCAGTATCAGAATATGTTGAATATTCTCATGGGGACAACGCTCGGCATGGTCATCGCTGACGGCATCGGGATAGGTGTGGGTGTTGTGATGCAGAAACGCATTCCCGAACGGACGATTAAATGGATTTCTGCAGGATTATTCGCAGTGTTCGGCTTCATCGGTGTTTATCAGGTGGCTTCAAA
>DIKJ01000042.1 GCA_002424525.1 Bacteroidales bacterium UBA5621 | reverse complement strand
GACGGGTTGAATGAGGAAGCAGAGGATGTGCTCCGCAGATATAAAGGAACAAATCCCATGGTTGACTATTACATAGGCTATATTGCTGATATGAAAGGCAACAAGGAGGAGGCAGCAAAGCACTTCAGAACGGGATCTGACCGTCCGGTCGATTATGTTTTTCCCTTCCGCCTGGAGAGTGTAAAAGTACTTGAAACTTCCCTTAAATATTTCTCGTATGACTCAAAACCCTGGTATTACCTTGGCAACCTCCTGTACGACCGGCAGCCCCAGAAAGCCATTGAGTGCTGGGAGAAAGCCGTCGGTTTCGAGACCTCTCTTGCGATTGCCTGGAGAAATCTCGGCTGGGGGTACTACCGGAATGAAGGCGACGGATACAAGGCGATTTCAGCATACGAAAAGGCTATCGCACTTAACAGGAATGAACCGGCATATTACAATGAGCTGGACGCTCTCTATGAAATGAGCAATTCTCCGATAGGCAAAAGGCTGAGCCTTTTCGAAGGGAGTAATGAAGTTGTAAAGCAACGCGATGATTCCTTCGTCCGCCAGATCACGGTCCTGACTCTTGCAGGAAAACCGGATATGGCGGTGGAATACCTTACCGGCAGGGATTTCAGTTACCGGGAAGGTAGTTCAAGAGTAAGGGAGGTGATAATTGACGCCCAGCTGATGCTTGGCAATAAATACCTTGCAGAAAAAAATTACAAAAAGGCACTTGACCATTTTCTGCTGGCCCAGGTCCCCGACGAAGAGGCGGGAGGTCCAAGGTCAGCCAACAGAGAGGTTCAGGTCAATTATTATATCGGCCTGGCATACGAAGCCCTGGGAAACAAGGCAAGGGCAAGGAACTATTTTACGCTTTCGGCTGATCAGAATGTGAGGGGGACCAGTTATATCAAATACTACCAGGGGCTAAGCTTTCAGAAACTGGGCAGAAAGAAAGAGGCTCTCGATATTTTCAATTCCCTGGTTGAAGAAGGTGACCGTCAGATAGGCCAGAGAGCTTCAGCCGAGGTGGATTTCTTCGCCAAGTTCGGTGAGCAGGAAGCTGAAAATGCCAGGCTGTCGAACGCCTGGTTCCTTAAAGGGCTTGGCCTCAAAGGATTGAACAATACAGTTGAAGCAAATGAGAGCCTCAGAAAGGCTGTTGAGCTGTCAGCCGGGAATCTTTATGCCAGTTTTGAACTGAGTAATTAAGTTAACGTGTAACCGGACGCACGGTAAGGGTGAAGTCGTACCTCTGCGGCATCACCTGATACTCAGGGAATACACCTGTAGCAGTACAGCCGACACCGCTTGTGGCATAATCCAGATTGAACGTGATCCCGTTAAAAGGTTGCAGCTGGTATGTATACAATGCTTTTGTGAGGTTTTCGGAACTGAACGGATGGGTGCTGAAATTGAAGAGATTATCTCCACGGAATTCCAGTCCTGTACCTGTATCATCCGTCATCCGCACCCACCGGTTATCCGTTCTGAGTCCATAATCCTGGGGAATAAGATAAGGTTCGTACATATCATCCACAGTCGACTTGTATACCCCAACCATATAACCGCTCTTCCTGTCGGGGTAATTCTCCTGTGGTCCGCGGCCATACCATTCCACATTGGACAGGTCCTTATTCAGAATCCATTCAATCCCGATCCTTGGCAGCCACGATGGCATCTGTCCGTTAGGTATCACTGAGTTTTCGATGGTGATCACCCCATCCCCGTCGATGGTATACTTCAGTTTGTTTATAAAGGACCCTCTTCTAGTCCCGAGCGTATGAACGCTCCCGGTGCTGATCTCAATCCTGTTATCCCCCTCCTTTGCCCAGGAAAGACCGAGGGGTATTATTGAAAGCCTGTCGAGGCCGGCTGAATACCACTCTGTTGCTGCCACCCTGCCGTAGCCGATCGACTGGTGTTTGATGTTTGAATCCCAGAATGTCCATTCATCCGTTTCGTTGGCCAGGGGCGCCCGCCACACGTTAAGGGCCGGGCCCTGTTTTATCATTTCAATGCCGTTGATCCGGAGAGAGATGAGTGATCCGCCGGATCTGCTGAAGGCATAACTGAAACCTTTTCCTGCAATCACCAGCTTATCATTATCTTCGGTAATATTTAACGGAGCCGCCGATGGTTTTTCTGCCTGTCTGACCGGTATGCACCAAGGCAGTTCCATCTGCTCCCAGGCAATTTCATAACCCTTAGCTGCCCATGGTGTCTCATTCTTCTGACAGAAGGTTAAGAGAAGGCTGTATTCGGTACCCTCTTCTATTGTCGGCTTTTTAAACGGGACAATGATTTTCTGTGATGCCTGCGGAGCTATTCCTACATCCAGTCTTCCTTCCTGGATCGTCCTTCCATCGGCCTGGAGCATCCATTTGGTATCAAGCTCAGCCAGGTTGGTGAAGAGATAGCGGTTAATGATCTCAATTTCACCTTTTTCGGCTGATATCAGCTTTACCGATACAGGCTGACCCGATTTTTTAAACTGCCACATCTCCGGCTGCGGCCTGCGATCGGGCCAGATGCTTCCATAAGTCCTTGCCCCGATACCGTAACTGTAAAACTCACCCTCCTCCGATAATTCTTCAAAATCGAGCCATAAGGCGGCTTCTTTCCTGAGTTCAGAGGAAGCCTCTTTTAGTTTGTTCGGCTGGATTACCGAGGTAAATATGCCTGCCTGATCAATTACAGCATCGCTGATATAAGCGGTTGTCTCCTGTCCGTGGATCTCCACGTTCCTACCTATATTGACCGGGTATGGTGTGTTAAGAATATTTCCTGAGACAGGTTTTCGCCCGCTCTCTTTTCCATCGATCGTGAGCCAGATAGCCTTTCCGTCGTAATGAGCTGTAACATGATGCCAGTTGTATTCCCAGTTGTCCGGAAGGGGTATGGCGACTCTCTGTCTCTGCCTGGTTGTAAGGTAGAACTGAAGCGAGTCTTTTCTAATCTGGTGTATCCCGAACTGATAATTGCCTTTTGTAATAAGTGTGCCTGCCGAACCGCTGAGCGACCTCGGGTACGCCCACAGACTTAGTGTGAGCTGGTCGCCGGCTATTTCCAGTGCCTCATCCCTGTATACCTCCACCCACTGGTCGTGGCCGTTAAGGTCTATTCCGTTGCCGGAAACACCGGGCACCAATTTTGCATTACCCATAATGTTTACCTGGATATTATTAGGAGAAGCGTCTTTTATAGCTTTGATCCTCTGCGTGATACCTGTGCTGACAAAATCCCAGATCGCTCCTCCCATGCTTCGCGGATATTTGTAAAAAAGTTCCCAGTAATCATCCATAGCGCCTCCGGCATTACCTGTAACTGCCAGATACTCATCCAGGAACGATGGCCTGGGATCTATACTGTCCGGAACCAGGAAGGTCTGGGTAATGAGGCTATGGATCTGTGGATATCTTGGACCTATGATATCTTCGCACGGATGGGCATAGGCGTTTCCGCCGTACATCCAGTATCGGGTCGGATCGAGTTTTTTACCCTCATCGATCACAGCACAAATATTATCACCCTCCCCGCTCTCGTTGCCGGCGCTCCAGAAAAGGATGCTCGCGTGGTTACGGTCGCGCAGAACCATTTTTCTGGCTCTGTCGCGGTACATCGGCTCCCATTCGGGTCTTTGTGACAGATACTCTGTCGCATGTGCCTCAACACCCGCTTCATCAATCACGTAAATGCCATATTCATCGGCAAGCTCCAGATACCTTGTTACCGGCGGGTAGTGAGAAGTGCGCACACAATTGATATTGAACTGCTTGAAAAGGTTCATGTCCTTCCTGATGGTCTGCTCGTTCATGGTATGCCCAAGATCGGGATGCTGCATGTGACTGTTGATGCCGTTCAGCTTTACGGGCACTCCGTTAAGGTAAAAGACCTGGTTGCATATCTCTGTCTCCCTGAACCCGATCCTGCTGTAGATCACCTCAATAGTCTTTCCTTCCGGACTGATCAGTTCGTATGTAAGTTGGTACAGACTGGGATATTCGGCAGACCATTTTGCAGGATCAGCGATCATCTCCGAAAAATTGATCTTAGCCTTATCCTTTGATGCTATGTCAATATTATCTGAGGAAAAGCTCCTCAGGGCTTTCCTGTCGGATGAGTAGAGAGTTGTGCGGACTTTGTATCCCCTGACAGGAATATCGGAATAATTCCTTAGATCCACAGCAATATCGAGTCTCGCATCCCTGTAATTCTCATCAAGGTCGGTTGTTGCAAACCAGTCGGAGATATGGATTTTGGGTGTAGCAAACAGCCAGACATCGTCAAAGATACCAGCGAGCCTCCAGTAGTCCTGGTCTTCGAGGTAATATCCCGCCGAGTATTTAAAAACGACCACGGCTATTGTATTCTTTCCAGGCCGCACATATCTTGTGATATTGTATTCGGCAGGCTCCTGGGCTCCCTTGTTGTATCCAACCTCCTGCCCGTTAATCCAGACGAACGATGCTGATGCTGTCTTTTCCATTCTCAGGAATATCTCCTTTCCCTTCCATGCTGACGGGATGGTGAATGTCCTGCGGTAAGAGCCGGTGGGATTGTATTCTTTAGGCACATAAGGAGGATTCGGTGGAAAGGGAGTCCTGACATTTCTGAATAGCGGATCTCCAAAACCTTTCATTTCCCAGTTGGATGGAACGGTGATTGTGTCCCATCTCCTGTCGTTGAAGTTTTCGCGGAAGAAACCGGGCTGGATCCCTTCCGGAGTACCGGAATAATGGAATTTCCACACACCGTTGAGAGACAGGGCATTCGAAGCTTTATTGCGGTTATTGATTAACGCTTCTGCAACTGTGGAATATGGCACAAGTGGAGTATGTCCTTCTTCCTGGTTTAACTCAAATATCTGAGGGTTTTCCAGGTAGCTGTAAATATCATCCAGAAATGCTTTCTGCTGAGCAGACGCGACAGTGCAAACAGCACATATACAGATAGTTATCAGACTCTTTCTCATTTCTAACATTTTTTGATATTAGAGTCTAATATAGTAAAAAAAACATCCGGTCTCTACTGAACAGATAAATGTTCACTCCACGGCTTCAGCGTTTAGTGTCTAGCGTTCAGAGTAAGGAGTTCAGCATGGGGCGGACAATGATTGGTAATAATTTAGCTCTGGGCTCTTGGGTCTTGGCTCTGAGCACCGCGCACTGAGCTCTGAGCACCTCTACCCCTGCCCTACGCTGCCACATCATACACCATCAGCGAAGCGCCGTGCCTCACATATAGTTTCTTGTTGTGTATAACAAGGTGAGCCCAGTGGGGACCAGAGCCTTTCGGGACATTGAATGAGCTGATTACTTCAAAGGCATCAGCTTTTGGTTCGACGAGCACCACCTGGCCCCTCTCGCTGTAAATATAAAGCAATCCGTCATTTGCAATTATATTTGAGGGCGCATGCTGGTTAAGCGAATAAATTTCTTTGCCTGTTTTCCAGTCAAGACAGAATAGAGCACGGGTTTTGTCTCCGCCTCCATATATTCTGTCGTTAAGGACAACAAACCCACCTATTTTCGGATCAAGCTTATTGTTGGTCCATACCTGGGTGACTGAAGACCCGTCGGCCGCCAGCTTCAGCATGACGCCGCCAAATCCGTAACCGCTGGTGCAATAGAGGTATCCGTCAATATACTTTGGAACATTCGGATGGACACTGTATTGATTGATATGTCCGAATCTCCATAACAGGGTTCCGGTGGCAGCATCAAAACCGTGAATGGACTTTTCCATCATAGTAACAAGCAGTTTCCTTTTTGGCAGGTTAATAATAACTGGCGAATTGTACGCTGACAACTCCCCGTTGCCTCTGCTTTTCCAGATTATTTTCCCTGTGTTCCTGTCGACAGCCACTAGGTTGGCTTCGGGTCCGCCGGGAGTGCAGTAAAGCACATTTCCGTCGGCCAGCAGGTTTTCCGTAATTCCCCATGTTATATTCCTCGCCCCATGATCCTTCATGAAGTCAATGCTCCAGACTATCTTTCCATCTGCCGTATTTATGCTAACAAGCTTTGCATAGGCAGAAAAAATATAGAGCCTGTCTCCTATCACAAGAGGTGTTGACCTTGAACCGTTGTAACTATCAGCCCATTCTTTGCCATATTCTGTTCTCCAGAGCTGTTTCCCCTGGTGATTCAGTGCAAAGACATAACCTGTACCGCTTATCATCCCGGTTGTGTAGATCCCTGTTGATGTAACAGCTGCCGAGCTGAATCCTTCACCCAGCTGATCAAAAGTCCAGATGAGTTTCGGACCTGCTGCGGGCCACTTCCTCATAAGCCCCTTTTCGTTATAGACGCCATCCCTGACGGGACCCCGCCACTGCACAATTTCCTGAGAACTCAACCCAAGGCAAAGAAATGCCATAAAGATTGTATTAAATAATCTTACCATATTTCTGTTTTTTATATTTTGGAACTGCCCAAATATAAAACATTAACACATAATTCCGAGAATTGTTGCGAGTTTTACGATAAACAATGAACCATTAAAGACCGAAGTCGGAAGTCGGAAGACGGAAGAAAGACAGAATGAATGCACGACCTGCACGACCTGCAAGACCTGCAAGACCTGCACGACCTGCAAGACCCTGACAAACGGAGTGAGGAAGTTCCGGACAATTTACGCCTGCTCCCTACTCTACGCTCTACGCTCTCCGCTACTTCCCTGTCATATTCAGAGCTGCCACATAGAAATTGGGATCCACTGTTATCGCCCGGGTGCCGGCAGGGAGCTTTACGGTGGTGAACCGAGCCGATGGTTTAATTATCATATCTTTTCCCGATGCATATATCTTCAACGGCATATCGAATCCCTGAACGCAGTTGTTCCACCTGAATGTGAGTTCATCATCTTTTACATGA
>DIKJ01000243.1 GCA_002424525.1 Bacteroidales bacterium UBA5621 | reverse complement strand
GTTGGTATCATCCGAAGAGAACTTTCCCGGCCGGCAAGGCCATTTGTCATCTCATTTGTAAATAAATCAACTAATTGCTGAATATCTATATCAGATGCTCTTAACTTATGCTCTCGTAAAAAAACGTTCACACTCTTCATAATCTGGCAGGTTTTCGGTAAAGATATAAAAATATTAAGGTACTATTCATCTCCAAAAAGCTTCTTTGCTTCTTCAAGCATTGCCACAGTGGCTGTGGCACCTGAGCGGGTGGCGCCGGCAGTTTTCATTTTAATCAGGTCGCCGAGTGTCCGGACTCCGCCTGCGCATTTAACCTGTACATTCGGGCCCGAATGCCTGCGCATAAGTTCTATATCCTCAACTGTAGCTCCTGTGTAATTGTAAGTGCCATCTTCGTTCTTAACGAATCCATACCCGGTTGATGTCTTTACGAAGTCAGCAACTGCCCTGGTGCATATCCCGCAAAGTTTTATCTTATCTTCTGTGCGTGTAACATAATCAGTTTCAAAAATAACCTTTACGATGGCATTATTGCGATGACAAGCGTCAGCTACAGCTTTTATCTCAATTTCAACATATTCCCAGTCACCGCCAAGTGCTTTCCCTATATTAATAACCATGTCTATCTCTTTTGCCCCGTCTTTACAGGCCTGCTCCGCTTCAAAAACTTTTACCTGCGTTGAGCTGTTGCCATGAGGAAATCCGATAACACAACCAACCAGCACATCAGATCCTTTTAAGATCTGCGCTGCCTGTCTTACCGCGTATGGTTTTACACAAACCGATGCAACGTTGTATTTTTTTGCAATCTCACATTCCCTCATCAGATCATCATCCGTCATTGTCGGGTGCAGGATGGAATGATCGATCATTTTTGCAAGTTCCTTTAATCTGGTCATTGTCTTGTTAATTACTTATTAATTACTTACTTATCCCCCTGTTCTTATCCCTGAAGAGGCAATTCTGAGAAACTTGTGAATTTACTTTTGGGATTTTACCCATCTTAATGCTGATCGCCTCCCAATATTACAAAATTTACCCAAAAATCCGGAAATTAAAATTAATCCATAAGAATACATTTAACAACTTTTTTAATTCAGAAGAAAGAAGAGATAATTGCAATTTGATACTTTTACCTTTGAATTGATTAATTTTAGATAAAATTAGTTAAGCATGGGAAAAATAAAAGCAGATTATTTCTTAAAGGTTTTAATAATAGTCTGTCTGATGGCCTGTTCTGATACTTTGGCCAAAAGCAATCCTGCTGATACCCTGCTCATGAAATCAGGTGAATGTATGCCGCTTTTCAGGGAAGAGGATGACAGCAGACCATTTATCTGGACCACGGGAAACCAGGACATCGCTATTATTGAATCTGTTTTCGGTAGCGTGAAAATTTGTGGGATAAGTGAGGGCTCAACCTATATTTCAGGTAGTTCTCTGAACGGAGAAAAGAATTTCAAAATAATTGTCAGGGTTGTTCCTGATCCGACAAAAGAAATAATAGCGAAAAAGTTGTTGCCTGAATTTCAGTCGTCAGTTGATGCCAACGTGGAAGAAACGCTGAAAAAAATTATGGCCGGGGAAGCGGATGGCGATTGCAAATCGAAATTGAAAGTTTCCGACAATAGGCGCTATCTGGTTGATGAAAGTTCCAATCAACCATTTCTGTTTCTTAGCCAGACCCTATGGTCAATGACCCGAAGGCTTTCGCGGGAAGAAGTCGTGAAAGTTCTGGATATCTGTAAAGAACAGGGGTTTACGGCTGTTCAGTTGCTAGCCCACTCGCATTATATGGGGCCAAATGTTTATGGCAATATACCCTTCGAGAATGAAAACTTTTTACACCCGGTTATTACTTTGGGGAACGAGCCGGGGAATCAGAATGAATACGATTGGTGGGACCATCTTGAATTTATAGTCAATGAATGTATAAAAAGAGAAATGTTTATTTGTCTCCTCCCGACATGGAGGGAACAATGGAACCATAATAAGAATCTTCACGAAAACAATGCTTTTGCATATGGCAAATTTATCGGACAACGTTATCGCCGATACAACCCGTGGATTATATGGGTGATGGGGGGAGATGAAGCACCTGATACTCCCCTCAAGCTTAATATCCATCGCGAACTGGCCAGAGGTGTAGCCTGGGGAATAAATGGGAAAGAAGAGTATGCCAATATTCTTATGACTTATCATACTCATGGCCCAACTATCACAACAGATTTTATCTCTGAAAATGAGCCATTTATGGATTTCAATACAATCCAGTCGGGACATAACATAAACAATCTTGAAGGGATGATTGAGAGGAGCTGTCAGGCACAAAACAAACCGGTAATGGATTTTGAACCATTTTACACGAAGGATGGTAAAATCACTCATGAAGCACGGACCGCAATATACTGGGGTATCTTCAGCGGAGGATTTGGCACTTCCTCCGGATCATGGAATTTATGGCATTGCGGGGAACGTAACGACCTGGGAGAATTTAAGATACCTCAGTCATTCTTTGAGGGCTTTGGGCCCCAGATAAGATATCTTGGAGATTTACTCTTAAACAACCCCATGTTGCTGAGGGTCACGAATCAGGAATTTCTCGTTGACAACCATACAAAAGGAGCTGACAGGATACTTGCCTGCACCTCAACTGACAAGAGCTATGCAATGGTCTATACACCTCACGGAGAAACCTTTAAAGCCGACCTTGCCTGGGTAACCGGAAAAAGGATTTACTGGTATTGGTTTAATCCGCGTAACGGAGAAATTCCCGAAAAAGGATATCTCAGGAAAGCAAAAACGCCTCAGAAATTTGTTCCGCCAACAAATGGTCCGCGATTCTCCGGTAACGACTGGGTCCTCATTATGGAAAATGGGCGTAAAAAATGAAACTCATAAAATAAACGATTCTAAAAATCAAAAATAATTACAAATGAAAGCTCTCTGTTTAATTATCAGATCAGGTATTATGGTAATATTGTTTACACTTTCGGGTTATAAAAATACAGGTGATACCCCCAACACGTCCAGGCTTGAATACGCCTGTGTTATGTATAACTCTTGCCATTTAAAATATTAACTTTTTTATATGTATTTTTCAACTGCACAACACGTTACAATAATTAATATGTTTTTGTCATTTCTTTTAAACTTAACCTATTATGAAAAAATCAAGTATCTCAAGACGTAATTTTCTTAGTAAAGCAGCAACGGTTGGAGTCGCAGGGGTAGTGGCCCCTACAATTATTACCAGTTGTACCCGTGAAAGAAAGAAAGTAGTTGCCGATCCTGTTTTTCGTGACCAAGCACCAGATGGGCCAGTTCTGAAAGCAGGTATTATTGGCTGCGGTGGTCGTGGAACAGGTGCAGCATCTAACTTCCTGGATGCCGGACCAAACCTTAAGATTGTTGCTTTGGGTGACGTATTTCAAGACCGGGTAGATGCCTGCAGAGCGAATATTTTAGAACAAAGAGGACAAGAGGTTCCACTTGAAAATTGCTTTGTTGGGTTTGATAACTGGTTAAAGGTACTCAACACGGATGTGGATGTGGTTATTCTGACTACACCTCCTTACTTTCATCCCGAACATTTGGCAGCAGCAATTGATGCCAGGAAACACGTATTCATGGAAAAACCTGCTTGCGTTGACCCTGTTGGCGCAAGATCAGTAATGGCTTCTGCTCAAAAAGCAAAAGGGTTGGGCTTATGTATAGGTGTAGGAACCCAGCGCCATCACCAGCGCGACTATGTAACTACCTGGCATCAGGTTGCTCAGGGCGCTATCGGCGAAATCACCGGTGGTAATGTTTGGTGGAATACGGGTAAAGTATGGCATCGCGATCCAACTCCTGAATGGGGAGAAATGGAATATATGTTGCGCGACTGGAATAACTGGACATGGCTTGCAGGAGATCATATTGTAGAGCAGCATTGTCATAATATTGATGTGATGACCTGGTTTACCGGATCACATCCAGTCAGTGCAGTGGGAATGGGTTATAGACTGCGTCGTCCTACAGGTGACATGTATGACTTTTTCGATGTCGATTTTAAATATGAAGACGGAAGACATTTCCATAGTCAGTGTCGTCAGATCGACGGTTGCGCAAACAACGTTTCTGAAAGAATGGTGGGGACAAAGGGTTCGACCAACTGCCAGAACTTAATTCTCAACCACTCTGGAAATGAGATATGGTCATATCCATATCCTCTGGATGAAGATGGTCAACCAACCAGACGTTTAGCTGTTCCGGCAATGATTCAAGAGCATATCGACCTCGTTACAGCTATCCGTACAGGCGCGGAATATAATGAAGCAGAGTCGATCGCAATTTCAACCTTGGTTGCAATAATGGGTCGTGAATCAGCTTACTCAGGTAAAGAGGTGACCTGGGAAGAAATGATGAACTCAGATCTCAGTATAGGTCCAACCCGGCCACTTGATTTTTCTAAGGTTGGTTATGTTAAATCGAAAACAGTACCAATAGCCGGGATTGCTTATGATCCTGAAGAAGAGAAAAGACAAGCTGCAGAAAGGGCTGCAAGACAAAAAGCAGCTGCATCTGCCAACTAAAGATTCAGTAAAAGAAACACATACTATTTGTCAATGAATAATTCAAGAAGAAGTTTTATTAAAAAAGCCTCAACAACAGGTGCAGCAATAATTGCTGCACCTTCGTTGATCGGATTTTCAAGAGGCTCCAATCAGATTCAAGCTAAGGATGCCACAGTTCCTTTCAAATTGAAATATGGTCCCAGTTTAAATATGTTTCGCCAACATGCCGGAACTGATCCCATCGATAATATTAAGTTCTGTTATGATATGGGATTCAGGGCAATGTTCGATAACAATTTAATGAGCCGTCCAGTAGAGGATCAGGAGAGAATTGCCAATGAGATGCAACGTTTGGGGATGGAACTTGGACCGTTTATCATATCGGCGGCCGGTTCAGGTCCCCCTACTTACGTTCTCAATAGTCCGGAAATACGTGAAATGTTGATTAACAAGATGAAAGAGGGTGTCGAAGTGTCCAAACGGACAGGGGCAAAGTGGGGACTTGTTATTCCGGGAAGATATGATGAGAGATTACATAGAGATTATCAGACTGCTAATATGATTGATAATCTCAGATATTGCTGTGATATAATTGAACCTGCCGGGTTGACAATTGTCCTTGAGGCACTTAATACATTCCGTGATCACCCAGGAATGGTTCTTACTACTATTCCTCAGGCCTATGCTGTCTGCCGGGCTGTCAACAGTCCCTCTTGTAAGCTTCTAGATGACTTATACCACATGCAAATACAAGAAGGAAACCTTATTCCGAATATAGAGGCTGCCTGGAGTGAAATTGCTGCATTTCACACCGGAGATAATCCAGGACGGAACGAACCAGGAACAGGTGAGATCAATTACAAAAACATCTTTAAATATATCTATAGCAGGAAATTTGATGGCGTAATAGGAATGGAACATGGTATAAGTAACAGGGGAACCCTGGAGGGTGAAGCACGTGTTATTGAGGTTTACCGAGAATGCGATAGTTTTGAGGTGTAATAAATGATAGTAACAGAGGCTTCTTTTTGTGCAGGGTGTACCTGTAAAAATTAGTGAATATTTAAAGGATCCGTTCAGCCCCATATGATTGGAATCCTGGGAGGCGTTATCTGGATGATAGGAATGGTAGTCAGTTTTATGTCGGTGGGCGCTGCCGGTCCCGCCATCTCATATGCCCTCAGTAACGCAGCACCTGTGGTTGCAATTCTATGGGGAGTTTTTGCATAGAAGGAATTCAAAGGTGCTCCTAAAGGCACAGATCAGTTGTTATTATTCATGTTTATTTTATATCTTGTTGGTCTGGTTTTAATTACTATGGCTAAAGCCTGACTGCAGGACTCGAAATGAAGGAATTTATTTACTGAGCTGGGATCTTAATACTTATTTATGAACATTGCAGGCAACACTGATATTTCCTCTTTAAGGATAAGAGCGGAAAAAATCCGTAAAAAGATACTGGAGATTATTTTCAATGCTAAATCGGGGCATACAGGAGGGTCTCTATCGGCAGTTGATATACTGACTGCTCTCTATTTCAATGTAATGAATGTTGATCCTGAGAATCCCGAAATGTCCGGCCGCGACCGTTTCATTCTGAGCAAGGGCCATAGCGTGGAAGCTTATTATTGTGTGCTGGCTGAGCGAGGATTTTTCCCGAAAGAGTGGCTGGATACGTATGGCAAATTCAACAGTCCCCTGGCCGGACACCCGGTAAACAGCGTTCCGGGCATTGAAGTAAATACCGGTGCCCTGGGGCACGGATTAAGTATGGGGACAGGAATGGCAATCGCTGCTAAAATGAATATGTTGCAATACAGGATATATGTGCTTATGGGTGATGGGGAACAAAACGAAGGCAGTGTCTATGAAGCTGCCATGGCAGCAAGTCATTACAAACTGGACAACCTTGTTGCAATAACAGACAGGAACAGGCTGCAGATAAGCGGTAACACAGAAAATGTCATGAAGCTTGAACGGCTGACTGAGCGCTGGCAGGCATTCGGATGGAACGTGATTGAAACTGACGGCAATTGTGTCGAAAAACTGCTTGATGTATTCCTTAATGGAATTCCGGGAAACGGATACCCCACGATGATAATTGCCGAAACAGTTAAGGGGAAAGGTGTTTCATTCATTGAAAACAAGGCGGAGTGGCATCACAAAGTACCAACGGAAAGTGAGCTGAAGGATGCCATTAACGAGCTGAATCAAAGGATATTTAAATACCAGAAAAGTACTCAGGGACAATGAGCAATACCATACCATGCCGGAAGGCATTCACCGATACATTAATAGCAGAAGCCGAAAATGATAAAAACATCATTGTGGTTACTACAGATGCAAGAGGTTCGGTTACGCTGGGAGAATTTGCCAGGAGATTGCCGGAACAATTCGTTGAACTGGGCATCGCTGAGCAAAATGGTATAGGAGTATCGGCAGGCCTGGCTCTCAGCGGCAAGAATGTTTTTGTGTGCGGTCCTGCATGTTTCTATTCTGCCCGCAGCCTCGAACAGGTTAAAACGGATGTGGCCTATTCCAATGCACCTGTTAAGATCATCGGCGTAAGCGGAGGAGTAAGTTACGGGTCATTGGGAGCAACACATCAGAGTCTGCACGATATCGCAGTGATGAGGGCACTGCCGGGTTTGACAGTCATTCTTCCCTGCGATATTCATCAGACCAGGCTGATGACAAAGGAACTCATTAAGTACAGATACCCGGTTTATGTTCGAATGGGGCGGGGTGCAGTGCCGGATGTATACGACGAAACAAATGCATCATTCACAATCGGCAAAGCAAATACTCTCCTTGTCGGCGAGGACTTAACCATTATCGGATGCGGGGAAACAGTATATCATTGCCTTGAAGCTGGAAAAAAACTTAAAGAAAAGGGTATTTCCGCCAGGATTATTGACATGCACACTTTGAAGCCCCTTGATTTGGAAGTGATTAAGAAAGCAGTTGAAGAAACTTCTGCCATAATTACTGTTGAAGAACACAGTATCAACGGAGGCCTTGGTGCTGCAGTCGCATCGGAGGTAGTTCAGTATAGACCGATCCCGATGAAAATAATAGGCTTCCCTGATGAATTCCTTATGCACGGAAAATCGGCGGAATTGTTTGAACATTATGGACTGACATCAACCAATATCGTAAAAGAAGCTTATAACCTGTTACATAATAAAGATTCTTAATACCAATGCATAGACACATACTTTCCATCGACCAGAGCACATCGGCGACAAAGGCGGTGCTTTTTAACGATAAGGCACAAATCGTTGACAAATCATCGAAAGAACACGGCCAATTCTACCCGGAACCCGGCTGGGTGGAACACGATCCCGAAGAGATCTTTCTCAACACGATAAAGATCATTAAAGAAATTGTTAATAGAAATCCCGGCAAAACCATTGCTGCCGTGTCGATCACTAATCAGCGTGAAACTGTTGTTGTTTGGGACATCA
>DIKJ01000259.1 GCA_002424525.1 Bacteroidales bacterium UBA5621 | reverse complement strand
GGAGACCCTAAAGTATTCTTCTGATTGTGCGGAGATGGTGTGAGTAACCTCCGGTTTCCTGTTTGAATATTCCCTGGTGATCGATAGGATCAATGCGCACTCTTCCCGAGGCGTGGATTACCAGGCCCCTCGACAGTATCATACCGACATGCGTTATGACACCCCTGTCGTTATCGAAAAATACCAGATCACCGGGTATGGTCTCATCAATGAAACCTATTGCTGTCCCGGCTTCTGCCTGTTGAACGCTGTCGCGCGGTATGGGAATACCATGTATCTTATAGACCAGCTGGGTGAATCCTGAACAATCAATCCCTGAAGGGATACGGCCTCCCCAGATATAAGGGCTGTTAATGAACGACATGGCACTGTCGGTCAGAAGTCTACCGGGGGTGATAAAGCCCGGACTGAATTCCTGTCCAGTATTGTAAATATTCCTTCCAATGGTAAATGTTTTATTCTCAAAGTCAGGATTATAGATCTCACACCCGGCCTCAAGCACAAGCTTTGTTCCGTCATGCTTAAAACAGAGAAGTGACCGGTTAAGCACATAACCGGGTGAATCACCGGTGTCGTCAGAATGCTGCAGATGGCAATGATCTATCCAGCCTGCATACTTGTCGAAAAGAGACTCTATCCTGATCCATTTGCCCGCCTGGTCAAGAATTATATATTTTTCCCCGAAAAGGATCTGGCTCAGCATTTCCGATCTGTGTGCCGGACCTGCTCTCAGGGGTACAAAAACATTCTCACATATAAATTGTTTCATCAGTATATAATTTTTATCTTAATGGTCTGATGGAACCCACATGTCTGAAATTTATATACATACGTATTTGTAAATGCAATACATGTGGGTTTCATCCTAAACAGGTTTGTGCCAAAATTACTAAATAGATTGTTAAAGGGATGTCAGAAAACCCATTTTTAACCGCAAAGAGCGCAAAGGAGGCGAAAAGGGACCAGAGTTTATTTGTAATGTTATTTCTTTGCGGTCTTACATGTCTCTTTCCGTTCTTTACGTAATATTGAGTTCATAGATCTGGCCTGATTTACAGCCCCGGACTGTTTGGGTAAAATTTTATTGAAATTTAAATTACTTTTGCCTGACTGGTAAAAAATTTAACTAATTAATGCAGGATGGTTCAGAAGGTGATAACATGGGTAAAGACCAGAAAATATATTCTTCACCTCATCTTTTTTCTGGCAAGTATCGCTTTTGTGGTCCTGATCTCTCCACGTGAAGGCAAGTTCAGGTACGAATTTCAAAAAGGCAGACCGTGGCTGAACACTCCCCTGATAGCTCCCTGGGATTTTCCTGTTCTGAAGCCCGAGAGTGTTGTCGCAAGGGAACAGGACAGTATAATCAGCAATTTCGCCCCATATTTCAGATTCGACAGTGAAGTTGAGGCAAGAGAACTTCAGGAATTTGAGAAATATCTTAGTGAGCTTGCCCCTGCTCCGGAGTCAGACAAGCCGTCTGTTTCAGTGCGGACTTTAAACTACATCAGGAGAGACCTTTCAGAAATACTTAGAAATATTTACGAAAGAGGTATATTCGAGGGAATGGATATTGCTGGCATTCCTGATCTAAGGAAGGGCGTGATCACAGTGGTAAAAGGGAGGATCGCCGAGCAGTGGCAGGTGGCTGGTGTCCTGAGTCAGAAGGATGCATATCAGCTCGCCAGCAACAGGAAGAATCAACTGGAAAAAAGCCTGCTGGAATCCAATGAGAAAGATGCATCAGCATTTGTAGAGTCGGTAGCCTTTTACAACTTCATTAAGCCTAACCTTATCTACGATGCGGTAACTTCAGCCGCAGTAAAAGAACGACTGATCAGAGAGATCAGCCTCAGCAGGGGACTGATCCAGAGAGGAGAACTGATAATCACAAGCGGTGAAATTGTAGGTGACGAAAAATTCCTGATCCTCGAATCGCTTAAAAAAGAATACGAAAAAAGGCTTGGTCAGTACGACAGATGGTTCGTCCTTTTTGGAAGACTGATGATTGTAGCCTCATGTTATCTTGTGCTCTATCTGTTCATGTATAATTTCAGGTTTGAGGTTCTGAGTTCCACACATAAGACATTCTTCATAATTCTGATCATACTGCTCTTTTTCATTATCACCCGGTTGGTGACATATATGCCGAATGATGCTGTTTTCCTGATTCCATTCGCGATTATACCGATCGTTATAAGGACTTTCTACGATTCACGGCTTGCCCTTTTTATCCATCTGGTGGCGATAATGCTGGCCGGATTCATCGTTCCTAATTCATTTGAATTTGTTTTCATGAATTTCATCGCCGGGGTAGTGGCAATATTCTCCCTGACAACGCTCTACAGACGCTCCAAGCTCTTTTTCACCGCTTTAATGGTTTTCCTTGCCTATTCGGTAGTCTATTTCGGAATCGGCATACTGCAGGAGGGAAGCATAGCGAATATGAACTGGAAGAATTACATGTGGTTTGCGGGGAATGGCATGCTGCTCATGCTCAGTTATCCTCTGATCTTTATTTTCGAAAAGACTTTCAGATTCCTTTCGGATGCAACACTTTTTGAATTGTCGGATACAAACCAGCCTTTATTAAGAAGACTTGCGGAAGAGGCACCGGGATCATTTCAGCACTCCCTGCAGGTTGCCAACCTTGCCGGGGAGGCAGCCAGGGAGATAGGAGCCAACCATTTGCTTGTACGCACGGGAGCTCTTTACCACGATATCGGGAAAATAAACTCGGCGGAATACTTTATCGAAAACCAGGTGGAGGGATTCAGTCCGCATGACATGCTCGATCCGCTTACAAGTTCAAAATACATAATAAACCATGTTGCAAAGGGTGTTGAAATGGCAAAGAAATATAAGCTTCCTTCACCCATAACTGATTTTATTCAGACACATCACGGAACAACCGTGGCCTACTTCTTTTACAAGAAATATCTCGATCTGAATCCGAGGAGCAGTAACATGGAAAAAGAGTTTGCCTATTCCGGGCCTAAACCATTCTCCAAAGAGACGGCGATTGTGATGATGGCAGATGCGGTTGAAGCCTCTTCCCGGACTCTGGCAAGCTATTCCGACGAGAACATTAATGAACTTGTTGAGAGGATCATCTACCTGCAGGAGCAGGACGGGCAATTTTCCGATACTCCTCTGACATATAAGGACATTTCGGATATCAAGGCTGTATTCTTTAAGAGGCTTACAAATATTTACCATGCCAGGATAGCGTACCCGGCCCGCTGATAATCTGCTGGTCAGCGCATATCAACGATTTCAATACCCTTGTATTTGCCCGGCTGGAATGTAAAGAGCGACTGATCAGGTTTCTGTTTCAGATCATATTCCGTTACCAGGAGGGTGATGGTCAGACCGTTCTTGTTTTTGTACTCAAGTGCCCTGATATTCAATGATGGCTTCCCTATGGTCAGCCGGATCCGGATGAGGTCGCTCTTTATGTCTTCAGGATAGAGGTCGATTATGTAACGGTCAGAGGTCTCTTCCACCAGCCTGTTCTTGTAGTCTTTTTTATACATGGTGAAGATGGATGACGGCCGGCTCATGAAAGAGTCATCGTTCCTGTCCGGTTTCGTAATGGTCACCTCATTTTCGGCCGGCAGGTAGTTCCATGACGTTTCGCCGTTGAACCAGATCATATTGTCAATCAGGTCGAGCCGGTATTTGTCCTTGCTTAAGATGATCGAGCCAGGGATGGTATCGGTAAAACCTTCGAGCTGATCAATTGTAACAGCATTGAATTTCATCGAAACGGAGGGGGCTGAAAGCGCCGTTGCAGAGAACCTGTCAAGTATCCTGACTGCTTCAGGATCACTCTGAGTCCTTGATATTTGCGGGACCAGAAGAATGACGGAAAACAAGAGTATCCTTTTCATTGCGGCTTTTCTTTACTCAAGCTGCCTCAAAATCTGTTCCAAAGCTATCAGGTCCATACAAAGTACATCCCTGGCCTTGCTTCCCTCGAAGGGACCGACTATTCCTGCGGCTTCCAGCTGATCTATTATGCGTCCTGCCCTGTTATACCCGATTGAAAGCTTCCTCTGGATAAGGGAGGTTGAACCCTGCTGATGCTGCACGACCAGCCTGGCCGCTTCATCAAATATGGGATCTCTTTTCCTGAGGTCAATATCCATGGTTCCGGCATCACTATCGTCAATAAACTCAGGAAGATGCATTGCATCGGCATATCCCTGCTGTGCTCCGATATACTCTGTCAGTTCTTCAATTTCAGGAGTGTCGATAAAAGCACACTGGACCCTTACCGGCTCACTCCCTGAGGATACCAGCATATCGCCCCTTCCAACAAGACGATCAGCTCCCGTGGCATCAAGTATAGTCCTGGAATCGATGGAGGAGAATACCCTGAAAGCTATCCTGGTGGGAAAGTTGGCTTTGATGAAGCCTGTAATGATATTGGTGGATGGCCTCTGGGTGGAAATAATGAGATGAATCCCGATAGCCCTTGCAAGCTGAGCCAGCCTTCCGATAGGACCTTCAATCTCTCTGCCGGCAGTCATGATCAGGTCAGCGAACTCATCGATGATCAGGACAATATAGGGCATATATCTGTGACCCTTTTCCGGGTTAAGCTTTCGGGAGATGAATTTCTCATTATACTCCCTTATGTTACGTGCCTGGGCTCCTTTCATCAGCTCCAGCCTGTTATCCATCTCTATGCAGAGGGAGTTGAGGGTGTTAATCACCTTCTGTGTGTCAGTAATTATGGCATCCTCCTCTCCGGGCAGTTTTGCCAGGAAATGACGCTCGATTTTTGTATATAGTGGCAGTTCCACTCTTTTCGGATCGATAAGCACAAACTTGATTTCAGCAGGATGCTTCTTGTAAAGAATAGATGTTATCACTGCATTGATCCCGACAGATTTACCCTGTCCTGTTGCCCCTGCCACCAGGAGATGCGGCATTTTTGTAAGATCCACTATATACGGATCGTTTGTGATCGTCCGCCCGAGAGCCAGGGCAATCTCAAACTTATTTTCCTGGAATGCCTTGGAGGATATAAGGGATTTCATGGAAACCACCTCAGGCCTTTTATTGGGCACCTCAATCCCTACTGTTCCCCTTCCCGGGATTGGCGCAATGATCCTTATGCCCAAAGCTGAGAGATTAAGGGCTATATCGTTCTCGAGCGACTTGATCCGGGCAAGCCTTACTCCCCTTTCAGGAACAATCTCATATAATGTGACTGTTGGTCCGACTGTTGCCGAAATATGTCTGATGCTTATCTTATGATCGCCCAGGGTCTTTATTATATTCTCCTTGTTATCAAAAACTTCAGTATTGTCAAATGCACTTTCGGATTTATGATCCTTCAGAATGGAAACCGGAGGGAACTTGTAATGTGACAGATCGAGGCGCGGATCATAGTTCTCCATGATCTTTTCAACTTCTTGATCTGACAGAAGATCGTCTGCCTCAGGCTTCAGGATGTTAATGGGAACATCACTGGCTTTTTTTGATACAATGTCGGTGTCAAAATCGTGTATTATCGATCCGTCATGAAGGAGAACGGTTCTATCTTCATCTTCATCGTCACTGCCGGTTTTTCCAGTCCTGTTCCTGACAATAAACTTAAGATCACTCCCTTCCCCGGGTGTGGCAGGAGACTCTTCCATCCCTGCGATTACCGGATCTGTTGCTATATTAACCCCTTCAAGTCCGGCCATGTTTCTTTTTAAGAATGAGGGTATGACCTTAAGGAATATATCCGGCCTGATGTTAAGCGAAAAAATAAGGTAAACAATCGTTATCACGGTGATAAGAATGCCGGTCCCTATCTTCCCCATAAAGGCATTGAGCCACCTTGTTACTTCATATCCCTGGGCTCCGCCGGGACCACTTTCAAGATATCCACCTGCCTTGCCGAAAATAAAACCCAGGATAAGTGAAAGAATAATGGTTGCGAATGTGAGCCTCGTAATCAGCTTCCATAAACCGAGCCTGGGAAAATCAAGAAGATACAATCCTGCAGCGCCGATCATAAGGGGGATGAAAAACGCGCCGTAACCGAATCCGTTCCTTATTAACATATAGGCAAGCCAGTATCCGCTTTTCCCTGCCCAGTTTCTTACCTGTACTTCAGGCCCCGAAAAAATCTCCGAAATGGGAAAACTTGCATCCGTCCTCCACCAGAACATAAATCCGATACAGGCAAGAAGAAGGTACATCGCAAATCCGGTAAGGAGTATTCCGATAACAAATTTCAGCCTCTCGTCACTGAAGAAATTTTTACTTTTTTCACGACCCTTGGTCGTCTTTTTGCCTTTCTCTTCCTTCACTTTTTAATCTGTTAAACAAGCTTTAAGCAGCTATTTTTCAATTCTGCCGTCGTATTTTTCATAAGCAACGCAAAGGTAACAATTTTGAATCATACTAATGTGGAGCGGGTGGATTTTGCAGCTTGAATAATTCAGGGAAACAGATCTTTATATACTATTAATTAAAGATTTATCATTTTGATGATAAACTTGTTTATATCTTCTTTTGACACCCTCTTGAATTTTTCCCTTCTTTCGAACATCCTGTCGGAGATCTCTTTTTTGTAGACCGTCTCAGCCGTAAAATGAAGTTCCGAACCACCCATTATGAAGAGAAAACTCATCAGCACACCGTCTATTTCCTGATAGGGGTTGGTAATGTTAGGATTTTTAATGTCAATTTCGTCTGTATACCATATGCTGAACCTCTTATTTCTGTCCTGCGGGAATGTTATTTCAGCATTCTTGCAGTTGAAACCGCAGATCACAGCTGTTTTGGAGGTCTTATTGATCTCCATTCCCGCCATTGCCTCAAAACCCGGCTGAACCTCATCCCTTTCGGAATCATAAAAATAGCGAATGGTAAAAAGGCTTATGTAAGTGTCGTAGATGTCTTTTCCGGGATTGGCAAGATTTATCACGCCCGAATTGCCGATCGGAGACAACATTTCATAAAGTATCTTGTCCTTCTTGAATGAGACGATCAGATTCTTAGGTCTGAACTCTTCCGGGAGAGGACCGAATTTACCAACGTATTCAATGGTATAATGGATCTCACCCTGACTTATATTTTTTCCTCCCCTTTCTTTACAGGAGTAGCTGGTTATTGCTAAAACAACCAAAATCAATAACCCGAATCTGAATCTCACGAATATTTTTTTTTGATTTTGTAAATGTAACGTTTTTTTTTTCTTGACCTTTCTTTCGTCTGTTATTTATAGTTATATCCGGCATAGGGATCAGTCATTTTCAGCATAAATACTACTGGCGGTCCGCCTGTCGGAGGTCAGAATATTTTGGTAACTTTGTGATCTACATATTCCTTTTACAGATAGAACAGATATTCTGGCAAAATATTTTATAACGGGTATTTATGAGCAAAAAACTTGCAGTGGTTGCCCTGGGAGGCAACGCCCTGCTGAGAGACAACCAGATAGGGACTATTGATGAACAGGAAGATAACACTTCCGAGACTCTCGATAACCTTATCTTCCTTCTCAGGGAGGGTTACGACCTGGTAATCACTCATGGAAACGGACCGCAGATAGGCAATATTCTGATGCGCAACGATGCCGGTGAGCACCTGTACGGTATTGCCCAGATGCCGGTTGATATCTGTGTTGCAGATACACAGGGTGGCATAGGGTATATGATCGACAGGATGTTCAGAAATGTTCTCAACAAACATGGCATTCAAAAGAATGTCATATGCATTGTCAATGAGGTCATTGTTGATATCAGTGATGAGGCTTTCAACGATCCGCAGAAGCGGATCGGGAAGATCTATACCAGAGAGGAGGCTGATGAACTGGCAAAAAAGAAGGGCTGGATCTTTAAGGAAGAGGTGAAGGCTAAGGAGGGATTCAGGCGTGTTGTCCCCTCCCCGGTGCCTATTGGGGTTATGAACCATAAGATAATCGGTGATCTTGCCAGAAAGGGAAACATTGTTATTGCTGCCGGTGGAGGAGGGGTTCCGGTTTATATCGACGAAAAGAATGATGTCAGGCCGGCTGAAGCAGTAATAGACAAAGACCTTGCGTCATCTCTTCTCGCTACCCTCATAGGTGCTGATGAGTTTTACATACTTACGGATGTGCCATATATCTACGTTAACTACAAAAAGCCGGACCAGCAGATCAGGGAGTTCCTGAATTATGCAGACACTGTAAAATTACTGAATGAAGGACATTTTGCGAAAGGCAGCATGGAGCCCAAGATAATTGCCTGCCTGAACTTTATAAGGGAGGGAGGGAAAATGAGCGTTATAACTGAAGCATTCAAGCTGGCAGACAAGAAATACGGCTCGAAAATCACGATGGAGTATGAGTGATTTTTCCGAATTAATTCATTACTTTCGTCCCTTCAAATAAAACAACTCTTCGACCATGTCAGTCAATCTCCGGAACAGAAATTTTCTCAAGCTTCTTGATTTTACACCAGAAGAAATAAACTATTTGCTCGGCCTTGCCGCAGATCTCAAACAAGCCAAATATAACGGCACCGAAATACAAAAACTGAAAGGAAAGAACATCGCCCTGATTTTTGAAAAGGCCTCCACAAGGACACGCTGTGCTTTTGAGGTTGCCGCTTTCGATCAGGGCGCAAACATCTCATATATAGGCCCCACCGGTTCGCAGATCGGACAAAAGGAATCAATGAAGGATACAGCCAGGGTCCTGGGCCGTATGTATGATGGTATCGAATACCGCGGATTCGGACAGGAGATCGTTGAGGAGCTGGGCCGTTATGCCGGGGTCCCGGTCTGGAACGGTCTTACGAACGAGTTCCATCCGACACAGATTCTTGCTGATCTGATGACCATGCTCGAACATTCTGACAAGCCTCTAAATGAGATATCTTTCTGCTATCTCGGGGATGCACGCTATAATATGGGTAACTCGCTGATGGTGGGCGCTGCAAAAATGGGCATGGATTTCAGGGCCGCTGCACCCGCCGAATTCCAGCCGTCAAAAGAGCTGATTGATGTTTGCCGCACCATTGCAGGTGAAACCGGAGCCAGGATCACGGTGACCGATAATGTTGATGAAGCAGTACGGGGTGTCGATTTTCTTTATACCGACGTCTGGGTTTCAATGGGAGAATCAGATTCAGTATGGGAGGAGCGGATAAAGCTTCTTAAGCCTTACCAGGTCAATATTGAAATAATTGAACAAACAGGTAATCCGAAAGTCAAATTTCTCCATTGCCTGCCGGCTTTCCATAACAGGGAAACGAAGATGGGAGAGGATATCTACAGGAGATTTGGTCTTGATGGCATGGAAGTCACCGAGGATGTGTTTGAATCAGAACGTTCCGTAGTGTTTGATGAGGCTGAAAACAGGCTCCATACTATAAAGGCCGTGATGGTTGCAACCCTCGGAAATCCCTGACCTACACTCTACGCTCTACGCTCTACGCTCTACGCTCTACGCTCTACGCTCTACGCTCTGTGCTAGCCAACAAGCTCCTTGACGAAATAGAAGGTCATCAGTAATGAGGCGGCAAGCTTCAGCCCGATACCGGTAAGGAACCCCAGGAGACTGCCAAATCCTGCCCTGAACGCATATCTCAGATCATCCTTGAAAATCAGCTCGCCAACCAGCGCCCCGACGAAAGGACCGATAATTATTCCGGCCGGCCCGAGGAACAACCCGATGACCAGACCCACGGCTGCCCCCCTTGTCCCGTATTTGGAACCACCGAATTTCTTTGTACCCCAAACCGGTACTATGTAATCAAGGATCGTCACCAGCAAGGCGATAACTGCCATGGTGATAAGTATTCCGGTCGGAAAAAAGGCAAACTTTGTGAAATGAAGCAGAACCAGTCCGAGAAAACTCACTGGCGGGCCGGGAAGAACAGGAACAAGGCATCCGATAATACCAACAAGCATCAGGATAATCGCCAGAATAAGAAGGATATAATCAGACATTCATCAGGTTCTCCCTTATTTCTTGCCAAGGTCGTCGAATTCAATATTTGTGAACTCCTCTGATGCCATTTCACCGGATTCCTGCCTGATCTCATCACCGGCCGGCGATCCGGTCTCCCTTATGATTTCCTTGCCGTCATCAATATAGGTGACAGCATCCTTTAAACCTTCAGCGAACTTTTCAAAATCCTCCTTGTATAGAAATATCTTATGCTTCTCATAGAAGATCTTTCCTTCTTTCCCCAGTCTCTTCTTGCTTTCAGTAATTGTGAGGTAGTAGTCATCTTTCCGGGTGGCCTTTACATCAAAAAAATAGGTTCTCTTCCCGGCCCTTACAACTTTCGTATAGATCTCTTCCCTGATAATTTTTTCATCAGCACCGTTCGTTGCTTCTTTTGCTCCGGTTTCTTCTTCCATCTCTGAGTCTGTTAGTGTTAGGCTGGTTATCGACTGTCAAATGTAGCAAATATTTTTAAAATCAAAACAGGAGCATCCGATAGTGCTTATTTTTAGCATAGTTGTTTTGACAGTACAGGAAAAAGAGTATTTTTGCAGCGAAATCAGAGGTTCTTTATCAATGATCAGCAGACGACTTCTACGCATTAAAGCTTTACTCATACTTTATGCCTTTAACCGCAGGGATGATGACGATCTGGCCTTGGCTGAAAAAGAACTGTTGTTCAGCATTAACAAAACCTACGATCTTTATCATTATCTCCTCCTGCTTGTACTCGAGCTGGCTAAAATAGCATCTGAAAGAATCGATCAGGCCCTTCGCAAGAGGGTCCCTACACCGGATGACCTCAATCCGATAAGAAAATTTGTTGATAATCAGGTTATTAAACAGCTAAATGACAACCTTGCGCTTAACAGGTACATTTCAGCAACAAAAATTTCATGGGTTAATAATCCACATGTACCCCGCATGCTCTATAACAAAATGATCGGCTGGGAAGTTTATAACGACTACCTGCTGTCGGAGGATAATAGTTATCTGAACGACAGGAAATTCATCATCAGGCTGATCACCGACCTTATTACAGGGTGCGAGGACTTTCTGACAAACATTGAAGAGCAGAGCATCTACTGGAACGACGATCTCGAGTATGTTACCGCGATGGTTGAAAAAACACTTAAAAAGTTCAGACCCGATTCTGGCGAAAGAACCGGATTGTTGCCAATGTTTAAAAATGAAGAGGACAAGGATTTTGTAATACTTTTATTCAGAAAAGCTGTCGTTAATTCCGGAAGATGCTCGGAACTTATAGAGAACAACACAACCAACTGGGAGCTGGAACGGATTGCGCTTATGGATATCCTGGTTATGCAACTGGCAGTCACCGAGATTCTTGAATTTCCTGAGATACCGGTAAAGGTCACCCTGAACGAGTATATAGAAATAGCCAAATATTATTGTACATCAAAAAGCAGTACCTTTGTGAACGGAATTCTTGATAATATAGTCAGGGAAATAAGGAAAGAGGGTCTTTTTAACAAGCAGGGCAGGGGCCTGGTGGGAGAAACCGTAAGGGAAGATGTATAAAAGTTTCAGAAGATTATGATGAAAGGAACAATAACGCTTATGCTGGTTGCCATATCTGTTCTCCTTGCGGATTGCGGGCAGCAAACCAGCAACCAGTAACCAATTGCAAATAATAACCAAATAATTACAAAAATGACCAATCTTGCTTATCTGTTTTTAATGGGGCAACCGGCCGGAGGAGCTTCCGGTCAGAGTAATACCCTCGTGACCTTCCTCCCTCTGATCCTTGTTTTTGTCGTCTTTTATTTCTTCATGATAAGACCCCAGATGAGGAAACAAAAGGAGATGACCAGTTACAGAAGTTCACTTAAGAAGGGTGATAAAGTCGTTACCACCGGAGGTATTTACGGAAGGGTGTACGATGTTAAGGATAACTATGTGATGCTGGAGGTCGGAGGTGACCTGAAACTTAAAGTCGATAAAAGTGCCCTGCTGAAGGACCCGACTGAGGTCGAGCAGAAATAGCCGGATCCTTAAATGATTCTTGATGAAAGGGATAAGCTGGGCATGGTTACGGAGCTTTCTGGGTACACCCGGAAGTCCTGCCAACAGGGACGTCGTGGTTTTTATTTTTTTCCTGCTCCTTTCATTTGTTTTCTGGTTCCTGAATTCCCTGGCAAAGGATATTGAGGCAGAAATAAGATATCCCGTAAAATATATCAATCTTCCCACAGACAGGGTGCTTGTGGAAGATCTGCCGCCAAGGCTGAACCTCTACCTGAAGGGCCCGGGGTACTCTATTCTTAAGCTGAGGCTTGCGGGAAGCCGCACTCCGGTGATGATAGACATTTCAAGCGTCAATTACAGGAGGGTACCGGGAAGCCGGACCCTTACCTATTATATCATGACCTCCGGCCTGGTCCCGAGGCTCACAAGCCAGCTGAGGACCGACTGCCAGATTACCTCGATAAAACCAGATACCCTGTTCTTCTCCTTCGACCATATCGTTTCAAAATCTGTTCCTGTTACCCCTGATATTGAAGTTAACACGGAAAGGCAATATTTTGTTAAAGGATCGTTGGTGGTTGATCCCGATTCTGTCGTAATTACAGGTCCGCGCAATATACTCGACACCATAAGCACCATAAAGACAAGATTCAGGAAGCTTACAGGCCTCAGCGAGACTGTCAAAAGAAATCTGGTACTCGTTGCCTCAGAGAAATACAGTCTCTCGGAGAAGAGGGTGAATGTCACCATTCCGGTTGAGCAGTTTACTGAGGCTGAACTGCTGGTGCCTGTCAGAATAGTTAATATTCCCGACACGATAGATGTCAAGATCTTTCCTGATGCCGTAACGGTTAAATGCTTTGTGGCTGTTACTGATTATGCGAAACTCAAAGACAGACCTTTCGACATATTTATAGATCTGAGGAGGGCAAATCTTAACTCGTCTCAGAAAATCACCGTCGAAGTCAGAAATGTCCCAACGTTCGTGAATTCCCTCAGGATCTCTCCCACAGAAGTTGATTTCATTATCGAAAGGAAATCGAGATGAGCAGATCCGTTTTCAGACTGGGAATCACAGGTGGCATCGGCAGTGGCAAGACCTCAGTCTGCAAGGTCTTTGAAGTTCTGGGGATCCCTGTCTTTCTGGCAGACCTGGAAGCCAGGAAAATAATGGACAATAACACTGAAATTATCCGGCAGATCAATTCAGTTGCAGGTACCGATCTATATACCGGCGGAAATCTTGACCGGCAGCGGCTGGCCAGCCTTATCTTCAATGACAAGCTCTTGCTCGAGAAGATCAATTCCATAATACACCCCGTTGTTTTTGCTAATTTTGCAGGATGGACGGCAAATCAGCAGACCCCCTATGTTATAATGGAAGCAGCCATTCTCTTTGAGAGCGGGGGATATAAGCTTGTTGACAGGGTCGCCACTGTTATTGCTCCGCTGGAAGAGAGGATTGAAAGAATTGTGCAGAGAAACGGGCTGACACACGACCAGATAATGGAAAGAGTAAGGAACCAGATGGATGATGATTCAAAGATCAG
>DIKJ01000161.1:14152-25778 GCA_002424525.1 Bacteroidales bacterium UBA5621 | reverse complement strand
ATCTTTTAATTTAGAAAATTAGGTTATAAGTATCCCAACCTGGAGTGATCGGCCAAAATCCACCTTCCGGAAGAGGCGAATTAAGGTCACCACCTCAGGTATATCACTTATTTAAATCAATTTTTAGTTAATTGATACAGAAGACAATTAACTATTCAAATCCCAGTTATTCGTAAAGAACAGAATGTGTCTTATTGAGTACTTCTACTGGTATTTTAATCAATTTCCGGTCATAAGTCATCAACCCATTAACTTCCCCTTCGACATCGGTAGTTTGCGTATAAACAGCTGCTGAAAGACCTTTTGTTTTTTTCATTTCAACTATCTGGTTGAACTTATAGATATAGTTCTTTAAGAGTTCTTCAGCCGACTGATACGTTTGATATCCCCAGTTTCTCATTTCAGGATTCCAAAGATGGCCTGGGACAGGTAATCCAATTCCGCCATATTCTCCTAGAACAGAAGCCCTGTCAATAGTAAGTGGCGGAACATTTACTTCAACCTGATAAGAATGTATGTCGTAAATATCACCACACGGTCTTAATGCCCATCCACTTACAGAGTTTACCAGACGCGTGGGATCCAGTGCTTTGATGGCATCTGAAATACGACAAGTAGCATATTGTCCCCAGCCTTCATTGAATGGCACCCACATTACAATACTGGGTGAATTGTAATGGCTGTCAATCATTCTTCTTAATTCCCACTCAAATTGTGCTGCGTGATCAGACCTGGGATTTAAGTCGGCGCCGGTTCTCGGAACAAATTCCGGACGGATAGTTCGGTTATCCGGCGGGCCAAGAGGGATTATAGTCATTCCTGATGGCATGTCCTGCCAGACCATAATTCCCAGTTTATCACAATGATAATACCAACGGTCAGGCTCAATTTTTATATGCTTTCTGATCATGTTGAATCCCATTTGTTTAGTTATCTCTATATCATATCTCATCGCCTCATCAGAGGGCGGCGTATGCAAACCATCAGGCCACCAGCCCTGGTCTAACGTCCCATAGTGAAACAAGGGTTTATTGTTTAGATGCAAAACTGTTGCTATGCCATCGTGCCCAAGACTGATTTTTCGCATTCCGAAGTAGCTATTCACTACATCAATTACCTGCCCGGCCTTGTTGGTGAGTTCCATTTTAACGGAATAAAGGAAAGGGTTATCAGGCGACCATAGTTTTGGATTTTCCAGATTAACAACCACTTTATTGTCAGCAGGAACAGTTGTTGTCGCTATTACCCTTGCATCATCCAATATCGTTATTTTTACAGTGAAATCAGGTGGCAGAGCCTTATTCAGCATTGGTATTAATGTTACATTCCGCTGGTCAATGTCAGGTGTAATCCTGACTTCTTTCATATAAGCTTCAGGCGAAACTGCTTCTAGCCAAACTGTTTGCCATATTCCGCTTACCGGGGTATACCAGATCCCTTGTTGTGGCATTTGCTGTTTTCCACGGGCTTGTGATCCGTAACTTGACGGGTCGTCAACACAAACTACAAGCTCATGGGCTCCACTTTTCTTGAGGTAAGGAGTAATATCAAAGGAAAAGCGATCATAAGCTCCCCTGTGTGTTCCAACCAAAGCACCATTAACCCAGACTGTCGCTGACCAGTCAACGGCATCAAAATTGATGATAATGTCTTTACCTGACCAGCTTTGAGGAATAGAAAATTCTCTCCTGTACCACAAACGATCAGTTGGCAACATTTCCATACCTACACCGGACAAGGAAGATTCAATGCAAAAAGGAACCAGTATGTTTCCCTGAAATTTTTTTGGCATTGGCAGATTTCTCGCCTGAAGAGAATAAGACCAAAGTCCGTTTAAATTCATCCACTCTTTGCGTTCAAACTGAGGACGCGGATATTCTGACCATACATTTTCAGGTGTTACTTCGTCAGCCCATTTGGTTTTAATTGTAGAAGCAGTTGGCTTCCACTTTTGTGCATTTACTCCATCAATGAATAATGCGCATAATACAAATACCATTAATACTAATTTCTTCATAGGATTTTGTTTTTGTTAGTTTCTAATGTTCATGATTTATAATAAAAATACTAAGGATTTTAAAGTTACAAATAACAGGTTGCTTTTATTATATTATGTATACTCTCATTATGCATGCTTCAATTTATTAAAACTATATACTAAAAAATATTAATAAAAACAGTCCTGCGCATGAGCAGGACTGCGTTTATAATAATAAACATCTAACCTAATATACCTATAACACTTAACCCGTTCATTATATATCTTAAGACTATTTTCCTTCAAATCTTATTAATTCTTCATGGTCGCGGTTTAAATGATATTTTTCGATACTACCTTCTAAATCAATCCAAACCAAGTTTATTTATTCATTAATGTTCTTTATAAACACCCAACCTCTATAATATCCTTTTCTGTCCTGATACACCTATTTATAAATTTGGGATGTTTGGGTTTAATTCAATTCAGGAGATTTTCTTTCTGTTTACTCGTCAATCTGTCGATGAGAAGTTATCTGCTGACAATCCTTTAAAACGTTTTCGGTATTCCGAAGGTGGTACTCCTGTATTTTTTTTAAATTGTTTGTTGAAATGACTGAGGTTACTGTAGCCACTGTCAAAGCATACTTCAGTCATGCTAAGGTCTTCATCCATCAATAATTTGCAGGCAAACTCTATTCTTATCCTATTGAGGTATTCGAATATAGTCATCCCCATATTACTCTTGAAAACACGGCACAGGGATCCTTTGGCTAAATTAACCAATGCTGCTAATTTCTCCAGGCTCACTTGTTCGCGGTAGTTTCTCATCAAGTATTCGTGTATAGATTCAATCCGCTTGTTGCCAGTAGCGAATCGCCCTCTGAGATAGTCTCTGCTTGCGAGTGGTATATTAGTATTGCTCCTTCCGATCATGTCCATCATCTTGAAGAAAAGTAGCATTCTCTCAAAGCTATTAGTGTATGGGAGTTGAAGCATAATATCACTCACCTCATTTAGTGTCTGTCCCACAATCTGGATACCTCGCTCTGAGAAGGCAAGAGCTTTAACAACATTTTTAAGTTCAGGAAGAGATAATAATTGCGGACATAAGACATCGGAGGTGAACTGCAGAACCACCATTTCCAGGAATCGGTTAGATGGTGCCCAGGATTCTTTATCCGCAATCCACACATGAGGAAGATTGCGACCAATAAATACCAGGTCTCCAGGCTGAAATTCAACAATAGAATCAGCTACAATACGCTTCCCTGTTCCTTCTGTAATGAAACTTATTTCATAATTATTATGATAATGCCAGGTGATTTTATCAAGATTGTCTTGAAAAATCCCGATAAAAAACGATTCATTCTCTTTGACAAATATTTTTTCGAATTGAGCAGACATAATGGTATATTATAAACAAAAAGTTATTGAAATGTTAATATAGCACTAAATATAGTAAATATAGTTGTAGATAGTAAGCACCAGGTCCATTATTTTTGTAATGGACCTAAGATATTTTTAAAAGAATACAGGAATATGAAAGACTTACTTGAAAAACTGCTTGAAGCCGTAGAGACAGGCAAAGTGGATAAAAAATCTCCATATCCTCCTCAACTTAAAGATCATGATGGTGCCTATGAGATAACTCAGAAGGCAATTATGCAGGGTTTTAAACCCGATGATATTCTTGAACAAGCATTGATCCCGGCAATGGCAAATGTGGGTAATAAATTCAGTCTCAAACAGATCTATGTTCCGCAGATGCTTATGTCTGCAAAAGCGATGAGCGCTGCGATGTTTCATCTTAAGCCTTATTTTCAGTCGGGAGAGACAAAAAGGAAAGGTAAATTTATAATCGGAACGGTTGCAGGCGACCTGCATGATATCGGGAAAAACCTGGTCTCGATGATGATTGAAGGCGGAGGCTGGGAGGTAATTGATCTTGGCGTTGATGTGGCGACCGACAAGTTTCTTAAGACACTATCGGATAACCCGGGCGCTGTGATCGGTCTGTCAGCCCTTCTTACCACAACAATGGAGAACATGCGGAAGACGGTCACTGCAATAAAGGAGAATAATCCTGATTCAAGAGTTCTGGTCGGGGGAGCACCGGTGACAATGGAATATTGTAAAAAGATAGGAGCCGATTTCTATTCTCCCGACCCCCAGGGAGCTGTAAACTATCTGAAACAGTTTGTGTCCTGAAGTCAATTCGAATATATGAATGAATTTTTATCTGTGATATTGTAACTGACCCCCAACCTTCCCGATTGCTGTCGGGACTTCCCCCAGGGGAGAAGGGACAAGCTGTTTAAGACTTCATTTCCTCTCCGGGGGGGGGAAGGGGGTAGAATCAATTTTAAAAATGAGAACAATTCTTTCTGGTATAACAAAAGAGGTAGTTATTGACACTGACGGGCCGGTAGTAATTATCGGTGAATCGATCAATCCCACCCGCAGAAAAAAGCTGGTAACGACATTACAGGAGCGGAATTTTAAATTTGTTCTGGAACTGGCTGAAAGCCAGATTAAAGCAGGTGCTGATGTGCTGGACGTAAATGTCGGATATCCCGGAGTCGATGATGTGAGCCTTCTTCCTGAAGCCGTGAGGGCAATTCAGGACGTTTTTGACATTCCCCTCTGCATCGACTCTCCCAATCCTGAAGCCATAGAGGCAGCGCTTAAAGCTGCCAGGGGAAAATGTCTTATCAACTCGGTTAACGGGGAAGAGGTCTCCCTGAAAACTCTCCTGCCGGTAGCAAAAGAGTATGGTGCTGCAATAATAGGATTATGCATGGACGATGATGGCATAACACATGACCCCGAGAAAAGAGTAGCCATCGCTGAAAAGATACTTGAGAGGGCCGTCAGATCAGGTATTAACCGGGAAGACGTTATTATTGATCCCCTTGCAATGGCGGTGAGCGCCGACCCCCGCGCCTGCCTTGTTACACTTGAAACTATTCGCCTTGTCCATCAGAAACTCGGACAGAATATAACCATGGGGGCAAGCAACATATCATTCGGATTACCGGACAGGGAATCGCTGAATACCGCCTTCATGGCATTATCTATCCACAACGGACTGACCTGCCCGATAGCCAATCCTGAAAAGATCACTCCGATTGTCCGGGCAACTGACCTTGTTCTGGGCAGAGATGATTTTGCCGTAAGATTTGTGGAATATTTCCAGAGCCGTTGTTAAAATTACCTCCCAGACAGAAAAGACTAATTTAACTGATAATGTCCGGAATTAAACCTGCCCGTCGCTGGCAGCCTGCTTTCTATCCTTTTAAAAAAGAAAAATTTGGCCGGAGGATCCTGGCCAGGACTGAATTACTTGTTAAGGGCCCGCTTTTCGGATGCATGATGTGCGGCAATTGTATTCTTCAGGAAACTGCATTCATATGCCCGATGCAATGCCCGAAGGGAATGAGAAACGGCCCCTGCGGCGGAGTTACCCCTAAAAAGAACTGTTATGTTGATGAGACCCGCCGCTGTATCTGGAATTCCATTTTTGAGCGGGCATTAAGAAAGGGACGGGAAGAGAAACTTCTTGAGGTTCTTCCTCCTCTTGACTGGAGCAGCGTGGGTTGTGAGACATGGGGTGATGTGGCAAGACAGGTAAGATTCGTTGGCACCGGCAAATTCATCAGAAGTTTCTTTTCAAACGACAGAAAAAAGAAGTCAGCAGCCTGGGAGAGTGTCTTCATGACTGTGAGACAGCCCGCCTGGTGGCAGGGTGATTCAGGTTACCATCCTCCTGCATATACCGAACCGGTTTCAGAACTGGAACGACGGTTAAGAAAAGGTGAATTTGTTGTTGCTACGGAGATTGTTCCGCCCCTCGGTGCAAATAGAGGCAAACTGATCAGAGACATTGAAATGGTAAAGCCATTTGTTTCTGCAATCAATTTCACAGATGCCTCATCTGCTACTCCAAAAATGTCGAGCATCGCCTGCAGTAAGATAGCATATGACCTGGGAGCTGAGCCGGTGTTTCAAATAGCTGCACGCGACACTACACGGACCGGGCTGCAGTCGACAGCGATCGGCGCAACAGGCATGGGCATAAGAAACTTACTCTGCATAACCGGAGATAATCCCCTTGTTGGCCCGTCGCCTGTTAGCGATATGAATTTTGTGGATGTTGATTCTGTACAGATGTTATGGATACTCAGAAGGATGAGGGATGAGGGTATCTATCTTGATGGCAGAAAAATGAAGAATCCTCCTCAATTCTTCCTCGGAGCTGCCACATCTCCGTTTGCATCCAGCCCCGGGCTGCAGGCAATCAGGGATCATAAGAAAGTAAATGCGGGCGCCCAGTTCTTCCAGACTAACATTGTATTTGAGCCTGACAAACTCGATATGTGGCTTGAACAGCTTGATAAAAGGGGAATTATTGACAAGGTTTATATCCTTGTTGGCATTGCCCCTCTGAAAAGTTATAATGTGGCTCAGTATCTTCATGCCAGAGTACCTGGTATCACGCTTCCGGATAATGTCCTCAAACGTATGGAGAAAGCTGGCGATTCAGCCAGCGAAGAGGGGATTCAGATAGCGCTTGAAACTATCGATTCCATAAAAAACAAAAAAGGAGTGAACGGGATCCATCTGATGACGCTGGGATGGGAAGCTGTGGTTGAAAGGATTGTGAAAGAATCGGGACTTTTCACTCCAAACCCGCTTTTGCCTTCTGAAGGAGGGTCAAATCCTCCTCTTGTTAAGACCTAAGAGCTTGTCCTGCATTAGAGGGAGCTGTTGGGAGACTAGTAAAAAATTCTGCTAGAGCAAAAAAACGTTTAAAACTTTTTGATCCCTTTGAGACATAACCGTTCCTTTGTTTTTTCTAACTAATACAAAATCTCTTTTCTGGACTAGATTCTCTTCAGTGTCATGTTTTGTTTCAATTCTAAGATGGTCTAATGTGACTGGACAAAACATAAATCATTTTAAAGAATTTATGTTGATATGAGGGAATTTGGGGGAGGCTCATAACTAGCCTTTTTGTTATTTTATAAAATGAATTCATACAACCTTGCCAGTCTTTCAGAAATAGTTTCCGTCTCTTTTGCCGGGGCTCAGGCAAAACTGGAACCAAAGACAAAAAGCTGAACAAAATCTTCATTCTCGCCGCCGACCTGGATTAGAATGATCCGGGCTGCTACGGGCAGAAGACAATTGAACCCCTGACCATTATTGTCGCTGAGAAACCGGGAGAAGAAATGGTTTTCGAAAGGACAATTTATTGTTCAATATTTATATGCCATAGTTTGATTGAGGCCACTTTTTCGTAATTTTATTAGGTCTTAATGAATTCGCCGCGTCTATGTTTTTTACGAAATCCCTGTCTACATTCCTTCCCCTGAGGATTTTACCTTCGGGCATTAAGACAGTCAGTCCAGAGGAGCTCTTCAGTAGTTTGAAAACATTTAAACTTAATTATTTACGATCCTCGTAAATGGCTTAATGAAGAAATTATAATGTGGATTTACGCGTTCAGAGACTAAATGAAAAAATCAGAAAGATGAGAAGGAGAGATTTTATCAAAACGACAACTATTGGGGGAGCCAGTGCAGTAGTAGGACCTGCTATATTCAGCAATCTCTTACAATCAGATGAAGCTACATGGACAAACCGCCCTCTGAGATGGGCGCAACTCGCCTTTGTCGAGAATGACCCGCTTCACTGTGATCCGGATTTCTGGCTCGATTATTTTAAGAAGATCCATGTTGAGGGTGCGCTTCTCAGTGCCGGCGGTGTTGTGGCCTTTTACCCCACCAAAATTCCGCTTCATCACAGAAGTGACTGGCTCTGCAATTCCGATCTGCTGGGCTATATGATTGAAGGTTGCCATAAGCAGGATATTACAGTCTGTGTCAGAACCGACCCTCATGCAGTCCGGCAGAATGTTTACGATGCGCATCCCGATTGGATTGCCGTAACTGCTGATGGACAGAAGCGACGCCACTGGGCTAATCCCGATCTTTGGGTTACCTGCGGATTAGGGCCTTATAACTTTGATTTTATGACTGAGGTTCATAAAGAAATTATGCGTATGTACAAACCTGAAGGAATTTTTTCCAATCGCTGGAGTGGTAGCGGAACATGCTATTGCGAGCATTGCGTTAAAAACTTCAGGGATTTTTCCGGTGGATTGGAATTGCCCCGGGGGGGTGGCGGCAGAACCGCAGGAGGTGAAGGAGGGGGTGCATCAGGAGCGGGCTCAGGCGCAGGCGCATCAGGAGGAGGTACTCAGCCTGAAGCTTCAATTGTAGCAGCAAAATACAGGGAGTGGAATATTGCAAGGCTTAAAGACCTGTGGTTCCTGTGGGATGCAGAAGTACGCAAAATAAAATCAACATCAAGGTTTATCCCTAACGGTTTTCCCGACAGGAAGATCATTGGTCAGTATTCAGATATTTTCTTTGTCGACAGACAGGGAAGATCAAGCGCAATTCCACCATGGAACAGCGGCAGGGGAGCAAAGGAGCTGAGAGCTGGCGGAATGGGAGTTAAACCTCTTATCCATATTTTCAGTGTGGGATTGGAGGCCCCGCCTCGCTGGAAGGACTCTGTCAATACAGACGCTGAACTAAAGATCTGGGCCGCCGACGGCATTGCTAACGGGATGCTGCCCTGCTTCGTCAAATTCAATGCCACCCCGATCGATATGCGCTGGTTTAAAACAATGGAGTCCGTCTATGAACGTCATTTTAAGAGTGCACGCTACCTGCGAAATATTGAGCCGATGGCAAGAGTAGCAATAGTCTTGTCTGAACAGACTACAACTATGCCTTCCGTAACTTCTAATCCATGGCAGCAGGACAGCGGGTTTCACCTGCAGGGGATGTATCATGCACTGATAGAAGAGCATATGCCTTTTGAGATGATAAATACCGATGTTCTTGATGATAAACGGCTTAGCCCGTTTAAACTGTTAATACTTCCCAATGTAACAAGGTTTTCAGATCAGCAGTGTGATCAGATCAGAAAATTTGTTGAAAAAGGCGGAAGCATTCTGGCTACTTTTGAGACATCTTTGTATGATGAAAAAGGTAATCCGGGAAAAGATTTTGGACTTGGTGATCTTTTTGGCGTTTCATTTGATGGCAGCGTTGAAGGACCTATGCAAAACAGTTATTTACGGCTGAGGAATGATCCTGTAACAAACAAGTTTCATCCTGTTCTGGAGGGTCTCGAAGATGCCGGACGGATAATTAACGGAATATACAGGATTAAGGTAACACCCCGGACATCTTTCCCCAGCCCCGTAACACTTATTCCAACATATCCGGATCTGCCGATGGAGGATGTCTATACCCGGATACCTGATCCCGATACCAGAGAACTTTATTTAAGGGAAACAGGCAAAGGAAGGATTGCTTATTTCCCATGGGATATTGACAGAGTCTTCTGGCAATACCTGACAGATGATCATGGCAAATTACTCAGGAACACGATACTCTGGGCACTGAATGAAGAACCAATAGTGAAGGTAAAAGCTCCCGGGCTGGTTGAAACTACGGTATGGCGTCAGAAAGATTCAATGGCAGTTCATCTGGTTAACATGACTAACCCGATGATGATGAAAGGACCCTTCAGGGAGCTAATCGCGATTGATGGCGAAGTGAGCATTAAAATTCCTGATAAGTTTAAAGTAACCGGTGTGCGTCTGCCAATGAGAGACCAGAGTCCCGGGTATGATACCGTAAATGGACGGATAACACTTACAGTAACAAAGATTCTTGATCATGAGATTATTGGATTGGATCTGGCATGAGAATTCTTATAGTCGAATAAATTTATAGTCATTCATAAATATTAAATTTGAAGGTTATGTCCGAAGGAATCCTTGCTTTACTGGCTGTAATACCGATTGCAGCGATATTTATACTGATGGTTGGTTTTCGCTGGTCCGCCATACGTGCGATGCCTCTTGCTTTCTTCACTGGACTGATACTGATTCTTTTTGTGTGGGGGACACCCTTAAAATGGGTTTTGGCCTCGAGTTTAAATGGTGCGGTGATAGCGTTGAAAATTATTTTTATTGTATTCGGGGCCCTTACTTTACTGTTCACTTTGAGGGAAAGCGGGGCATTGGCAGCTATTAACAGGGGTTTTAAGTCGATATCTCCGGATAAGAGGGTACAGGCGATCATAATTGCATGGCTTTTTGGTTCGTTCATTGAGGCTTCAGCGGGTTTCGGGACTCCTGCTGCGCTGGCTGCCCCTCTGCTGCTTTCCCTTGGGTTTCCGGCACTGGCGGCTGTAATGGTTACGCTTATTGCCAACAGCACTTCTGTTTCTTTTGGAGCTGTAGGGACCCCGACCCTCATTGGTATAGGCACAACACTGAACACTCCTGAGATAGCAGCAACGTTATCGGAGAGAGGAATGGAATACGGAGAGTTCATTCATCAGGTAGGGGTCTGGACAGCTCTTCAGCATGCACTCCCCGGTATACTCATGCCATTGATAATGCTTGTAATGCTGACCAGGTTCTTCGGGGAAAAACGAAGCATCAGGGAGGGGCTGGCTATCTGGCCATATGCGATTTTTGCGGGTCTTTGTTTTGTAGTACCTTATGTGCTGGTAGCTATATTTCTCGGTCCTGAATTCCCGAGCATTATTGGGGGCCTGCTGGGTTTGATAATCCTTATCCCAATGACTCAGGCGGGTTTTCTGGTTCCCAAAAAGACATGGGATTTTCCCGACAGGAGTGGATGGCTTGAGAACTGGAACGGATCAATAGAAGTAAAGGAGAACACTGAAAACAACATGGGTCTGCTAAAAGCATGGACTCCTTACATGCTTATCGGCCTTTTACTGATCCTGACAAGGGTTCGTTTTCTTCCCTTCAATGGATGGATAACATCTGTAAAGTATGTTTCACCCGGGTTATTCGGCACTAGTGTAGTCACAGAATTTGATCCTTTAAACATACCGGGGATAATGCCATTTATGCTCATTGCATTGGTCTGCATACCGATGTTCAGGATGAACAGAAGACAGGTAGGGATTGCCTGGGGTGAGGCACTCAAGAGGATCAAAGCACCTTTTATTGCACTGATATTTGCAGTGCCGCTGGTAAGGATAATGATGCAATCAGGCATCAATCCGCATGGATATTTAAGCATGCCTATTGCCATGGCACAGGCTATGGCAAATGTGTTTCAGGGGGCATGGCCTCTGATAGATCCGTTTGTCGGGGCACTGGGCTCCTTTATGGCAGGGTCAAACACGGTATCCAATATGCTTTTTGGACTGTTCCAGTATTCGATTGCTGATAATCTGGAGATATCGAGGATCATTGTTGTGAGTCTGCAGAGCATAGGAGGTGCATTTGGTAACATGATATGTGTTCATAACGTAATAGCGGCATGCGCTACGGTCGGGCTGGTTGGAGTTGAAGGCTTGCTTATAAAGCGAAACCTGATACCGATGTCAGTGGCTTGTCTGATGGCTGGCATAACTGGTTTGATTCTGGTAATGGTTCTGGGTGAGCGCTTATTTTAAAAGAACAATTTACCTGAAGTCCGTTGTTTAACGCTATATTTATCAAGAACAATTTATTCGTTGAATCTGCCCTAATGAAAATAACAATCTATAGCATACAAATTTTTCTCAGGATCACCAG
>DIKJ01000161.1:0-14124 GCA_002424525.1 Bacteroidales bacterium UBA5621 | reverse complement strand
CCTCTCTCAACTGCCCGATACAATAAGCTATTCATCTGATTACGGGGGTCACCTGCAGGGCATGACAACTGATTATGACAAATACCTTTTCTGGTCGCACACCACACAGGTCGTAAAGACCGATCTTGAGGGTAATGTGCTGAAAACCATAGATGTGCCAACACACTATGGCGATCTGGCCTATTTTAACAGAAAGATCTATGTTGCGGTCAACTTCGGGAAATTCAATGAAGAACCGGGACTTTCAGATTCGTGGATTTATGTTTATAAAGCGTCCGACCTGAGCTTCATTGAAAAGCATCCTGTTCCGGAAGTTGTCCATGGAGCAGGAGGTATAGCCATTCATAATGACCGGGCAATGGTTGTCGGAGGACTACCCGCGCTTCCTAAGTATACAGGCAATTTCGTCTATGAGTACGACATGAACTTCAACCTCAGGCGGATACATATTCTTGAAAGCGGCTATACCCGTCTGGGTATACAGACAGCGGACTGGTCGGACGGGTACTGGTATTTCGGATGCTATTCATCTGCTGATAATCCAAATGGAAAAGTACTGAAGGCTGAAATGGATGAAAACGACCTGCTTAAGCTTGTTGCCATGTACGACCGCGATATGTCTTACGGTCTGATAGGACTCGGAGAGGGAAGGTTCCTGTACTCAAAATCGTCTCTTAACAGGAAGGCAGCAAAACTATCTTTGATTCCGGATTAACCATGCTGAGCATCACGATATTTAATAAACGACCGATTATGAAATCACACACCATCACAGGCCTTGCAGGAATAGCGGCAATGGCTCTTGCCGGATGCACCGGGAAAAGTGATGCCCGGTTGAAAAGGCCGAACATAGTCTTCATTTTCGCTGACGACCTGGGCTACAATGACCTGGGATGCTACGGACAGAAGATTATCGAAACTCCAAACATAGATGCACTTGCTCAAAACGGGATCAGGTTTACGCAGTATTACACCGGCTCTCCGGTAAGCGCCCCCTCAAGATGTATTTTGCTTACAGGAAAACACTCAGGACATGCATTTATCAGGGGCAACCATGAGTGGTCCGAACGCGGGGATGTCTGGGACTACTATAAGATGGAAGCCGATCCCTCCCTGGAGGGGCAGTACCCGATACCTGCGGAATCTGTTACATTCAGTAAAATGCTTCAGGAAAAGGGATATACGACTGCCTGTATCGGCAAATGGGGTCTGGGGGCACCCTTTACGGAGGGAGTGCCGGAAAAACAGGGGTTTGATCTGTTCTTCGGATATAACTGCCAGCGTCAGGCCCATACGTATTACCCCGGACACCTTTGGAGAAATGACGAAATTGTTAAACTGAACAATCCTTTTGTGGTGCCGAGAACGACTGAACTTGACGGGGATGGTGATCAAACAAAGAGCGAAAGCTATGCAAGGTACAATCTAACCGATTATGCGCCGGCACTGATGCTCGATGAAACGATAAGCTTCATACGTTCAGCAAAAGATAAACCTTTCTTTCTGCATTTCACGACTGTGATACCGCATGTTCCCCTTCAGGCTCCAAAAGAGTGGGTTGATAAATACAGGGAGAAGATCAGGGAGGAGGAGCCTTACCTCGGGGAAAGAGGCTATTTTCCGTGTCAGTATCCGATGGCCACATACGCTGCCATGATCGGGTATCTCGACTATCAGGTCGGGCAAATAGTGGAGGAGCTTAAGAAACTGGGCCTGTATGAAAACACAATCATCTTTTTTACAAGCGACAATGGTCCGGTTACAACCGGAGGAGCCAACTCCGCTTTCTTTGGTAATGCGAAACCGTTCAATCAGGCGGCCAACCGTCTTAAGAGCACAGTTTATGAAGGGGGAATCAGAGTACCTATGATAATATCATGGCCTGCAGTTATAAAAACCGCAAGCGTCAGCGATCATGTCTGGGCGGCCTGGGACATATTTCCTACATTCTGTGATCTGGCAGGGGCAGAACATCCCGGCGGTTTGGATGGTATCAGCGTCATGCCCACTATCCTTGGGAAAGGCAGACAAAAGCAACACGAGTATCTTTACTGGGAGTTCCCGGAAAGAAGAGGCCAGCAGGCCGTCAGGCTGGGCGAATGGAAGGGTGTCAGGGATTCCACCCGTGACGGAAACCTTAAAGTCCGGCTATTCAATCTTAAAGATGACATAACGGAAGAATCAGATCTTTCGGAGAAATACCCGGATATTGTGAAAAAGATGGAGGATATAATGGTACAGGAACATACTCCGCCAGAGGTTGCGAGGTTTAATTTGTTTTCGGTGAAATGACATGTGATGGATTAAGTGTATCGTGGTTAATTTTCAGTTCAGACATGGCTTCTTTCAATCCGTTTAGTTCTCTGTCGAGATTATCCTGATCCAACCGTACGACTTCCACGGATTAGTCATTTGTTCTTTGTAATTTCATAAAGCTGGTATTCTCAATACAAATTAGTTTGCACTGCCAATAAAAACTAATTGATAATAGTAATACAAACTATACCAGATATTTTTTGCTTTTTTATTTAAACACCTACTCAAAAACAGGTTTTTGCCTTACCTGGTGATAATACTGATCGTTCGAATCTCCAGCCAGGCTTAGGAAAAAATGATATTTATTCTTATTTGAAAAGAATAGCCCCATTTTGGTTACTTTGCACTCTTTGAAACACACTTTAAGGTGGTATGGCCTTTAAATGCAGGAATATCATTAGTACCATGATTTCAGAATGAGAAGTATAGGCATATTGTACAATCAGATATTCAGATCATTATATGGTAAAGAAACTTATCACACGTAAGAAATTTATTGCCGCAGCCTTCGCCGGACTTGCCGGCCTTAAATTAACAGCTGAAAAGAACGGAAAGACAATTTCAGGGAAAAGCAGCCCGAGAAACGTTGGGAATACCGGTATAATGGTAAGCCCATTATGCTTCGGAGCGCCCAGGACAAACGAAGAATCCCTGATAAAATATGCCGTGGATAAAGGGATGAATTTCATTGATACCGGACGCTCCTACGGGAACGGGAATAATGAAAGGCTTGTCGGCAGGGCAATAGCAGGTATCAGGAACAATATTGTTATCCAGTCTAAAATAAAGCTTGAGGCGAATCAATTGCCGTCCGGAGGGAAAGGGAGGAGAGGAGCTGAAGAAATCAGGCATATTTTGTCATCAACACTTGAAGAGAGCCTTAAAGCTCTTGGCACAGACTATATCGATATTTTATTATACCACGGTGCATCTGAAGAGAACCTGCTTTTTCATTCAGAAACATTAAAATTCTTTTCTGACATGAAGAGTTCGGGTGTTATTAAAGCACACGGTTTTTCAGCGCATAATGACAGGATGAACCTTCTTTCCCGGAATAACTCTGAAGTTTTCTATGATGTCGTTATGGTCCCTTTTAACCACAAGGGTGCTTATATCCATTCAGTTACCGGAAACCACTCTGATTGGGATCAGGAGAAACTTATCTCATTATTGGATGAAGCAGGAATGAAGGGGATCGGCGTTGTCGCAATGAAAACCTGTTCAGGAGGTAAATACTCACCTGGTCCGGGACGTGAATCCAGCTATAACGAGGCAGTCAGCTGGGTGCTTCAGCATAGTTTTGTGAGTTCTGCCGCAATAGCAATGGCTGACTTTGAACAGGTTAATGAACACATTTCATAACCGTGTTCTAAACAGGGGCGCTTACCTGACACTTTTCCCACCCGGTGGGAGAATATTACCCCTCCTTGTACAACAATTCACTTTTGTTCCTATTTTAGCATTAGATTAATGCTAAAGTATCTGATCATGGAAAGTAACAGGATCTTATTGGCAGGGTTGATGATTTTAATCACGGGGTTTATAAACGCACAACCCGGCAACACCCTTTTTGTAACCACCAACTCATCTTTATACGGGATAAGAGTTAAATAAATTCTTCTCAAACCATGCTTCAGGGAAACTACAGGATAATTTACGATCGTTTGATCGAAAAGATTGAGGAGAAGAGAATTTTCCACGACCCTCTTCATACCCTGGCTTTTGGTACCGATGCCAGCTTTTACCGTCTCATCCCCCGGCTGGTGGTTAAGGCAAAGGATGAAACGGAGGTCTCATTTATTCTGAAGCAGGCATCGGAGCTCTCTATACCCGTGACCTTCAGGGGGGCCGGAACAAGCCTGTCTGGCCAGGCAATCACAGATTCGTTGCTGTTGATGACCTGCGACGGGTGGAAAGGATACCTGGTAAAAGACAATGGTGTCGCGATAAGCTGTCAGCCCGGTCTTACCGGTGGAAAGGTGAATACCATACTTGCTCCTTACGGCAGAAAGCTGGGTCCCGACCCTGCTTCCTTAAACTCCGCAACAATTGGAGGTATAGCTGCCAACAATGCAAGCGGTATGAGCAGCGGAACGGATAAGACCTCCCTGAAGACCGTTCAGAGTATGAGGATAATTCTGGCCGACGGGACTCTCCTTGACCTGGGTGATGAAATGAGCAGAAACTCGTTCATGAGATCGCACAGTGAGTTTTTTAATAAACTGGCCAGCCTTGCGGAATCAGTTAAGAAGAGTTCAGAGCTGGCAGAAAAGATCAGAAAGAAATTCAGGCTGAAGAATACAACTGGTTACAGCATAAATGCTCTCACTGAATATACAGATCCTTTCGAAATTATTAAACATCTGATGATTGGCTCGGAAGGAACGCTCGGGTTCATTTCTGAGATCACAATGAATACTGTTGCCGAGCTGCCCTGCAAGGCGAGTTCGCTGATTATATTTCCCGGTGTTCGGGAAGCCTGTGAGGCTGTGTCGAAACTTACAAAAGCCCCGGTCTCTGCAGCTGAATTTATCGACAGGGCAGGACTGAAAGCCGTTGAAAATGAAGCGGGATATCCTGATTACCTGAAACAGCTCGGTAATGATTGCTGTGCTTTGCTGGTTGAAACCCGTGCAACTGACAAAGGAGAGCTTCAGAAGAATATTCGGACAATCCTTAAAACCATTGAAGATATTCCTGTGGAGGTCCCCATCCATTTTACTGATATACCTTCCGAATATCAGCTCCTGTGGAATGTAAGAAGCGGACTTTTCCCTTCGATCGGCGGGATGCGTAAATCAGGCACTACAGTGATAATTGAGGATGTTGCTCTGCCGCTCAGCACTCTTGCAGAGTCCATTTCAGATCTCCGGCAGCTGTTTGTTAAATACGGATATGACGAGGCTGTTATTTACGGTCATGCTCTTGAAGGGAACCTCCATTTTGTTTTTACCCAGGATTTCAGTTCACAGGATGAGCTTGAACGCTATGCGAAATTCATGCAGGAAGTTGCTGAGTTGGTAGCTGTTAAGTACGAAGGATCATTGAAGGCAGAGCATGGCACTGGAAGGAATATGGCTCCCTTTGTTGAGATGGAGTGGGGAGCGGAAGCCTGTGAGGTAATGCATACAATTAAAAAGCTGTTCGATCCCCTGAATATTCTTAATCCGGGTGTGATCCTGAACAACGACCCTGAGATTCACCTTAAAAATCTCAAACCCTTACCCGTATCGAACGATATTATAGATAAGTGCATAGAATGCGGTTTTTGCGAACCATCCTGCGTTTCGGCCGGGCTCACGCTTACACCCAGGCAGAGGATTGCCGTATACCGTGAGATAACGAGCATCATCAGATCAGGAAGGGAGCCGCATCTGGCTTCATCACTCTCAAGATCTTTCAGGTACCCGGGTAATCAGACCTGCGCCGTCGATGGTTTATGCGCTTCGACCTGTCCGGTAAAGATTGACACCGGTAAACTGATAAAGGAACTGCGGGCAGATTGGATCGGGAAAAATCATCGGACAGCGGACTGGATTGCGGACCATATGAGTCTGGTGACTGCAACTGCACGAAAATCTCTCTCTCTGGTCAGTTTTCTTCATACCATATTCGGAACGAAACTCTTTAAGAACCTCACCTCAGGCTTAAGGAAAGTGTCAGTGAACAGAATACCTCTCTGGAACCCATTTTTGCCAAAAGGAGCTCTCACGGTAAGACCGGAAGCGGGTAAAAATCCCGCCGGCTCAAGGAAAGTTGTTTATTTCCCGTCGTGCATTAACCGTTCGATGGGCGTTTCGAAGGATTATAGCGGAGAGGTTCAGCTCACACAAAAGATGGCCGGACTTCTGGCCAGGGGAGGTTATGAAATAATATATCCTGAAAATCTTGATGATCTTTGCTGCGGAATGGCATTTTCGAGCAAAGGCTATTTCGATGCAGCTGAGAAGAAATCAAGACAGCTTGAAGAAGCTCTTCTGGAGGCAAGCAAAGGAGGGGAGTACCCTGTGCTTTGTGATATGAGCCCCTGCCTCTTTACTATGAAAGAAAACCTTAATCCGGCGCTTAAGCTCTATGAGCCGGTGGAGTTCATACATGACCTGCTGCTGCCTTTCCTTCAGGTAACTCCTGTTAATGAGACCATTGCCGTGTTCCCGGTATGCAGTATGAAAAAGATGGGACTGGAACCCAAACTCCTGAACCTGGCCAGGGCATGCGCATCCGTTGTGATTGTTCCTGAATCTAATTGTTGCGGGTTTGCGGGCGACAGGGGATTTACATTTCCCGAATTGAATGCACACGGATTGCGAAGCCTGAAGGAGCAGTTGCCTGATAGTGTAAGACATGGCTATTCGAACAGCCGCACCTGTGAAATCGGACTTAGCCTTCATTCAGGGATCAGCTTCAAATCCATAGTTTACCTTGTGGATCTGGTGAGCCGTCAACATGCTGATTGAATAATCATACATTCCGGTTGCTTACAACTAATTCTTCGAACCCGGTTACATAAAGAAGATATAGCCATGTTACTGTTTCTTGCACTGTTTTTGCTTTGAAGTAATTACTTAACCCCCTCCTGTCTTTCTTGTAATGAATTGTAAAAAACCTCTGCAACGATTCAGACAATACTTATTAATCATTATCTTTGTATTAAAAGTCAAACAATGAAGGCTATAGAGATCAATTCTAAAACTGATAAATACGGGAATCTTAAAATTGAATATCCACTAAATAAGAAGAACCGTAACGTTCGAGTCTTAATCTTGCTGGATGATGATTACATAAATCCTGAAGATGAAAAATTCTGGTTGCAGTCAATTTCGAAAAATCCGGCATTTGATTTCTTAAATGACCCGGCGGAAGATATTTACTCATTAAAGAACGGAGAGCCATTTAATGATTAAAAACGCAATTATTTTGGTCCCATTTCCGTTTGATGATTTTTCAGCTTCAAAAGTCAGGCCGGCTCTTTGTCTGACTGCAGAAATTGGCAATATGAACATATTATTATTGCTCTCATTTCAAGTAAGATACCAGATGATTTGATTGATAGCGATTATGTAATTAAAATGAATAACAGTGAATGGATTGGAACCGGACTGACTGTTGATTCTGTGATTCGATTACATAAAATGGTTACAATACCAAAATCTTTAATAAAAAGAAAACTTGGGAAGATCAATCGGAAAGTTGAATCTGATATCTCTGTTTTATTAAGTCAATTATTTCATATTTAAGAAAATAAACTTCCGGTAATACCCCGCTGGCACAGACTTCTAATCCTCACAAAAGCTGATCAGCTTATCCCTGATATGCTTCCCTGGCAAAGCATGCAGCACCGACAGCACCCGCCAGATCGCCGAACTGAGCCCTGACTATTTCAGCCCTGTTGCCTCCCGTCCGCCATTCATATTTTGCCATGTATTCTTCCAGGGGTTGTGTCAGTTCTTTCCAGGATTCAGTGATGCCTCCGCCAAGAATGATCATTTCCGGAGAGAGTATGTTGGTGAGTGTTGCAAGACCCACCGCCAGTTTTTTAACCGAGGTAAGCCAGACCTTACCGGCAAAGTCGTCCCCGTTCCTGAAAGATTCCAGTAACTTGTCAGTAGATGAGTATTTCCCCTGACTCCTTTTTTCAATAGTGCAATTCCCTATGGCATCTTCCAGGCTCCCGGGCATTCCTGTAATGTCAGTCTCGCCGGTGCTGTCGATAACCATATGACCTATATGTCCTGCTTTGCTGAAAGCTCCCTGATAGGGCTTGCCTCCGATCAGGATTGCACCGCCAACACCCGTACCCAGGGTAAGCATTACCACATTCATTTTGTCTTTTGCAGCGCCAAACCGCGCTTCAGCCATCAGGGCCGCAACTGCATCATTCAGAACAAATGTCCTGGTTTTCAGATAAGCAGTCCAGTCGAAATTCTCCAGACCGTGCAGGCGACCCGGCATATAGGCAATTGCTGAATTGGATTCATTCGGCAGTCCGGGTGCTGATATGCCGATCGGAGCATTGCGCCCATGGATTTCGCTTTGCACTTTACTTGCAGCTTCAGAGACGGAATTCATCCATGCTGTATCATCCCCGTCGCTTGTGTGCTGATAATGCCTGTACAGAATGTTGCCGGGGCCGTCGATGGCGACTGCCTTGATACGGGTACCTCCAAGATCAATCCCTATTACAATGTCTGACATAATCTGTTTAAGATTAATTAATTCAATTATTCAGCAATAATTTAAATGTTCGCTTTCTATCAACTAGCAACCAGTAACTAGCAACTGGCAACTCAGGTTATCAAACTTAATATTGCCCGGATTGACAGCTGCCATTGAACTCCCTTATTGCATCAATCATCGCCACGATATTTTCCACCGGAACGCCGGCCTGTATATTATGAACTGTATTGAATACGAATCCGCCGTCCCTGGCAAATATATCACACAAACGAAGTACTTCTTCCCTCACTTTCTCAGGTGTTGAATAGGGCAGAATATTCTGTGTGTCAATTCCTCCGCCCCAGAAAACAATATCCTTCCCGTATTTCTTTTTCAATAGTACAGGATCCATGCCCCTTGCGTTCACCTGCACCGGATTTATGATATCGAAACCGGCGGCGATAAAGCGTGACATAAACGGTTCGACTGCTCCGCATGAGTGCTTAAAGGTTTTCCATCCGGTATTGGAATGGATCCAGTCATTGATCCTTTTGTAATATGGCAGCCAGAGATCGTCGAACTGTTCCGGGGCGCAGAAGGTGGAATCCTGAGTGCCGAAATCGGTTCCGCAGATGTAAATTACGTCAATTTTATCACCGATCACCCTGCTTAAGCGACTCAGGTTCTCAACGGCAATTTCCGATTGCCGGTCAAAGATGGCCCTTATGTAATCAGGTCTCACGATGATGCTCATATACCATTCGGCAATATCCCGGATACCTTTAGGATTTTTCAGCCTGGCACCAGGTATATGGGCAATGTCGCCGAGAGCTGTGCCTCCGGGGCTTGCAACCACAGCTTTACCTGTGGCACGCGCTTTCAACGTGGTCGCTTCCCAGTATTCCAGATCGCTGTCGGATATCAATCCATACTCTTCGAGATTGTCAGCCGGATCCAGTTTATTTTCATCAATTGGCTGCACTCGGATTATTGCATCGAAATAATAGCTGCTGCGTGGCATCCGTCCGGATGCACTGGCTGAAGTATCGCCTTCGGGATAGATCAGAATATCACCCTTTTCGTCAACCGTTGTATTGAACTCTTCCGGTACCAGAACAACCTGTCCCCATGGTGTTTTGTATTCTTTCAGCGGTTCGTGGTTGTAAAATCCAAATGAGTTCTTTATCCCTCTGGCAGAGACCACATCAACACCAAGTATGTCAATAAGTTCATCATCCACTTCGCCGAGCATCTGCAGAGGATCGATAACCCTGACCGGCTTATTTTCCAGTCCGTAATACCTTCTGACCTTTTCAACTGCATGAACATGCATCCCGGTTACTGCGGTGGATCCGAAATCAACCACCAGCCGGTCAGGCTGTTTGTGATTTATTGTTAAATCAAAACGCTCTTTTGATGTCATCTTGTAAAAACTCAGTAAAAAGACTAAAATAATTAATATTTTTATGGTTACTAACTAACCTGTAAAAAATGAGAAAAATAGTTTATTGTTGTTTAATCGTTGCTCTTTTAACCTCCTGCAGTAACCAGCAAGCTGAGATGACAGAGCAATGGGGCGTTTTTGAGATCACACTAAACGGACCTTCATCAGGGAATCCTTACATGGAGGTTGAATTGTCCGCGACTTTCACCGGCAAGGGGGAAAGCATAACGGTCCCCGGTTTCTATGACGGGAACGGAATTTACCGGATAAGATATTCTCCTCCCGTGCAGGGGAACTGGAGTTACAGGACACAGAGTAACGCCTCTGAACTTACAGATAAGAAGGGGAAGTTCAGTTGTGTCCCTCCGGCAGGTAAGAATCATGGTCCTGTGCGAGTTGTGAATACTTATTACCTTGAATATGCTGATGGAACACCTTTCTACTCAGTCGGGACGACCGCGTATCAATGGACAAGCGTAAAACAGAGCATTCAGGAGAAAACCATTGAAACCCTCTCTCAGGCTCCTTTCAATAAAATGAGGATGTGTGTATTCCCGAAATGGTACAGATACGGGAACGAAACTGAACCGTGGGTTTATCCATATAAAAGAGAAGACGGGAAGAATGATCTCTCACAACCCAACTACGAATTCTTTCAAAACTTCGACAGGAGAGTTCAGCAACTTCTGGGAATGGGAATCGAAGCTGATGTGATATTATTTCATGAATATGATGTATGGGGATATTTTGAAATGGGACATGAGATGAATGAAAGATACGTGCGTTACATGATTGCCCGGATATCGGCTTACAGGAATGTCTGGTGGTCGCTGGCTAACGAATGGGATATCCCGAGACTTAAGGTCGCGATTGACTGGGAAGGGATTGGAACGCTTCTCCAAAGGGAGGATCCTCATCAGCGGTTACGCGGGATCCATAACTGGTATAATTCGGAAGATCATTTTTACGATCATACCCGTCCGTGGATCACCCATGTAAGTGCACAGACTTCGCAGTTTTACAATGCAATCAGGTGGCGGGAGATGTACAATAAGCCTCTTCTCTTCGACGAGATGCGCTACGAAGGTGATGTCCCCAGCGGATGGGGCAACCTGACAGCTCAGCAGATGACAAGCTATTTCTGGATGGCCGGTCTGAGCGGAGGTTATGGAACTCATGGCGACACCTACAGGAACGACTCGGACGATTCCACAGAAGTGCGCTGGTGGGGAAAAGGAGGTACCCTTCCCGGGGAGAGCCCTGAAAGGATCAGGTTCTTCAGAACTGTGATGGAACAGGCCCCGGTAACGGAAATGAAGCCTGAGCTTACAGATAATGGCGATCCGGCGAAACTGAACAATAACATCCATATTTTTTCAAAGCCGGGAGAATATTACCTTGTTTATGTTGCAGATGCTGATCAGAAAATTGAGATAAACCTGCCTGGCGACACCGGCTTCAACCTCGATATTATTGATACGTGGAACATGAAGATTGAAAGCCAGCCCTCTGCCGGACCGGGTTTGTTCGAATACGCCACGGTCTCACCATATACCGCATTGAGGTTTAGACGGAATGAAGTAAAGAAATAAATGATCAGACCACGTTATTTATGCTTGTAAATTACCCTCTGAGAAATCATGAAAAACAATAGAAGAGAATTTATTAAAAAGAGTGCTGCAATGGCCGCAACAGTGTCAGTTGCAGGGCTTGGGGCATGTAATGATACCAGAAAATCGGGTAAGCCAGTGCCTTACGTAAGAGATGCAGGGATTAAGTTTACTGAGTTAATGTCAATAAATTCTCCCCGGGTTCCTTTCTGTAAACAGCTTGACGTCAGTTATGCTGTCTCCGGTGTAATCAGGATGGAAGGTAAAAATCCGTGGGATCCGGAAGCAATTAAGGCAACAAAAGCTGCCTGGGCTAAGGAGGGTATGAAATGGATAGTAGTGGAAGGCCCGCCATCATTGGGTACTAAGACGAAACTTGGACTGGACGGAAGAGACGAAGAGATTTCGAATTTTATAACATTTATGAAGAATCTGAAGCAGTACGGCGATGTTGACATTATTTGTTATAACTGGATGCCTGTAATCAGCTGGGCCCGGACAAACAGGGAATATGTGGGCAGAGGAGGGGCATTGATGCTGGAATTTGATTACAGGGAAATGCAGGGAGCACCACTGACCGAGTATGGTGAAATATCGAAAGATCATTTATGGAGTACCCTCGAATATTTTGTGAAAGCCGTAATGCCTGAAGCAGAAAAGACAGGAATGAGAATGTCTATGCATCCTGACGACCCCCAGGTTGATGTTATTCAGGGAATCTCACGGATCATGAATAAGGTGGGAAACTTTGACCGGTTGCTGGCGATGTATCCGAACAGGTGTAATGGCGTTACCCTGTGCCAGGCTAACTTTGCCACCATGCCGGACCTTGTTGATATACCTGGTTTGATAAGGAAATGGGGCAGTGACTTGATCAATTTTGTCCATTTCAGAAATCTTCGTGACCTGAGTGGTGGAGCAAGGCCAAGCACTCACTTCACGGAGACCTTTCATGACGAAGGCGATCTGGATATGTATGAAATAATGAGAGCTTATTATGATATAGGATTTGACGGACCAATGAGACCGGATCATGTCCCGGTACTGGCAACTGAAATCGAAGCAGGAATGAGGGGCGGTTATACTACACTTGGAATGCTCTATGCTATCGGATATATGCGCGGACTTGCTGAAGCTATAGCTAAAGAAGGACGCAAATCATAAAACGGATATATATCTAATTATGCCGAAATTATTACTCACATCAGGTATTTTTCTACTGCTGGCAGCCTCCTGCACATCAGGGAAATTACAGGAGACGGAATTTGGATCCTTCCTTTACAATTTTGTTCCAATGCCAATGGATACTGCCAGCAGTCTCCAGTATAAATGGGATAACAAAGAGATCCTTTCGTCAATTCAGCTGGATGGCATGGAATCGCTGGACAGCTGGGAACTCTCCTTCGGCAACAGGCAAAATGTTGGAACCATAAGCCTTTCCGATGAGAAGGTAATAGAAGGTAAATCATCCATAAAGTTTGTCTGTCCGACAAAATTGCCTGAAAACCTTGGAGCAGGAGGACGATACTGGGGAAGACAGGATCTGACCCGCAAATTTGACCGGGAGGATTTTTCGGAGTACAATCGTATAGCAATCAATGTATACCCCGAATTCAAAGGTTTCAGAAAATTATACCTGACCATGATCCTGCATAACGAGGGCAATGTTCCTGATCGATATGGCAAGGAGGGGTGGCATACCGTGATGCTTAAAAACAACCAGTGGAACAAGATGGTTATGGAGGTCCCGCATCTGCCACACGATAAAGTGACCGGAATAACCATTAGTTACGGGCTTCAGGGCAATGAGTCGGATGCTGCCGACACCATCGTGTATTACATTGATAACCTGGCATTTGAGAAAGTGAAGGCCGATTATTATGAAGGATGGGGCACCGATAAAGCAATATCTTTCTCCCATTCGGGATATAGCAGTAAAGAAAAAAAAACAGCTTTTACTTCACTTGCCGGTGGAGATAATTTCAGGATTGTAAACGTTGCGACTAATAAAGCTGTACTTGAAAAGGCTATTCAGAAGGAAACGAACCGGCTGGGCACCTTTTCAGTTTTCGATTTTTCAGAGGTTAAGACTCCGGGTAAATATAAAATAGTATATGGAAACATTGAATCAGAGCCTTTCCCTGTAAACCCGGACGTATGGCTGCCGGTAATTGAAAAGATCACGAATCAGTTCTATGTCCAGCGATGCGGATATGAACAACCGGGGATACATCTGAAATGTCATTCCGACTGGTACACCGTTTACAGGGGAGATACTATTATTATGGCCGGCGGATGGCACGATGCAGGAGACCTGTCACAGTCGTACTGGCAGACAGCAAGCGCGACGGCTGTTTTTTTCAGACTGGCTGCACAATACTTACAGAAGAACAAAAAACTGGCTGACCGTCTGATTGAAGAAGGATTATGGGGCCTTGAATGGCTTCATAAAAACCGTTTTGACGGACTGCAGGTCATAAGCTGGACCACCATGGATTCATATACGGACGGGATCGTCGGAACTTACGATGATAAGTATGTTCAGCCTGGCGGTAGGGTAAACACCAATGATAATTATTATTCGATTATTGCCGATGT
>DIKJ01000006.1 GCA_002424525.1 Bacteroidales bacterium UBA5621 | reverse complement strand
GGGTGGGCTTCGCGGAACTCATCAATAAAGATTGGAGCCAGCTTGCCACCGGCCTGGGTGACATACCTCAGATCAGGGAACTTCGTTTGCTTAAAGGAATCTGACTTTCTAAGAAGGATCTGAAAATGACTAGGCACTCCCGCAAACCCCGTGCATTTATAATCCAACAGGCTTTTCAGCACTCCTCCGAGGAAAATAAAAGAATTATTAAAAACAATTGAACCACCAACCCGGAGATGTGTATGCAGCAGTGAGAGTCCGTAACAGTAATAAAACGGCAGGACAACCAGCATGCGGTCGTCTGCAGTCAGCTTTAAGTACTCTACTATTGATGATGTGTTGGCGATCAGATTTTTGTGCGAAATCATTACTCCCTTGGGCTTCCCTGTTGACCCGGAAGTGAAGATTATCTCTCCACAAAATTCACTGTTAGAATCGACCGGGAATTTTACCGGTACTGCACTCTTCTCAATTCCCTCTATTTCTCCTGGGTAGATGCATTTGTAATCACTCACAGGAAGCTTCTTCCCAATGTCTTCTGTCAGGAAGATCATTGAAGGATTGGTCAACCTGCTTATATATTCGAAATTTTCCTTTTCAATGCCCGGATCAAGAGGGATGCAGATGTTTCCCGACTTGATGATGGCCAGGTAGGCTTTCAGGAAAAAAAGATTGTTAACAGAAACCAGCATAATGTGCTTTTCTGTTCCCACATTATCGTTGATCCATGCTGCAATATTCAGGCAGCTTGAATGAAGATCCTTATAATTAATCTCTTCCCTGCCGACAAGAAACGGTTTTTCAAGGCTGTTTGTGTTCTCGAAAAAATAGTCAAATGCATTCATAACAGTCTTTTTACATATTCAAAGTTTCAGAACCTAACCTCCGTGGATTGCAACAGATCTTATTCTGCCTAATCCTGGTAATAGTCACGGACCGGAGGCATTCTGAGGTATTCAGTAGTCTTTCGTTTGCGTTCGAAATTACGGTATAGGGATTCAACTCTTTCGGTTGTTTCACCCATGACCGCCGCCACCTCTCCAGCGGGATAACCGTTCTCAAAGCCGTACCAGAAACGGTCCATAAGAGAGAAAGGCAGCTGATAGAAAAACTCCTCCTGTGTCTGCTCGGCAGAGTAGGTATCGGTGGTGGGCGTCCGTTCAATAATTTCCTTCGGCACTCCCAGATATTCAGCCAGCTGGTATACCTGTGTCTTGTAAAGATTACCAATTGGCATCACATCCCCGGCGCCGTCGCCGTACTTGACGAAAAACCCCTGTTCCTGCTCATGCTTGTTGGGCGTGCCAATAACGGCATAGTGTAGTGCCTCGGCATGGTAGTAGAGCATTGACATCCTGGTACGCTGCTTGAAGTTTGAGGCAGCGACTATCTGAAGATACTCATTGACCGGAAGGATCTTATCTTTTGAATTTCCATCCTTGTCAATTACAGTAAGATTGAAAATAGGAGGGAGGTTATTGAACAAACCACTCTGCCTGATTCCGATCTTCATCTTCCAGGTTTTGGGATCATATTCCGGAAAAACTCTTTTTACTGCTTCGTCACGCCTTTCATAACATCCAAACCCTGACAGGGCATCGGTGATCTCCTCCTTGATGGCCTTTACCCCGAATTTGGCAGCCAGTTCCCTGGCAAGCATCTCACTGTCGGGACTCGAGTCCTTCTCGGGAAGCATTACCCCGAGAACCTTCTCAGCCCCAAAGGCTTTAGCTGCCAGGGCGAAGCAGACAGAGGAATCTATCCCGCCGCTAATTCCGACTACCGCACCGTTCCTCTTGAACCTGTGCAGAATATCCTGGCGCAGTTGCTCGACGATGTTACTAACAACATGCTCAATATCATCAAGCAGGATAATATCCTTTGTAAATGGTTTGTTGTTACTCATGATCTTGAATTACTTTGAGATTATTTAAAGGAGCATTTTGAAACTCGTGGTTATTGTTCTCAACCAACTGGTTATAAAGGAGATGAGTGGAGATAATGGAGGTTATAACCATATTATCCATCTCCGAGGCAGTACCTGTATTCCGGATTTTTCCAAGCAATGCCGATACGGAATTGTAATTAAAAATACCAGCCTGCCGGGTTTGTCTCTCAGAGAGCATCTCCGGTATATATTCCGGCCTTCCCTTGCCCAGGAAAACACTGCTTATCGGGGCCCTGTAGGGCTGTTTGGGTCTCTTTACTATACTCTCAGGGATCTTACCATGCATCAGCTTCTTCAGGAGGAACTTTTCATTCATCCCGTTCAGTTTTAATTTATCAGGGAGAGTCGAACAAAACTCAATCACCCGGTAATCGAGGAAGGGATAACGTCCTTCAATTGAGTTGGCCATCCCCATTCGGTCGCCCTGAGAGGAGAGGAGATAACCCGACATGAAGACGGTTGCCTCCAGCCATTGAGCTTTTGCGAGGGGCGACCATCTTTCGAAGTCGCCTGGCAGCCCTGCAGCCAGACTGGCGAGCGGGTCATATCCATCGACTGATGCTTTGATATTGTCCGAGAAATGTTTCTTAATATGATTTGAGTTGTTCCATCTCAGAAGATGAGAGTAGAGTGGGTTCCCGGTATCCTCAAGCCTGTATCCGAAGAACATTTTCAGGATATTCGGGCTGGCGTTTCTCAAGTGAGGAATATCAGGATAGATTCTCTTGAGCAACATCGGCCTAAGTGAGGAAGAGGGCTGAGACGCCCAGAATCTCCTGATAATTGCCTCCCTGAAGATATCGTAACCGGCCAGAATTTCGTCCGAGCCTTCACCTGTGATCACTACCTTGATGTTATTGTCTCTGACAAGTTTTGACAGGATAAGCATCGGTGTTGGAGCAGTACGGGTGAGCGGAGTCTCCGAATGCCAGACAACCTTTGGGAAAAAGTCGGCAATCTCTTTTGAGGAGCAGGTTATCGCCCGGTGATTGGTATCCAGGTATCTGACGGCTTCCTCCTGGTAACTGCTTTCGTCGAAGTCCTTATCCTCAAAACCAATTGAAAAGGTATTCAGGATTCCGGGTTCAAGATTCTTGATAAAAGCAACAGTGGTGCTGGAATCGAGTCCTCCGCTAAGGTATGCAGCTACCTCAACGTCCGCCCTCAACCGGATTCTGACCGCGCTGGTGAAAAGCTCTTCGAAACTGTCAAGGGCATCGGGGAGAGAAACTGAGGAGTTTGTGTTGTTGAAATTGAGCTCCCAGAATTTTTCAGTGCTGATTCCTTTCCGGCTGAATGTCATGAAATGCCCCGGTGAAAGTTCAAAGATATTCTTGAACGCAGTGCCAGGAGTTATGGCGGTCCAGAACGTGTAAATCTGGGCCAGGTTTTCAGGATTAAGTTCCCGGGTTACTTCGGGATTCTGAAATAGTCCCTTTATTTCGGAAGCAAAATAGAATACCCCATCAGCTAATGTGTAAAAGAGCGGCCTGATGCCAACGCGGTCACGTGCAATAAAAAGTTCCTCCTCCTTTTTATCCCAAATCGCAAAAACGAACTGGCCGTTCAGCAGGGTCAGGCATTTTTCTTTATAGAGGGCATAAAGGTTAACAAGGACTTCGGTATCCGAATGGGTTTTAAGTTTAATTCCCTTCCTGTCAAGGTCTCCTCGGATTTCAATATAGTTAAAGATCTCACCATTAAAGACTATCCAATATCTGCCTGAGACATCAGACAGCG
>DIKJ01000007.1 GCA_002424525.1 Bacteroidales bacterium UBA5621 | reverse complement strand
ATGTGGTGGATGCTTGCAAGAATTGCAGGGTGGAATGGCCAAACCTAATAAAACGCCACTATTGTGCAGGAATTAAAAAAGGTGCCCGGATGGACACCTTTTTTAATCTTGATATGTATTGGATTTACTAAAGATCAAAAAACATATAAGAGAGCCCTAATGCGTCAGTCTGGGCGTTAGTGTTCGGAATCCAGACAGCCGGGTTGGTAAAGTTCGGGCAACCATCCTTCAGATTGGCCGTCTGAAGCTCTTCGAGGGTTCCAATGAACAACCAGGCAGTTGTCAGAGTTTTACCTTCTTCGAGAGTAACTGTCACATCGCCATCTGCATTAACTACGACACTCCCAACGACTACCCCCTGACGAACCATATTAAAGCTCGAAGTTGAAGGATAGGGGTTATATTCGAGGATACTGCACCAGCCTGAAGTAAAAGCAACCAAACCAGCGCTTTCACAGTTGTCTTCAGTTGAGGTTGTTTCATTAATATACCTAAGGTATCGGGCTTTGACTGCGATGATCAATTCAGGGGGTTCAGCATAGCAGAAGGTGACGTGGCTTATCCCTTTGCCCTGAAAACCTATTAATCCCGAATCTTCATAAACCCCTCCCTCAGGATAAGTGTAGATATATGCACCTCTTCCAGCCTTAACAATAACCTTACATACAGGATATTCAGATGTAAAGTCGAAGGTCTTGCCATCACTGTTGAGGATGACAATGGAGTTGCCCTCCATGGTTTCATATTCGCCATCCATTCCAAAGTATTCATCCCATTCATCAATTTTGAACGCATATGCGCAAGCACCCCCGGCTTTGCCACACTCGAATACGGCACTACCAGACTGCCAGTTAGCAACTACTGTCATTACTCCGGAAGATTTCAGGGAAACATCAATAACCTCTTCATTCTTCTGGCATCCCGTTGCCACCATCATGACGGCGACAACCATGAGCATCAATTTAGTAATTTTCTTCATCTTTAGTCGAATTAATGTCACTTATTAGTTAAATTTCTGTCTAAATTAGAACGGAATTCCGAATAATACCATACGCATTTGACGAAAATGATGAAAAAAGTGATGAATGACAAATAAAAGAGGACAAGGCTATCCTTAATCCTCCCGGTCAATCAGATTAACCTTCTATATTTCTAATTTTGATAGATTTGAGGGTCAGACTTTTTTGATTTTTTTACCCGTGGCGCTGATCGTCAGATCATCTCTGAATTCATAGACTTGGGGAACTTTAAACAGGGCAAGGTGCTGTGAGCAATGGTGGATCAGCTTCTCCCGGGTGATAGAACTGATACTTTCTTTTCTGACTGTAACGGTAGCCTTCAGCATTTCGCCCTCTATTTCGTCTTCAACCCCTTCAATTGTGCAGTCGATTACTTCAGGAAGTGCGAGTATAACTGCTTCAACCTCTTTCGGGCTGATACGTTTTCCCCGGACTTTTATTATCTCCTTGGACCGGGCGGTCAGATAGATATAGCCATCCTCATCAACTGTGCCAAGGTCGCCGGTGTAAAGCCATCCTTTTCGGATGGTATTTTTCGTGCCCTCCTCATCGGCAAAATAACCGATCATGATATTGTCTCCCCTTGCTATAACCTCTCCGGTCTCACCTGGCTTGATGGACTCACCCGATTCGTTGACGACCCCGAGCTCCACTCCGGGAATACCTTTCCCCATAGATCCTTTCCTTCTTTCATATAATTCCGGTGGCAGCCAGGAAAGCCTTGCTGTGGCCTCCGTTTGCCCGTACATTACAATAAATTTTGTTCCGGGGTGGGCTTCACGGAACTCATCAATGAAAATAGGTGCCAGTTTGCCGCCGGCTTGAGTCACATATCGGAGATTGGGGAAACTGGTTTGCTTGAAAGAATCTGATTTCCTGAGAAGGATCTGAAAATGACTTGGCACTCCTGCAAAACCCGTGCATTTGTGATCAATAAGATTCCTAAGAACACCTCCAAGGAAGATGAAAGAGTTATTAAATACTATTGATCCGCCCACTCTCAGGTGTGTATGGAGCAACGAAAGTCCATAGCAATAATAGAAGGGCAATACAACCAGGATCCTGTCATCAGGGGTGAGTTGGAGATACTCAACAATTGATGATGTGTTGGCGATCAGATTTTTGTGTGATATCATTACTCCCTTGGGCTTCCCTGTGGACCCGGAAGTGAAGATGATCTCCCCACAAAGCTCCCTGTTAAAATTGACCGGGAACTTTGCCGGTTTTACGCGCTTCTCAATTCCCTCTATTTCTCCCGGGTAGATGCATTTGTAATCACTCACAGGAAGCTTCTTTCCAATTTCTTCTGTCAGGAAGATCATTGATGGATTGGTCAACCGGCTGATATAATCGAAATTTTCCTTTTCTATGTATGGATCAAGAGGAATGCAGATGTTTCCCGATTTGATAATAGCCAGGTAGGTTTTCAGGAAGAAGAGATTGTTAATTGACAGCAGCATAATGTGCCTTTCTGTTCCTACCTTTTCGTTGATCCATGCTGCAATATTAAGACAGCTTGAATGGAGATCCTTATAATTAATCTCTTCCCTGCCGACCAGAAACGGCTTTTCAAGGCTATTTGTATTCTCGAAAAAATAATCAAATGCATTCATACCTGTGTGTTTAAAAACCTCCAAGTAACAATTTTAATTCTCGTAGCTAATCCAGAATCAGCTAATACCTAATCCTGGTAGTAGTCGCGGATAGGCGGCATCCTAAGGTATTCAGTGGTCTTGCGTTTGCGTTCAAAATTACGGAAGAGGGCTTCGACGCGCTCGGTTGTTTCGCCCATAGCAGAAGCGACTTCACCAGCGGCGTAACCATTCTCAAAGCCGTACCAGAACTGATCCATAAGAGAGAAAGGCAGCTGGTAGAAAAACTCCTCCTGTGTCTGCTCGGCAGAATAGGTATCAGTTGTTGGCGTACGTTCAATAATTCCCTTTGGAACTCCCATGTATTCAGCAAGCTGGTAGACCTGCGTCTTGTAAAGATTTCCTATGGGCATGACATCCCCGGCACCATCGCCGTATTTTACGAAGAACCCTTGTTCCTGTTCATGCTTATTGGGTGTTCCAACAACGGCGTAATGAAGTGCCTCCGCATGATAATAAAGCATTGACATCCTTGTACGCTGCTTGAAGTTTGAGGCAGCGACTATCTGAAGATACTCATTGACCGGAAGGATTTTATCTTTTGCATTTCCATCCTTATCAATTACAGTAAGATTGAAAATAGGAGGGAGGTTATTGAACAAACCACTCTGCCTGATTCCGATCTTCATCTTCCAGGTTATGGGATCATATTCCCGAAAAACTCTTTTTACTGCTTCGTCACGCCTTTCATAACATCCAAACCCTGACAGGGCATCGGTGATCTCTTCCTTGATTGCCTTTACACCGAATTTGGCAGCCAGTTCCCTGGCAAGCATCTCACTGTCAGGACTAGAGTCCTTCTCGGGAAGCATTACCCCGAGAACCTTCTCTGCCCCAAAGGCTTTAGCTGCCAGGGCGAAGCAGACGGAGGAATCGATCCCGCCGCTTATTCCGACTACCGCACCGTATCTCTTGAACCTGTGCAGAATATCCTGGCGCAGTTGCTCGACGATGTTACTAACAACATGCTCAATGTCATCAAGCAGGATAATATCTTTTGTAAATGGTTTCTTGTTACTCATGGTCTTGAATTACTTTCAGATTTTTTAAGGGTGCATTTTGAAACTCAGGGTTATTATTTTCAATAAACTGGTTGTAAAGGAGGTGTGTGGAGATAATGGAGGTTATTACCATATTATCCATCTCAGAGGCTGTACCTGTATTCCCGATTTTTCCAAGCAATGCCGATACTGAATTGTAACTAAAGACACCAGCCTGCCGGGTTTGTCTCTCAGAGAGCATCTCCGGTATATATTCCGGCCTTCCCTTGCCCACGAAAACACTGCTTATCGGGGCCCTGTAGGGCTGTTTGGGTCTCTTAACTATACTCTCAGGGATCTTACCTTGCATCAACTTCTTCAGGAGGAACTTTTCATTCATCCCGTTCAGCTTTAATTTGTCAGGGAGAGTCGAACAAAACTCAATCACCCGATAATCGAGGAAGGGATAACGTCCTTCAATTGAGTTGGCCATCCCCATTCGGTCGCCCTGTGAGGAGAGGAGATAACCCGACATGAAGACGGTCGTCTCCAGCCACTGTGCTTTTGCAAGAGGCGACCATCTTTCGAAGTCACCTGGCAGCCCTGCAGCCAGACTGGCGAGCGGGTCATATCCATCGACTGATGCCTTGACATTGTCCGAGAAATGCTTCTTAATATGATTTGAGTTGTTCCATCTCAGAAGATGAGAGTAGAGCGGGTTCCCGGTATCCTCAAGCCTGTATCCGAAGAACATTTTCAGGATATTCGGGCTGGCGTTTCGTAAGTGGGGGATGTCAGGATAGATCCTTTTAAGAAGCATAGGTCTCAGTGACGAAGCAGGTTGAGAGGCCCAGAATCGTCTGATAATTGCCTCCCTGAAGATATCGTAACCGGCCAGAATTTCGTCCGAGCCTTCACCGGTGATCACAACCTTGATGTTATTGTCTCTGACAAGTTTTGACAGGATAAGCATAGGTGTCGGAGCAGTTCGGGTGAGTGGAGTCTCCGAATGCCAGACAACCTTTGGGAAAAAGTTGGCAATTTCTTTTGAAGAGCAGGTTATCGCCAGGTGGTTGGTATCCAGGTATCTGACGGCTTCCTCCTGGTAACTGCTTTCGTCGAAGTCCTTATCCTCAAAACCAATTGAAAAGGTATTCAGGATGCCGGGTTCAAGATTCTTGATAAAAGCAACAGTGGTGCTGGAATCGATACCCCCGCTGAGGTAAGCTGCAACCTCAACATCTGCCCTCAGCCGGATTCTGACCGCACTTGTGAATAGCTCGTTGAAGCTGTCAAGGGCATCGGGGAGAGAAACTGAGGAGTTTGTGTTGTTGAAATTGAGCTCCCAGAATTTTTCAGTCCTGATACCTCTCCGGCTGTATGTCATGAAATGTCCCGGTGATAGCTCATAGATATCCCTGAAAGCAGTGCCGGGAGTTATGGCGGTCCAGAACGTGTATATCTGGGCCAGATTTTCAGCATTAAGTTCCCGGGTTACTTCGGGAATCTGAAATAGCCCCTTTATTTCGGAAGCAAAATAGAATACCCCATCAGCTAATGTGTAAAAGAGCGGCCGGATGCCAACGCGGTCACGTGCAATAAAAAGTTCCTCCTCCTTTTTATCCCAAACCGCAAAAACGAACTGGCCGTTCAGCAGGGTCAGGCATTTTTCCTTATAGAGGGCATAAAGGTTAACAAG
>DIKJ01000245.1 GCA_002424525.1 Bacteroidales bacterium UBA5621 | reverse complement strand
ACTATGACCATTGAACTAGCAATATCAAAAGAGAAAATCAAGAATTATATCGTTCAATCATCGCACGTAGAAGCAGGAAAGATCAAAGATGAATCGCTGATTTTCAAGGAGGGATTTTTCGATTCAATGGGATTTATTATGCTCATAACATATCTTGAGGAAGAGTTTGGGATTAAGACAATTGACGCTGACCTCGTTGAGGAAAACTTTGAATCGATAAATGCTATATCCGATTTTGTTATAAGAAAGACAGAGGGATAAACATGTGCGGAGTAGCCGGGATAATTGATTACCGCGGTGAATCAAACACTGTATCTTCAATGGAGGCGATGCTCCGCTCTTTCAGTTATCGAGGACCGGATGAAAGCGGCATCTATCATTCCCCGGCCGCAACAATCGGAAATGTAAGGCTAAGTATTATCGACCTGCTCACAGGCCAGCAGCCCTTGTCTGATGTCTCAGGAAGGTTCTGGATAGTCTTTAACGGCGAGATCTTTAACTACATCGAACTCCGCGCAGAGCTTGACAGGAAGGGAATTAAGCTTAAAACACATTCGGATACCGAAGTCCTTGTTAACCTTTATGCCCTCTATAAGGAAAAATGCCTGACCCTGCTGAACGGCCAGTTCGTTTTTGCGGTTTGGGATAAAAAGGAGGAGGAACTTTTTATTGCACGTGACCGCGTTGGCATCCGGCCGCTCTTTTACACATTAGCTCATGGGGTATTTTATTTTGCTTCCGAAATAAAGGGGCTATTTCAGAATCCCGAAATAACCCGGGAACTTAATGCTGAAAATCTGGCCCAGATATACACGTTCTGGACAGCCATAACTCCCGGCACTGCTTTCAGGGATATCTATGAGCTTTCGCCCGGGCATTTCATGACCTTCAGCCGGAGAGGTATCGCAACTAAAAAATTCTGGGAGTTAAGCTTCAGCACACCTGACTCATCTCTTTCCCTCACTGATGCCTTTGAAAAATTCGATGAGCTCTTTGCAAATGCAGTGCGCATACGCCTGAGGGCCGATGTCGAAGTTGCAGCATACCTGAGCGGAGGCATCGACTCCAGCACCACAGTTGCTTATATTAAGGATCTTGAACCCGGGATTCTGAATACCTTTTCCATAGGCTTTGAGGATAAGGACTTCGACGAAAGCAGTTACCAGGAAGAGGCTGTTAAATACCTCGACACTAACCACAGGGCAATTACCTGTTCTTCAAAAGATATTGCAGATTTCTTTTCTAAGGTTGTGTGGCATTCCGAGACACCTCTGACACGCACGGCACCAACACCAATGCTCATCCTTTCAAAACTGGTCAGGGACAATAACATTAAAGTTGTTATCACCGGAGAGGGTTCTGACGAGATACTGGCCGGATACGATATCTTCAGGGAGGCAATTATAAGGCGCTTCTGGGCTTCGCAACCCGGATCATCGCTCAGGCCCATGCTTCTGAAGAAGATCTATCCCGACATCCCCCACCTTAAGAGCGCTAGTCCGAATATCCTCAAAATGTTTTTCGGATATAAACTTGAGGATACCGGGAACCCGCTCTACTCTCATCTTCTGAGATGGAACAACTCAAATCATATTAAGAAACATTTCTCGGACAATCTCAAGGCATCAGTCGATGGATATGACCCGCTCGACAGTCTGACTGCAGGGCTGCCGGGTGACTTTGAAAGATGGTCGCCCCTTGCAAAAGCACAGTGGCTGGAGACGACCGTCTTCATGTCGGGTTATCTCCTCTCCTCACAGGGCGACCGCATGGGGATGGCCAACTCAATTGAAGGAAGATATCCCTTCCTCGATTACCGGGTGATTGAGTTTTGTTCAGCCTTGCCGGATAAATTCAAACTGAACGGACTGAATGAAAAATACCTGCTGAAAAAACTAATGAACGGAAAGATCCCGGAGAGTATTGTGAAGCGGCCCAAACAGCCTTACCGTGCCCCAATAAGCAGTGTCTTCATGGGCATTAAAAAACCTGAATATGTTGCTGAGATGCTTTCTGAGAAGCAGACCAGGCATGCCGGTATTTTCAACTACGATTCTGTAGCTTCATTGCTTGGGAGAATCGAGAATACAGGCACGGCCTCCGAAATGGACAACATGGTTATCACCTCCGTTATCTCCACACACCTCCTTTACACCCAGTTTATTGAAAATAATAATCCTGAGTTTCAAAATGCACCCTTAAAGAATCTGAAAGTAATTCAAGACCATGAGTAACAGGAACCCATTTACAAAAGATATTATCCTGCTTGATAACATTGATCATGTTATCAGTAACATAGTGGAGCAAATGCGCCAGGATATTTTGCACAGGTTCAAGAGGTACGGCGCGGTAGTCGGAATTAGCGGCGGGATCGATTCCTCTGTCTGCTTCGCCCTTGCAGCCAAAGCCTTCGGTCCCGAGAAAGTACTTGGGGTAATGCTTCCCGAGAAGGACTCCAGTCCCGACAGTGAAATACTTGCCCGTGAACTTGCCTACAAATTCGGAGTGAAGGCAATCAAGGAGGAAATAACCGGTGCTCTTACAGGTTTCGGTTGTTACGACAGGCGCGACGAAGCAGTTAAACGAGTTTTTCCGGAGTATGACCCCAAAACCTGGAAGATGAAGATTGGAGTGCGACAGAGCGGCCTGTTCACTAATCTACCTCCCGTTTTCTACCTGACTGTAATCGACAGGGATGGCAATGCCTTGGATAAGATGCTTCCGGCTAATGAATATCTCCAGATAGTCGCTGCCTCAAACTTCAAGCAACGTACAAGGATGTCAATGCTCTACTACCATGCCGAGGCATTGCACTATGCCGTTATTGGCACGCCCAACAAGCATGAGCAGGAACAGGGGTTTTTCGTCAAGTACGGCGACGGTGCCGGGGATGTCATGCCCATCGGGAATCTTTACAAGACGCAGGTATACCAGCTTGCTGAATACCTGGGGGTCCCGAAGGAAATTATTAAACGCACACCCACCACCGACACTTACTCTGCCGAGCAGACCCAAGAGGAGTTCTTCTACCAGCTGCCGTTCCACCTGATGGACAGGTTTTGGTACGGCTTCGAGAATGGCTACCCGCCGTCGGAAGTTGCAGCAGTTATGGGAGAGACTCCGGAGCGGGTCGAAGCACTATTCCGCAATTTTGAACGCAAACGGAATACAACAGAATACTTACGTCTGCCTCCAGTGAGGGATTATTATCACGGATAAAACTGAGGAAATGAACGCATTTGATTATTTCTTTGAACATACTTCCGGTTTAGATAAGCCATTCCTTGTCGGACGTGAGGAGATCACTTACAAGGACCTTTACAGCTCCTGCCTCAGTCTCGCTGAGTGGATAAGGGAGAAAGCAGGAACTGATCAGCATATTTTCCTGATGTCAGTCAACAACCTCTTTTTCCTGAAGGCTTACCTTGCCATAATCAAGTCAGGGAATACATGTATCCCGCTGGACCCTAGTATAGAAAAGGAAAATTTCAGGTACATTCATGATTTAACTCAACCGAGGTTGATATTTCTAACGCCGGATGTGGAAAAGAGGCTGGAACTCAGCACCTCAACCTTGAATATTCTCCCAGGTTCCGAAGCATTGGAATATAAAGCACCGGCGGAAAGAGGATCTGAAACAGATTTTGACAGGGAGCTTTGTGCTGAAATCATCTTCACTTCAGGTTCGACCGGAAAGCCCAAGGGGGTGATGATTTCGCACAAGAACCTTATTGCCAATACATCATCAATTGTTGAGTATCTCCAATTGACACCTGACGACCGAATGATGGTTGTTCTGCCCTTCTATTATTGTTATGGACTTTCCTTGCTGCATACCCATCTAAGGGTTGGTGGGTCCATTGTCTTTAACAATGCGTTCATATTCCTTGGAGGTGTGCTAAAGAGCTTGGTAGACTACAGGTGTACAGGGTTTGCAGGAGTTCCGAGTCACTTCCAAATCCTATTGAGGAAATCAGACTCCTTCAAGCAAACGAAATTTCCTGATCTGAAATATGTAACCCAGGCAGGAGGCAAACTTGCCCCGATTTTTATTGACGAATTCCGGGAGGCACATCCGGATATCAGGTTTGTAGTCATGTATGGCCAGACCGAGGCCACAGCGAGGCTCTCCTGGCTCCCGCCGGAGGTTTATGACAGAAGGAAGGGCTCCATGGGAAAAGGCATCCCCGGGGTGGAATTGCGAGTTGTAAACGAAAAGGCAGAATACATCAAGCCTGGGGAGACCGGCGAGGTAATAGCCAGGGGGGACAACATTATGATGGGCTATTTTGCTGATGAAGAGGGCACAAAAAATGCCATCCGCAACGGATGGCTTTACACCGGCGACCTTGGAACGGTCGATGAGGATGGGTATATCTACCTCACAGCCCGTTCAAAGGAAATAATCAAGGTTCGTGGCAAAAGAATCAGCCCCAAAGAGATAGAAGTTGTGATACTAGCTCTACCGGAAGTCATTGATTGCACGGTCGAAGGCGTTGAGGATGATATAGAAGGCGAGATGCTAAAGGCCACAGTAATTGTCCGGAAAGACAGCATTGATTCTCTAACAAAGGATAGATTAATTAATCATTGTTCTCAACACCTTGCAATGTTTAAGGTGCCACAGACATATGAGTTTAGAGATGATCTCACAATAAGCCCGACAGGAAAGAAGATTAAAAAGGTTTAATTATTATTCCTGATATTATTTTCAAGGTAAGACTATTTTTTTTGATTTTGAGCCGGTTGAATGCCGGATCACCAAGATGTACAAACCTGAAGATAGATTGGAAGTGTCGAAGGATATGAGGTCACTGTTATTATGTTTTGAAGCCTTTAGGCTTCCATCAAAAGCGTAGAGCTCGGATTTACCGGAAAATAAATCGTCAGGAATATGAACCTTAAGTTCACCTTCTTTGATTTCTGTCCAGATATTTGATGATTCTGTGGAAATATCTTCAACCCCGGTCACACCTCCGTCCCACCCTGCTATTCGCGCTAACATCCACCACATTGCCTTAGCCAACCGTAACGCTCCAA
>DIKJ01000028.1 GCA_002424525.1 Bacteroidales bacterium UBA5621 | reverse complement strand
GCCACCGATACGCATACACCCTTCACAGGGACGGCAAAGATCTCTCACGGGTGTTCTCAGATGAAGAACGCCTGTATGCAGTGATAAGCCTCAACACAATGTCACTAAGCCTCCGCCGCGACGCAAGCGAACTCCGGCAGACAGAGATCGAGGATAGTGACACCTACATCGTACCAGTAACCATTAAAACTTAAATAAGTTCCACTTAATCAATATTATCAATGACAACAAAGACAGAAACACAGGAGAAAGTCGGGGTAGTATGGCCTGAGTTAAGTGTGTGTCACGATTGCGACGGAACCGGCTGCTATAATTGCAATGGAACCGGAGGGATTGACGACGACGATCCCGGCTACGACGAACTCGGAGCCGAGGCTGACAGAGAAGAAAATTAAACCATAAACTAAAAAACCAATATTATGAACACAGTAGACGAAGGAATCAAAGTAATTGAATCATCAGGAGTTGAGGTATTTGAAGCGCAAGAGCGTGCCTCAATTGATATTCAGGTTGCAACCGCAAAGAGATACCCAAGGGATTTGAGGCGAGTACGTGACAATAGCGTTCTTATAGCCACGATGAACAAAGAGACGGCAGAGGCCTGCCGATATGCAAAACCGGTTGGCGGCAAAAGCATTACTGGCGCAAGCGTTCATTTGGCAAGAATAATCTGTCAGCAATATGGCAATATTCGAGTGCAGCAAAGGATTAAGCAAATCGACCAAAGATCAGTCGTTGCCGAGGCCGTTGCCTTTGACATGGAGACCAACTATGCCGTGTGTGTCGAAGCCCGGAGGTCGATCATTGACAGCAGGGGAAATCGCTATACAGATTCAGTAATTGAAACCAATGCCATGGCAATTCTTGCTATTGCTGAAAGGAACGCAATTTTAAAGGTTATCCCCAAAGCGATTATTGATACTGTTTACAAAGAGGCTTTCAATTTTGCCTTTGGCGACCTGTCTGACAGCACAAAACTCCTAAAAGAGCGCCAGAAGATATTGAATAGCTTTAAGAAGGATTACGCAATGGCAGAGGCAGACGTGATGCAATGCCTTGGAGTAAAATCTATCGAGGCTATCGGGGCAGAACATATCGCTGATTTGCGTGGGTACATGCAAGCCCTGAAAGACAAGGAAATGACAATTGAGGAGCTTCTTGTCAGAAATCAGTCAAAGAAATCTGTAGAGGACAAAAAGAAGGCCATGAAAGAAAAGCAAACAGAATCTGCCAATCAATCCACGGACTCTTTCAAAACAAATGAAAATAGCGGTTCAACAGAGCAGCCTAAGTTATTATAACTCGAAATGAACAAGTATAAAAATCTAAGCCAGGAGCAAGCTGAGAAGTTATTATCTAACTATCTAATTGACTCCTGGTCTTATTCGAAAGTAGGATCATTTGCCGGAAATGAAAAGGCATTTGAGATGCAGTATGTCTATCACTGTTATGGCAAGTCAGGAGCAACGACAATTGCCGGGCAGGCTTATCATGCTGCATTGAACCTGTATTTCCTGAATCTTAAAGACGGGATAACGACCGATGTTGTCGCTCTTGAGTCAGCTGCATTTATGCATATTGACAACGTGCCGGCATCTTATTGGAAGATTCAAAAAACCACGCCGACAGTAGAGGAGTGTAAGATCAAGGCCACGGAAGTAGTAACAAAACTGATTAATAATTTCTTGACCCAGATTGAGATTTACATTAATGATATCAAAGAAGTTATTGGATGTGAAACGGGAATAACCGCCTGGCTAACAATTAATGGGGTCGATATCCCCATGCCCTGCCACATGGTTATTGACCTTATCATCAGGACGCATGATAATAAGATTGTGATCATTGACCACAAGTCAAAGGGGGTCTTCACCGATGAAAAGGAACTGAGGTTCACAATCGGAAAGCAGGCAATTACCTACGTTCTTGGTTATGAAGACTTCACTGGGAGTAATGTAGATGAGGTTTGGTTCATTGAGAATAAATATTCTCAGAATAAAGACAAATCCCCGCAAGTGATCAAGACTGCGGTTGTAATGGATGCCGAACAGAGGAGATTATATGAGGCCCTGCTTTATGAGCCTCTTAGGAAAATGATTGAGGCCGTTGGTAATCCTGATTATGTCTATATGATTAATGACCGGGACAACCTCTCTGATACGGCTGAGATATACGATTTCTGGGCCCGGACAATGATTGCGGAGGTTGAGGACTTTAATATTCCTGAAAATAAAAAGCCTCTTATGCGAGAGCGAATGCGTAAGATCAGGGATGCCTCCCTTGCCTCTGTGACCCCGACAACCATCCGCAACTTTAAAACATTCACAGAACAATTTATACCATACGATTTCACAAACAAGAACATGACAAACCAGGAGAAAATAGAACACATACTCAGATCTTTTGGCATTATCGCAAAGGTGCAGCACACGTTTGATGGTTATTCAAGTGCCTCGTATCTACTTGAAATAAATGCCGGGGTACAAATATCGAGTATTCAGAGGTATAAACTTGACATTGCGAACGCTCTGAACGTTTCCAATGTCCGAATCATGAAGGACTTGTTTGTCTATGAGAACAAATCCTATCTGGCAATTGAATCCGGAATGAAAAATACATCAACCCTTGCCTGGGACGCATCAAAACTTATTAATCATAAATTACCTATCGGAATAGATAATTTCGGGCAGGTGATCTTTTGGGATCTCGACAATCATTCTACCCCACATATCCTTGTCTGCGGTGCAACTGGCTCAGGGAAGTCGGTATTTCTAAAGTCAACCATTGAGTACGCTTTAACTTCGGGGGTAGGCGAGGTATATATATTCGACCCAAAGCATGAATTCAGGGGATACTCTTCCCGGTCAGGCGTGAAGGTGGTATGTGATATTGAGGAAATTGAGCTTCAAATCATGATGTTAGTTGAGGATATGGAGAACAGGGTAAAGAATGGCATTAACCTAAAAACCCTTGTTGTTTTTGATGAGTTTGCGGATGCGGTTGCTAATTCAAGAAAGGGCAATGAGCTTAAAAACTATGGCACTGAGGTAATTGGTAATTATCAGAATGGGGCTGAAAAAACAAAGAGGGTAGTAAAAAGCATTGATAAGTCGCTCGAAGAAAACCTTAAAATATTACTTCAAAAGGGACGTTCCTGCGGTTTTAGAATAATGTCAGCTACACAGAGAGCTTCAACTAAGGTTATTACCGGAGATGCAAAGGTAAACCTGCCGGTGCAGGTTTGTTTTAGGGTTCCAAAGGATATTGACTCAATGGTTGTTATAGATGAGCCAGGAGCCGAGGCGCTTAACGGACGAGGAGATGGTCTTATAAAATCGCCGGAATATATGAATGTTATTCGTTTCCAGGGGTTTTATAAAGAATAAGATGGAGCCCCCTTCTAAAGATTACAGCATCAAGGTCGCAGCATATCCTTTCAGGTGCCTGCTATGTGATGAGAGAGTAAAGCAGGGCGAGGCATACGTGGAGATAATAGAGGGTAGATTATGCCTGACATGCGGGCTCCCGGCAAGGAGGCTGCGGCCGGTGATGCAAAAAGAAAAGAGTTCACTTTCACATAATTAACATAATTATTCACCAACAATTAACGCAATG
>DIKJ01000089.1:11292-14182 GCA_002424525.1 Bacteroidales bacterium UBA5621 | reverse complement strand
AGGAGACTCAGCTTTTAACCCCTGATGAGCTGCGTGTTACACCTGCCGGACAGGTTTCTGTATCTTTGAAGTCCGAAACGGTTTTTTCGATAAACCGAAGGGTAGCGGAGATCCTTGAAAGCAATCTGAATTCATTCAGAAAGGATCCTGAAAAGTTTCTGCCTGGAGTGGTTAGTTCTGCAAAGAGGCTGTCAGGTTACATGGAACCTGATGCCACTGAGGAACCTGTCTTTACAGGGCGTATCAGACGAGATGGCTATGTGATTGAGAAATATTTCACCAGGGGGGAGGGTAATTATGTTATTCCGTACCTGCTGTTCATACCTGAGAATTCCTCAGAAAAGGCAATGATCTATCTGAGTGCAGCGGGCAAATCTGCCGGGGCAGGTATCGGTGGTGAGATAGAAGAATTTGTCAGGCAGGGCTTCGTTGTGCTGGCTCCCGATCTGGCCGGGACGGGGGAAATGGGTCCGGGTGCCTTGAAGGGAGATGCTTATTTTGATGGTGCTTCTCATAATCTGTGGTATGCATCGATGCTGATTGGCCGCAGTATAACCGGAATACTCGCCGGTGATGTGGTACGGTTGACCATGATACTGAAAAAACTGAACAGCGATGTTGTAATAACCGGTTTTTCTGATCAAAGGATGGCGCCGGCATTAATGCATGCGGCAGCATTTTCTTCGGATATCGGAAGTATCATTCTGTCAGATCCATACAGCTCATTCAGTTTTCTTGTAATGAATAGGTTCTATGATCCCCATCTGATTCTGACCGCAGTTCCTGGCGCCCTCAGGGAGTATGATCTGCCTGACCTTGAAGCCTTCCTGGCCGCACAAAAGATATTCATTGAAGTCCGGCGCTGATACTACAATACCGCTGGCGCGGATTTGGCTTCGCCGAGCTCGCGGTTGCTGGCTCGGATTTGCAATCCTTCTGTTCCGCTCAATTGTAATTCGTGCCCCGATACCTTTAGGACAAATCACAGATCCGCATCAGCTTTGCACTATTTGAAAATAAAATCACTAAATTTAAAGTGTAAATCACAATCTTCTCTTGAATCATTCAAAATACAATCTATTCCCAATGAAAAATACAATCAGACGCCGCGATTTTATCAAAAGTGCCGTTGCAGGAGCCGCAGGACTTGGGTTGGCCGGTAAATCATTGCCTGAAAACACTCCGGGTTCACCGCAGGGAAACAGGATAGGCATCATCGGTTTGGACACTTCCCACGCCACAGCTTTTACCAGAGTCTTAAATGATCCGTCGGCAGGACCCGAATTCGGAGGATATAAAGTGGTAGCGGCATATCCGAAAGGAAGTAACGACATCAAATCGAGCGTCGACAGGATCGCGGGTTATACAGAGGATGTGAAGAAGCTTGGAGTTGAGATAGTCAATTCAATTGAAGAACTTCTCACAAAGGTTGACGCGGTGCTCCTTGAGACCAACGACGGACGTCTGCACCTCGGGCAGGCAATTCCAGTGATGAAGGCAGGTAAAAGGGTGTTCATTGACAAACCAATAGCCGCATCTCTGGAAGATACAATTGCTATTTTTGAACTCGCAAGACACTTTAACGTACCCACCTTCTCATCATCCTCTTTAAGATATATCCCGGGTTTGAAGGAGATCTCCGAAGGATCGGCCGGGAAAGTGCTTGGAGCAGACATTTACGGTCCGGCTACCATCGAAAAGACCCACCCCGATCTTTTCTGGTATGGTGTACATGGTGTTGAGACACTCTATACGGTTATGGGAACCGGATGCAAAAGCGTTTCACGCACCTTCGCGGAAAACAGTGATAAGGTTGTTGGCAGATGGAACGATAACAGGATCGGTACTTTCAGGGGTATCCGTGCAGGCAGATCAGATTACGGAGGAACGGTTTTCGGTGAAAAAGGTATAACCGTGATAGGGAAATACAGTGGTTATAACCCCTTGCTGGTCGAAATTGTTAAGTTCTTTCAGACTGGCGTTGCCCCCGTAAGTCCAGCCGAGACAATTGAGATCTTCGCCTTTATGACTGCCGCCGAAGAGAGTAAAAGAAGGGAAGGGAGTGTGGTTTTCCTGAGTGAGGTCATGCGTAAAGCAAAAGAAGAATCAGAAAGAATTCTTTCAGATTTAAAAGTATAAATAATCTAAGTTGCCTGGCAACTTGAGTTAAATATTTTTAACAAGTAAGTTTAATATGTAATAGTCCGGATTAATAAAAATAGTTTAAATTTATAGGATGTAACCTTATAATATAATACTAACCTGATAATTAAGATAATATGACAAAACGAAGAGAATTTATCAAGAAAAGTGTCCTTGGCACTGCAGGACTTGCAATAGGTGGCATGCAGTTAAGTGCCAGGTCATACGCTTCCGTGCAGGGAGCAAACGACAGGATTAATGTTGCAGTGATCGGGATCCGCGGACAGGGAGGAGGCCACGTCAATAATTTCTGCGCTATGAAGGATAGCCAGAATGTAAGATTGAAGACCATCTGCGATACCGACGAGCAGTATTTTGCCGAGCGTGCAAAAATAATTATTGACAGGACAGGTAATACACCCGTTACTGAATGGGATATGCGCAGGGTTTTTGACGATAAAGAAATAAATGCTGTGTCATTTGCCACACCCAACCACTGGCACGCTCTGGGTACAATATGGGCCTGCCAGGCAGGCAAGCATGTCTATATTGAAAAACCATGCTGTCATAATGTCTGGGAAGGGAGGAAGATGGTAGAGGCGGCGAGGAAATACAATGTACGTGTACAGACTGGTTTTCAGAACAGATCATCGAGGAATGTAATTGCCGCGATGAAGTTCCTGCACGATGGTGGTATCGGTGATGTTTACTGGGCAAGAGGTCTCTGCTACAAGCCCCGCGATTCATT
>DIKJ01000089.1:9960-11202 GCA_002424525.1 Bacteroidales bacterium UBA5621 | reverse complement strand
GGCAATGGGGATACCGGCAACCAGGGGCCTCACCAGTTCGATATAGCTCGATGGGGATTGAACAAGAACGAACATCCTGCTTCAATATTCTCAGCGGGAGGCATATATGGCATCGATCCGAAGGAGTGTGCCCAGGAGACACCCAACACACAAACATCGCTGTTCAAATACAGCGACGGCAAAGTATTGGAGTTTGAAACCAGGGGCCGCTATACTCACGGGGAAGGAAGCCTTAATGTACTCATCGGTAACCTGTTTTACGGAACAGACGGATATCTTGAACTTAACGGCAACACATGGAAAGCCTTCCGTAAGAGAGAAAGAGAGCCCTTTGCAGGGTCCGGCGAGGGTCAGATGGTAGATGTGACTTCAACACGCGAAGACAATATCTCGAATCATCCGACAAATTTCATAGAAGCGATTAGATCGGGTAAAGATTCTGACCTGCACTGTGATATCAGCGAAGGATTTCTGTCATCATCACTGCCGATCCTGGCTAACATCTCTTATCGCCTGGGCAGGGAGCTGAAGTTTGACGGAAAAACTGAAAAGTTCGTGAAGGAACCGGAAGCAGACAAAATGCTTACCAGGGATTACCGCAAGCCTTACGTTGTTCCTGGGACAGTCTGACAGGAAATTTCAGGTTCCAGGCTTTGTCTGCTGAAGCATTTGCGTTGGCAGGTTCCAGGGTTTCAAAGTTAAAGAGTTCCAGGTTACAGACTTTCAGGTATAAAGGCTGTTTAAGATTTGTGATAATTTTGTTTTATGAAAACAGGAATTTTTCTCAAGGTATTTATCTTGTTGACACTCAACTGGATTACCTCATTTGCGGTTCTTCCAGCCCAGGTTCAGAAAGAGCTATCTGTCGAATTTGTCAGACACGATAAGGAACGAAAGGTTGATGTGCTGGTTGACGGCAAGTACTTCACCTCTTATTGCTGGCCTGTAAACGTTTATAAACCAATTCTGTATCCAGTTCTTACCTCTGCAGGGACGGAGATTACCCGGGGATTTCCGCTGAAGCCCCGTGAAGGTGAGCGTAACGATCATATCCACCAGGTTGGTATCTGGCTTAATTACGGCAACGTTAACGGATTGGATTTCTGGGGAAACGGGCACAGGGGGGTGAAAGAACCCAATGGTGGAGAAGTGAAGCACTTATCAATTGAGAAGTTGTCCGGCGGGGCAGGGGAGGGGATTCTGGCCGCGACTGCCGCCTGGCTCGATCCGGAGGGGAAAACC
>DIKJ01000089.1:8338-9823 GCA_002424525.1 Bacteroidales bacterium UBA5621 | reverse complement strand
CAAAGGACGCACTCCTTCTTCTTGACCGGGAAGGTAATCCATCAAAGGAGAAGGTGGTTTCAAACGAAGGAGTTACTGGCAATTACCGCAGCAGCGAGGGAGTCACAGGAGAAGCAGTCTGGAGCACCCGCGCAAGATGGATGCTGTTGTACGGAAATATTGGTGATGAAAAGGTTTCGCTCGTTGTTTGCGACCATCCGAAAAACCCGGCGTACCCTACTTACTGGCATGCAAGGGGCTACGGATTATTTTCAGCCAATCCGCTTGGATGGAGTGATTTTACAGGCGGTAAAGAGGTTCTCAATTTTTCAATTCCGGCCGGCAAATCAGTAGTTTTCAGATACCGGGTGATCGTGGGTTCTGGAGAATATTTGAGTGATGCAGAGATTAATGAGTTGACCAGGGAATTTTCTTCAAAATATTGAGAGAAACCTTTGTGACCCTTCGTGCAATCCTTTGATTCCGCAGTGGTTAAAATCTTTTACCACCAAGGATCACAAAGTACTTCACTAAGAAACAATTGTTCCTTTATGGATGGAAATAGGACAATCAAGAATAAAAAATAAAGAAATATGAGCAACCAACTATCAAGAAGACAGTTCATTAATAGAACCATGGCGGCAGGATTGGGTCTGGCAGCCATGAAACAAATTCAGGAATGTGTGGTTATCCCCACTACGCACAATATGAGATTCGGTCTCGTAACCTATCAGTGGGGCAAAGACTGGGATCTTCCGACACTGATCGCCAACTGTGAAAAGGCGGGTTATGAAGGTGTGGAAGTGCGTACCGAACACGCCCACAGGGTGGAAACTTCCCTTACACCCGGCCAGCGGGCCTTAGTGAAGAAAAGGTTTGCCGACAGTCCTGTAACCTGTGTGGGATATGGTTCAAACTATGAATACCACAGTCCCGATCCGGTGATATTGAAGCAGAATATTGAAGGCACCAAAGAATATGTTAAGCTCTGCTATGATATTGGAGCTACCGGACTCAAAGTCAAACCAAACAATCTGCCCAAAGAGGTCCCGCAGGAGAAAACCATTGAACAGATTGCAAGATCACTCAATGAGGTAGGCAGGTTTGCAAGGGATTATGGTCAGCTTATCAGGGTGGAAGTACATGGGACCCTTACCCAGCAACTGCCCAATATGAAGATGATCTTCGATCAGATCACCGAGCCCAATGTGAAGGTATGCTGGAACGGGAATGATGCAGATCTATTGCCACCAGGACTGGAGGCCAATTTCAATATGGTAAAGAAGTGGATCGGCGACACCACCCATATACGAGGCATTAAGATCGTTGAGTATCCCTATGATGAACTTTTCAGGCTGTTTGCCGGCATAANNCTCGAAGCCACTGCGCCGCACGACGATACTATTGTGGCAATGAAGGAACAGCTGGCGCTCTTTAACGAAATTGTTTCAAAGCTTTAGGCTGTTGACTGTATATTTTTGTAAGTTAGAAGGTTGTCCTGGTTTG
>DIKJ01000089.1:0-8254 GCA_002424525.1 Bacteroidales bacterium UBA5621 | reverse complement strand
CGCTCTACACTCTACGCTCTACGCTTTTTTCAGCAGTTTGTCCCCGCTTTCCCCCCCTTGGTCAAATAAAAAATGACCGTATTTTTTTATTATATACTTTAGCTTTCCGAAAGCAAAATAATGCAGAACTTAACACGTTTTTTTAACACAGTAAATTTCATGCAGAAAAGGATTTTTCTGTTTTTTGTTTCCTATTACTAAGCTGTTGTTATTAAGCTTGTTATCGGGTTCTGCTGTTGTTTTTCAACCCCCGGATGTTGGTCCAAAACCATGTGACTGACGGGGCGAAAGCATGCCCGGAGTAGAAGAAGCGCAGAGCGCAGGGCTCAGGGCTCAGAGCAAGAAAAAATAAAGAATTGAGAAGTAGCAGTTGGCCAGCCTTCGCTGAAGCTACGGCTGACAAAGCAGTTGGCAGTTGGCAATAACTCACAACTCATTGCTTATAGCTCACATCTCACCGCTTTACCGCTGCACCATTAGGCCACTGCACCCCAATACCGCTATACAGTTACACCGTTACACCCTCGAAATACTAAATCAAAACATTTAAATACTAAATTTAACATTTCACTTGGAAGATTTTTCGTAAATTGGAGGATCAATCGGCGAAAGAAAGAATCACGGAAATTTTAAGTAAAATTAGCTATGAAAACTTTGTTTCGTGTTTTATGCAGATCCTCAATTGATCGGAAAATCCTGGGATTTATGGTTTCAGGTATTTTGTTCCTAATGATCCCCAACGAGACTATTGCCCAGACAGCGACGGCCTCAAATTCAGGTCCGGTTTGCGAGGGTGCTCCTGTTAACCTGTATGAGACCGGCGGTTATGCAGTAGCATGGCTGTGGAGCACTAACGGTTCAGCAACTTTCAGCAACAATACGGCACGGAATCCCGTGGCAACAGGAGCCGTAAACGGGGAGGTATTTTCAGTAGTGATTACTGACATCAGCGGGCAAACGGCCAACTCAAGTACAACAGTAACAGTCAATCCGTTACCGGCACCTATAACCGGTAGTACATTTGTCTGCATCGATCAGAACATTAAATTGGAAAACATTACATCAGGCGGGACCTGGAGCAGTGGATCTCCGGGAATAGCTACTGTTCAGTCCGTTAGTGGTCAGGTCAGAGGAATAACCACAGGAACTGCAGCCATTTACTATACATTAAGTACAGGATGTTACAGAAGTATAAACGTAGCAGTCAACCCCACTCCTGCGGCACCGGTTATCGGGACGATACGGCAACCTTCAGTGGGGAATCCGACCGGAAGTGTCGAATTAACAGGCCTTCCTCCCGGAAACTGGACAATTAATCCGGGTGCTGTTGCCGGAAGCGGCACCAGCTATACTGTTGATGGCCTGGTACCTGGATCATATGGATTTACTGTAACCAACGGATGCGGAAATATATCTCCGCCAACTATAGTAATTATTAATGAGATCCCGGCTGTTGACTTCAAAGTCTCACTTCCTTCAGGCTGGAGCTGGTTCTCTGTCAATGCAATGCATAATGACATGACCCCGGGGAATATCCTGCCATCATGTACTTCTTCAGGAGACTATATAAAGGATCAGAAAGGCTTTTCTGCTTTTTATCCGGGATTTGGCTGGCATGGCACATTGGATCATCTTAATCCGGTCACTTTTTATAAAACAAGGCTTATGAACAACTGTGAAGCCTCTTTCAAAGGTGAGCCGATTGATCCTGCCACGAATCCGATTAATCTTGTTACAGGCTGGAACTGGCTGGGTTATCTGCCATACGAACAGCTACCACTGAGCGAAGCCCTCTCTTCTATGTCATTTTCACATCTCGACTATATCAAGAATCAGACTGCTTCTGCAACTTACTATGAAGGAACAGGCTGGCTTGGAACTCTTGAATACATGACACCCACTGAGGGATACATGATAAAGCTGGCCAGGCCGGGAACTCTGATCTACCCGGGCGAAGGCACAAAGAAAGGAGAGATTCGACCGGTTAAAAAAAATGATTCGTTGTTTGATCCTTCAGCTTTTGAATTCAACGGATCGGTTACAGTCAGCGTCTGCCTCGACGGTGTCCCTGCTGGTTCTGACAAAGGCATTTTATATGCCCTGATGGATGGTCAGATACGGGGCGTATCTTCACCGGTCTATTTTGAACCTCTTGATGAGTGGCTTTTTACACTGATGATACACAGCAATGTCAGCCAGGGAGAGGTTGTTGAATTCAGGTTTCAGGATACTGAAAAAAACAAATACTACAGATGCAGTCAGACAATTGTTCTCAGAGAAGATATGATTCTTGCAGATGCTTTTAAATCGTTCAGAATCAATATCGATACAGCCAGAGAGGAGATCAGTGAAATCGAAAACAAAATTCATGGACTTCATATTTATCCTAATCCCTCCCCTGGAAACCTTAGTATAAATTATAGGATAAGTGAGGCCGGCCGGGTAAAATTGTCGGTTCTTGATATTTCCGGACAGATGGTTAGTGTGTTGATTGATCAGGTGCTTCAGTCGGGTGATTATTCAGTTCTATGGGACTCACCTGAGGTATCGTCCGGCATATACATGATAAAACTGGAAACTGGGTTACAGCAGAAGATAAAGAAAGTCATTTTTATAAAATAGGTGATAACTAATTGAAAATTAACAATATCATGATAAAATCTTTAGGAAGGATACTCTTTGTTTTATCCATTTTGACCGGTTCATATAATCTGGCAGGACAGCACGGCTGGACCGTTAATCCGGCCGATTATGCGTATAATGGCAGTGTGACTGCGGTGGTTTTTCTTGGCAGTACTGAAGTAACGACGGGAACGCTCGGAGCATTTGTCGGAAGTACCTGTCGCGGATTCGTAAATGCATCATCCTCTCCGGTTGCCGGACGATACGTTTTCAGATTGATGTGTTACAGTAATCAGGAGAGCGGTGAAACGCTTACTTTCCGTTACTATAACGGATCATTCTTCGATGTTATTGAAACTGTTGTATTTCAAAATAATATGATTATAGGTAGTGACGCGGCTCCGTCAGAATTCCATATATGCGATCCCGTAACGGTAACATCACAACCTGTCAGTACCAGCATGTGTGCAGGATCAGGCAGCGCATCATTTACCATCACTGCAGGCGGAACAGAACCACTCTACCAGTGGCAGTTCTACACCGGTTCTGCATGGGTGAGTGTAACTAACGGAACACCTGCAGGGGCAACTTATTCAAATCCCACCACTAATGCTATGGGAATTGCAGGGATTACTGCTGCCGGAAGTTATCAGTACCGCTGTTATGTTACCAATAATTGTAATAATACCAATAATGCCACCTCCAACTCTGCAACACTTACTGTTCAGACTCTTTCAGAAGCTCCAACCGGAATTACCATAACCAACAACAATACATGCATTGGAACAAATAAGACCCTGACTGTTCAGGGAGGTAGCCTCGGTTCTGGTGCAACATGGCAATGGTTCACAGGAACATGCGGAGGAACAGCGGCAGGTACAGGGCCCAGTATAGCGGTCAATCCTCTGGCCGGAACCAGTACGGTTTATTATGTGCGTGCATCGGGAACATGCAATACAACAGCGTGTGCAGAGGGTACCGTTATTGTTTCACCGAATGTAGGCACACCTTCGGTTCCTGTGCCATCCTTTACCACTATCTGCAGGGGCAGTCCTAATACAAGCTATACCACTTCTGCTGTAAATGCAACCAGTTATAACTGGTCAGTAACAGGCTCCGGCAATTCGTTTTCCGGAACCGGAACGACAGGAACTGTAACATGGTCACCGACCTTCACTGGTGTTGCAACAATAAGTGTCACTGCTAACGGATGCGGAGGTCCTTCGCCTTCAGCCTCAACAACCGTGACTGTTCTGGCACCCCCTTCAGCACCCGTCATAGGTGCCATTACACCACCAACATGTATTCTTACAACGGGAAGCGTTCAACTTACAGGATTGCCATCTTCAGGCACATGGACGATCACGAGATCTCCGGGAAATGTTACTTATACCGGTACGGGTACAAGCACTATTATCTCTAACCTGCTTCCCAACACTTATACATTTACAGTAGAAATTATTTCGGGATGTTCATCTCCTCCCTCATCAGGTGCGATTATTCCCCCGCAACCGCCAACCCCGACACCACCCGTTGTCGGGCCAATTACTCCGCCTACATGCACACTCTCCACGGGCAGTGTTGCCCTCAGCGGGCTTCCCTCCACAGGAGAATGGACACTTACACGTTATCCCGCAACAGTACAAACAAAAGGATCCGGTGCAAGCGTTGTCATTTCGGGTCTTCCTGCCGGAGACTATAATTATACTGTCACCAATCAATACGGATGTACATCACTTCCTTCGGCAGATGTTGTTATACCGGAGCAGCCACCAACGCCGGGAGCACCGCAGACAGGCCTAATCACACAACCAACATGTGCTGTTGCAACAGGAAGTGTGGTGCTGACCGGATTACCTTCAGGATCCTGGTCAATTCTGCCTTCTTACAGTGCGTCGGAGATTGGTGGTTCAGGTTCTTCCGCAACAGTTTCAGGTGTGCCCCAGGGAACCCATACCTTCAGGGTGACCAATCAGTTGGGCTGTACGTCTGCACCTTCGGCCAGCGTGGTGATAAACGCACAGCCACCAACACCAACTGCTCCGGTGGTCGGTGAAGTTACACAGCCAACTTGCGCGCTTGTTACCGGGAGTGTTGCCCTGAGCGGATTACTTTCGAGCGGAACATGGACCGTAACCAGAAACCCGGGAGGCGTTACAACCTCAGGAACAGGTACAACGACTGTAATAACAGGTATGCCTGCAGGAACTTATACCTTTACCGTAACAAATTCTTTTAGCTGTACCTCTTCCCCCTCAACGCAAGCTGTGATTAATGCTCAGCCACCCTCTCCTTCGCCTCCTTCTCAGACGGTCAATTGTACTTTGGGCGCCGGCAATGCAGTGGTGACCGTAACCAGTCCAACCGGAACAGGTCTTGAATACAGGATTGATGCCCAACCGTACCAGACCGGTAATATATTTACCGGTGTGGCAAACGGCAATCATACAATCACTGTAATAAATTCTTCCGGATGCACAACAACCGGCCCCGTATTTTCTGTAACATGCGGATGTGCCAATCCCCCCACTCTGACCCTTAGCAGTACGGGCGGAAGTACATGCGGGACAGATCCGGTAACTGTAACCAACAACACATTCGGAGGGAGTGCAACAAGCGTTATATTAGCAGAAAACGGCTCCGGAACACTCATACCACTTTCGACCAGTACAACTCCTTTTTCATTTATCTATACCCCTGCAGCAGCAGACGCAGGGAGAGTTGTAACTATCACGGTTACAACAAATAATCCCTTAGGATCTCCCTGCATTGCGGCATCAGCCACTTATACTCTGACGGTAAATGCAGTTCCTGCAGCACCTTCAATCGGAACACGAACCCAACCCTCATGCACTGTTCCCACCGGAAGTGTCATACTTAACGGCTTACCCCCGACAGGCACATGGACATTGACCCGCAGTCCCGGAGGGGTGACTACAACAGGAACAGGGACAAGTACAACAGTCCCAGGATTGAACCCCGGAACTTATTCATTCACCGTAACCAGCGAAGCCGGGTGCACATCACCCTCATCCGCCAATGTGGTTATCAATGAACAGCCTCCAACGCCAACTCCACCTGTTTTAGGAACAATAACCCAGCCAACATGTGCGGTTTCAACGGGTAGTGTGGTACTTACAGGTTTGCCAGCGACAGGACCCTGGACAGTAACAAGGAATCCCGGAGGAGTAACCAGAAACGGTACTGGGACATCGGTGACGATAACTTCCATCTTACCAGGTTCATATACCTTTACTGTAACAAACTCATTTGAATGCATATCAGCATCTTCAGGGGAGGTGGTAATTAATGCTCAGCCTCCGACACCATTACCTCCGTCGGTAGGTACTATAACACCACCAACATGTACAGTCGCAACCGGAAGTGTCATCCTTTTGGGTCTGCCATCTTCCGGTACATGGACATTAACAAGGTACCCGGGGACTATCACCACCACAGGAACCGGAACAAACACAACCATAACAGAACTTTCCCCCGGAACATATAATTATACTATCACAAATAATTATGGTTGTACCTCACTTCCATCGGCTAATGTGGTAATCCCGGCCCGGCCCCCGACACCAACAGCGCCTGTTATTGGGACTATTACACAGCCAACATTTGCGGTGCCTACCGGAAGCGTGGTACTTAGCGGTCTTCCTTCAGGAGGCTGGATCATTACACGCTATCCGGGTGAAGTAACAACTACCGGAACCGGAACAAGCACCACAATATCGGGCCTGCCGGGCGGAGTATTTACCTTTGCTGTTACCAATACCTTTGGTTGCATCTCTCCCCAGTCAAACCCGGTTACAATATCCACCCCAGGGATACCGACACTTATTATCACGGATCCGCCGGCAGTCTGTTCTCCTGCAGTAGTGAATCTGACAGATCCGGTTATTAAGGAGGGATCAACCCCAGGTCTGATATATACTTACTGGACTGATCCGGAGGCAACAAATGCATATCCCACGCCGCAAACAGCAACAACAGGAACATACTATATAAAAGGCACCACTGTTTCGGGATTCTTTAATATTCAGCCTGTCAATGTAACTGTTGATCTGATGCCAATCCCAAATGCCGGACCTGATAAAACCCTGGAGTATGTTTTCATAACAACCCTGGAGGCATCACTCTTAAGTAACGAAACAGGAGCATGGTCAATACTTTCCGGTGAAGGTAATTTTACCAGTGTCAATGACCCGGGAACCGTTGTCTCCAACCTTTCACCAGGTGCCAATATTCTTGTCTGGACAGTCACCAGCGGCATTTGTCCGTCAGTCTCTGACCAGGTTGTCATTACAGTCAACGACCTGACAATACCCACACTGATTACTCCAAATATGGACGGCAGAAATGATTTCTTTGTTGTTAGAGGCCTCGAAACACTCGGCAGAACAGAAATTATCATTTTCGACAGGCGCGGATTGCAGGTGTACAAGAACAGCGACTATAACAACGACTGGTATGGAAACGATAATAATAACAATCCGTTACCGGACGATACCTATTTCTATGTTCTAAGGGGTGCAAATGGCAGGTCGCTGAGTGGATATATTGTCATAAGAAGATAGGTATCTGGTTTTAGTGGCTCTGTTGATAATCGGTAATCAGTATTCAGTAATCAGTAATCGGTAACAGAGGAGTTGAGAGATAGATATGGACATTTAAGAAACAATTTATCAAATAATAATGAAGAAGTTTTATAGATTTTTAATTCTTTTGCTGGCACCGGTTAGCTTGATCGGACAGCAACCACCGGTGACGAACCAGTACATTCTGAATCCGTTGAGCATAAATCCCGCATTTGCAGGAAACAGGGGTGCATTGAACATTGCCGCTTTTTACAGAAAGCAGTGGGTCGGCATACCGGGTGCTCCGGAAACAATGACTCTGGCAATGGATGCACCCGTGCTTGACGGCAAGCTGGGCCTGGGTCTTATCGTGGTCAATGACAGGATAGGCGTAACGAGGGCAACACAATTCAGCTCAAACTATGCTTACAGAATAAGCATGGGAGACGGTATGTTATCATTTGGACTGGGGGCGGGACTGATAACCACCAATACTGCCTGGTCCGACCTGGTAGTACTTGATCCCGGTGATGAAATATACCTTTCAGATTCACGGGCATTTTATGTCCCTGATTTTAGTTTTGGAGTATACTATTCATACCGGAACTATTTTGCCGGTCTGTCAATTCCGAAATTGCTGGGATATGGATTTGATTACCCTGAGAATAAATATACTCTGAGCGTTGATCCGGGACAATACTATTATCTGTTCAACACAGGATATCTTATCACGTTGTCGCAGAAGACGAAATTCTTTCCTTCGGTGTTGTTCAGTTATTCTCCGGGAGACAAGCTTTTGTATGAGGTTAATGCACATTTCAATCTGTTCGACAGGTTGTGGGTCGGCGCATCTTACAGAAGCGAGCGTTCGGTAACCGGATTGCTGCAGTTTTCCATTAACAATCAGGTTAAAGCAGCCTATTCATACGATTTTGATTTTGGCGATCTCCGCACCTACACGAGCGGTTCACATGAAATCATGCTAAGGTATGTGTTCAACTACAGGGTTGAGGTGGTGAACCCATTGATTTTTTAAGTTGGCAAATCTT
>DIKJ01000160.1 GCA_002424525.1 Bacteroidales bacterium UBA5621 | reverse complement strand
AATCATGAGGCCAGCATAAAGGCATGTGGCGGTTTTGAACACAAAATCCATGGCCCGCAGCACGCTTCCGGTTTCTTTCTGAAACAGTTCAATGTCTTCCGGCTCAAGGTCATGTATGCGTATGGGAAGGATCCTGCCGGCATAGTTGCCGCTCCTGAGTTTTATCTCCCTGCCATAGCGGTCTTCTCCGGTCAATCTGATAAATGGCAGGAATTCAAATTGCCATGCATAGCTGTTCGGATCGCAATAAGTTTGCGAAAGGATGGGGATGAATATCACGCATTTCAGTTTGCCTTCCAGGCTTTTGCTTACATGGTGTGTTTCCTGCAGGCGGTCGTGCGGATTCTCGTCAAAATAAACCGAAACACTTTCCTTAAAGGTTGCTTCAAGTTCCTTCTTAAGGTTATCGACAAACTCCGTCACCCAGCCATCGTTACTTGCCGGCCGGCCGGAGCTAAGCGAAGGCAGGTTGTCCTTCTGGCGGTAGCTGATGAAGATGTCGTATTCGTATCCGGGGATCAGGCTGGCCATAATGCTTTTCGTTGGGTAACGGGTACCGGTTATGCATGTATAAAGGTAGGAAAGAAAGGTATACGAGGCAAATAAATGAATCCTTTCGCCACCCAAATAAAAGAATTCAGCTATGAAACAACATTCAGAGCTAAATCTTGTGTTTCTTAATGTATGTTTTGTGTTTTCAGACCTTCTTTACGAGTGGTAAAAGAAAGACGGAATGCGAACAAAATCAATTTGCTATAAACCCCCAAAAAAGAAAATAATCGAAAATAACCGTTTGTTTTGTTTGATACTTCCAATAATCGCAGCTCTTAATCTGATGCAAGAATTTATCTGAATGATTGCTAATTACCTTATTCTGCTTTGTCTTCCTCATAAAAACGCATTTGTTTCCGCCCCTGAATCTTTGAATGCTTTGTGATCATTAAAAAAATCCACCGGATTATTGGTTTCCTGCTCAGCATGAAATAGGACATCGGGCGTGTACAGTTTACCATTCTTTGCTTGGTCGTATTGAGGACTGCACCTGCATCAACAATTTTAAGATTGTGCTCAATGGCATAATTTGTCATTTCAACAAAGAGCAGGTCATAAGCATGATAAGTGGTTGGACGATTGCGATCAAAAGCACCGTGCAGGGCATTAAGGCAATCACCCGTTTTAATGGCTGCCTGGTAACCGATGAATTCTCCATTCAATCTTGCAATGAAATATATGACATTATTTATTCGGGTCGAGCTTGTTAAGATTGCCGAATTGAGATACAGATCCTGATAAGGAAGATAGAAAACGCTTCTTTCAGCAGTTGAAATAAAGCACTTCCGCACCATTTCGATATCCTGAGGTTCAAGGACATTGTGTATAGAATGGAAAGTCCCTCCATTTTTATTGAATATCTGATATTTGCGTCTGATATTTTTATGGTGTCTGACATAATCACCTGTTTCGGTCATCGCGGATGTATCAATGAGAGCATGAGGCAAAGCGGGTAATGTGACTGCATCTGGGTACAAAACAGAATTCGTGGTGTAATCACTGATCATTGTCATCCAGCTGTTTTTCCCGAGGTAATCAGCAATAGCAGTATAGATTGAATCTGATTTTGCAGGGTCTCTGACAAAGCCCGGATTTGACATCATATCCATGCAGCATCCGAATTTTATCCACAGATAAAATGGAATATGGAGCAGGTCAAAAAAATCAGCCATCATTTTATTGTCATATAATGAGCTTCCGTACCTTGAACAACGGATAATGACAGCTGCTCCTGCAAGATCAGAATTTTCATAAACTTTTAACACCAGAGGAACAGTTCCCTTTGTTTTTGCGTTGAACAGGCACTCAAATATTTTCCATACTCCCTCATCAATACCATAGAAGTGCAGGAAATCCCTGAAAACTGCTCTTTCTTTTTCAGAAATGAATTGTCCGGTTAATTCGAAGGAATACATTGGACCAATTGTTACAGAATTTCAAATTTATTCGCCCATATAATTACCAAACACTACATCTGACGAACTTCGATGAAAATCAAACCTGGCTACCCGTTCTCCTGGTCTTTATTCTTGCCGGTTTTTTCCCTTATGTTATCGGCAATTTCATCAAGCTTGTCAGCTGTTTTTTCAGCTGCCTTTTTGCTTAATTCTTTTATTCTGGATACAGCTTCTTCAGTTTTATCTTCAGCTTTATCAACAAAATTCTCAAGCTTTTCCTTTAAGCCGCTTTTTTTGACATCTTCAATTTTTTCCTCAACATAATCTTCAGCCTTGTCTATGGCGTCAGTCACCTTTTTATAAGCTTCACTCTGTTTGACTTTTTCAACCTTTTTATCCAGTAAATCATCAGCTTTATCTGCAAGCTTCTTTGCTTTATCAAGTAAACTTTCCTTATCGGGTTTACCTGGCACCGTCCCTGTATTCTCTTCTTCCATGATGATATAAATTTAATTAAGACTATCAGCCGGAATTATTCGTCCGGCTGATTCTCATATAAAGATAGTAAACGATTTGAAGACCGGCGGCAAATTTATTTTTTGACGCTTAAGCCTGATAAATTTTTTTTATGTTGTTCAGATAAGGGGAGTTGCATGCAGCGCCCCTACCCTATTTATTTAAGAAGAATACTGTAAATAACCGGTTGATTAAAGATGACGGGGAGATTTTCTTATTTTTAACACTTAATCTATCATTTTTCCTATGAGAACCAAAATTAACGCCATAATCACCGGATCAACCGGAATGGTTGGTGAAGGAGTACTTCTTGAATGTCTTCAGCATCCTGATGTTGAATCACTTCTGGTTATAAACAGGAGACCCTGCGGAATCACTCACCCGAAATTAAAGGAGATAATTCATGCCGACTTCCTTAATCTCCTTACGGTTGAACCGGAATTAACGGGGTATAATGCCTGTTTCTTCTGCGCCGGGGTGTCATCCGTGGGGATGAAGGAGCCAGAATACACCAGGATCACCTATGACCTCACTATGAGCTTCGCAAAAACCCTGTGCAGATTAAATCAAGATATGACCTTCTGCTACGTTTCCGGTGCAGGCACTGACAGCAGTGAAAAAGGCAGAATGATGTGGGCAAGGGTAAAAGGTAAAACGGAGAATGATTTAATGAAACTTCCGTTTAAGGGCGTGTATGCTTTCCGTCCGGCTTTCATGAAATCAGTTAAAGGACAGAAACACCTCCCCGGGTTCTATAAATATATCGAGTGGCCGTATCCCGTTTTACATGCGTTATTTCCGCAATATTTTGGCACCCTGAGCGATACCGGCCTTGCGATGATAAACTGCGCACTTTCAGGAGCTGAAAGGAGGGTGCTGGAAGCAAAAGATATAGCTGTTTTGGCAAAGCAGCAGGGGGGTTGCATGCAACTCCCCTGCTGACGGTTTCACGGTTTTTGCAACAAGTTACTTTTTCACATTTTTTATTTAAATTCGGATTTCTGAAAATTCTTATTCTTATGAAAAAGTTAGCGTTAAATTTCATTTTTCTTTTAATTTTTCCGTATCTCGGGGCACAAACCATAATCAACCGCGATCAGGAAATCAGCAGAATGATCGATGAGATCTCCGGTGAAAAAATAGAACAATATGTCAGAAAGATGGTTAGCTTTCACACACGTCATAATCTGAGCTCCAGGACTGATCCTGCGCAGGGGATCGGTGCTGCGTGGAACTGGATCAGGTCGGAAATGGAGAAGAGTATCGCGGCTTCGGAGGGCAGGCTGGAGGTTAAATTCGAGGAGTATACAGCCGGAGGCCCGGGTCAGAGAATTCCAAGACCGGTAGTCCTCAAAAATGTAGTTGCAACACTCAGGGGAACTGACAGTAACGACGACAGGATAATCCTTATAAGTGCACATCTCGATTCAAGGGCACAGCTCGACAGTGATTCCACGAGCTATGCTCCCGGGGCCAATGACGATGGCTCAGGAATTGCTGCAATATTGGAAATGGTAAGAATAATGTCGACCAGAAAATTTCCAACCACCATTGTCTTTATGGCAGTCTCAGGAGAGGAACACGGCCTGTATGGAGCACGGCACATGGCGGCAAAGGCAAAAAATGAGAACTGGAATATTATTGCGATGCTCAACAATGATATGATAGGGAACAGCGGTTCGAGCGAGACTCTCCTTAATGACAATATGCGTGTAAGGGTATTCAGCGAGGGAGTGCCTGCATATGAGACAGAACAGATGGCAGCACTGAGAAGATACACATCAGGAGAAAATGACGGTAAGGCCCGCCAGCTGGCTCGATATATTAAGGAAGTTGGAGAAAGGTATGTCGACCAGCTTAACGTTACACTGGTCTTCAGAAATGACAGGTTCGGCAGGGGGGGCGATCACTCTCCGTTCTGCGCAGAAGGCTTTACGGCAGTAAGGATCTGCGAATTCAATGAAAATTATGACAGGACTCATAAAATACCCGCTGTTGTAAACGGGATCCAGGAAGGAGATCTTCCCGAGTATGTTGATTATGAATATGTAAGAAAAAATACCGGAATAAATCTGGCAACAGTGGCCAACCTTGCTCTTGCTCCCGGTGAACCTGAAAACTGCGGGATCGTGGTAAGCGGCCTGACAAACAAGACCACCCTGCGCTGGGAAGTTCCTTCAAAGGGTCAGAAACCTGCCGGTTACTACATCCTTATAAGGGAAACCTACCAGCCGCTCTGGGAGAAGAAAATTTTCGTTACCGGGACAGAGGTTACACTTCCATATTCAAAAGATAACTATTTCTTCGGGATTCAATCGGTTGATGCTTCAGGCCACGAAAGCCTTGCAGTCTTTCCTGGTCAGGCAAGAAGACAGGTTTCACAAAGGTAATCAAAACGGCAGGCTCAGGTTATTCCGGAAATATGAACATAACGACAGATCAGGTTCTCATTTTTGGTGTTCTCGTGGTAACGCTGGTGCTTTTTGCATGGAACAAATGGCGCTACGATGTGGTCGCAATCATGGCCCTGCTGGTTGTTGCACTGACCGGGCTTGTACCGCCCCAGGAGGTATTCTCAGGGCTTGGGCATCCGGCTGTCGTCACGGTGGGGGCGGTGCTGGTGATTTCAATTGTTGGCTGGCGGCTGATTCCGCAGAGGAAAAAGCAGGAACCTTCCACTGAGCTGTTTGAGATAAGGGACTATCTCACCGAATTGATTGTGCCGAAGGGATGTAAGTTTACCGGCCGGATATTGCATGAGCTTTATACTGCAATAGAGGGTGAAGCAGAGGTTTTGGTGCTCGGACTCATCCGTTGCGGACAACTGAAAGAGCTTCCATCGGTTTATGAGGTACTACAGGAAGAGGACATTCTGCTAGTTGAAGCCGATTCAAAGGAGCTGAAGAGGCTGATTGATAGTACGGGGCTTGGGCTGGCTCATGGAACGGACAAACTAAAAGATAAGGAAGGTAACGGTCTCGGCAACCTGCATCTTGCCGAAGTTATCGTCACTTCCGGATCGTCACTGATTGGAAGAACGGCAACTGCCCTCGACCTCCGTAATCGCTATGGCATAAACATCCTCGCTGTTGCCCGTCAGGGATTCAGGCTTCGGGAACGGCTGAGAAGGATCCGTTATGTGGCCGGCGACATACTTCTGGTACAGGCACACGAGGATGCACTTCAACCGGCACTGAATGAGCTGGGGTGTCTTCCCCTGGCGTCGCGCGGATTAAGCTTCGGGAAACCGCGGAAGATCATACTGGCAGGTACAATATTCGTCACTGCAATCATGCTAATTGTTTTTAATCTCATCCCTCCGGCTATAGCCCTTGTTGGCGCTTCACTCGTTATGTTGCTGACCGGGGTGATTACGCCTGCCGAAGTCTACAGGAGTATCGACATGTCGGTAATTGTATTGCTGGCTGCACTGCTTCCCGTCGGTCAGGCACTGGAAACGACCGGCGGCTCGGACCTCATCGCTAAAACCCTGCTGGAAATCTCCAGAACAGCTACTCCGCAAACAATGCTTGCCATACTGATGATAGCGGTGATGCTTCTCTCAAATATGATCAACAACGCTGCTGCTGCTGTTCTCGCGGCACCCATCGCCATCAAACTGGCAACAGGATTGCAGGTTTCGGCTGATCCCTTTTTAATGGCCGTGGCAATAGGAGCCTCCTGTGCGTTTCTGACGCCCATAGGTCACCAGTCGAACACACTGGTCATGGTTCCCGGCGGGTACAAATTCGGCGATTACTGGCGGCTGGGATTGCCACTCTCCATATTGGTTGTGGTAATCAGTATACCTGTTATAATATGGTTCTGGCCATTTTAGACCAGTGAGCGTTTTTTCCCAGGTAAGTCTTCCGGTAAAATTTCTGAGAAGGCTAATAAAAATGTAAATTCAAGTTTTGTAGCTCATCATAAAAAACAAATCATAAAAACAGATGGAAACTATCAGGAACATTCTGCAATCTGTGATTCTCAGTGTAGGGGATTACAAACTCATGATTTCGAACCTGCTTCTTGTTATATTGATCTTCCTTGCAACCAAACTGGTTTTATGGGCAATACGTAAAGCTATCTTCAGAAAACGTACGGTGGAAAGACTTGAAAAAAGTAATGCCTATTCCCTCTACCAGATAATCAAATACCTTTTATGGTCTATTTCAATCCTTTTTATGATGCAGACCCTCGGGATCAGCATAACAGTTCTGCTGGCAGGGTCCGCGGCATTACTTGTAGGTATCGGACTAGGCCTTCAGCAGACTTTCAACGATTTCGTTTCAGGAATTATTCTGCTTATTGAAGGCTCTACAAGAATTGATGACGTCCTCGAAATTGACGGCGAAGTGGTTAAAATCCAGGAGATTGGAATACGGACATCAAAGGGGCTGACCAGGGATGACATTGTGGTAATAATCCCAAATTCAGCAATAACCACCAACAAGGTAATAAACTGGAGCCACCAGTCAAAAAAAACGCGCTTCCGGATCAATGTGGGTGTAGC
>DIKJ01000046.1:1231-6159 GCA_002424525.1 Bacteroidales bacterium UBA5621 | reverse complement strand
GCCGCAACATAGGTAAACTCCGCATCATTCCTCTGCGCCTCCCCGTCGGGTGTCTGGTACTCCTCCCTGAAGTGGGCCCCGCACGACTCCTTTCTGTTGAGGGCATCCGTAACAAGCAGTTCTGCCAGCTCGAAATAGTCAGCTACCCTTCCTGCCTTTTCCAGTTCCATGTTCAGCTCATTAACCGATCCCGGAACAATCAGGTTCTTCCAGAACTCCTCCCTGAGCTCCCTTATCATTTCGAGAGCCTTTTTCAGGTCCGCCTCATTGCGCGACATGCCGCAATGGTCCCACATAATCTTTCCAAGGCGCTTATGGAACGATGAAGCCGTCTCTTTCCCCTTTATTGATATCAGTCTGTTCAGTCTCTCCGTAACGCCTTTTTCGGCCTCATCAAATTCCGGGGTGCCGGTGGGTATTGCAGAAACCCTGATCTGATCGGCAAGATAGTTGCTGATGGTGTTCGGAAGGATGAAATAGCCATCGGCAGCTGCCTGCATGAGAGAGCTTGCGCCGAGCCTGTTGGACCCATGGTCGGAGAAGTTTGATTCCCCGACTGCGTAAAGTCCGGGTATTGTCGTCATCAGCTCATAGTCCACCCATAGTCCCCCCATTGTGTAGTGTCCTGCCGGGTATATCCTCATGGGCTCCTCATACGGTTCCTTTCCCGTGATCGTCTTATACATTTCGAAAAGATTCCCGTACTTGTTTTCAATTGCCTTTCTCCCCTGTTTTTTTATGGCATCCCTGAAGTCGAGGTTGACTGCCAGTCCCGTCTCCCCGACCCCGTAACCGGCGTCGCATCTCTCCTTGGCGGCCCTTGACGCCACATCCCTCGGGACGAGGTTTCCGAAGGCCGGATACCTTCTTTCAAGAAAATAATCCCTCTCTTCTTCGGGGATCCCGTTGGCGGGCCGCTTATCCCCTTTGTTTTTGGGGACCCAAACCCTTCCGTCGTTACGGAGCGACTCCGACATGAGCGTGAGCTTCGACTGGAACTCATTGAGCTGGGGAACGCATGTGGGATGGATCTGTACGAAGCTGGGGTTAGCGAAGAACGCGCCCTTTTTGTGAGCTTTCCATGCCGCACTGGCGTTGGAGTTGACTGCGAGGGTCGACAGGTAGTAAATTGTGCCGTATCCGCCCGTAGCAAGCACCACGGCATGAGCGGAATGCCTTTCAATTTCGCCTGTTATGAGATTTCGTGCAATGATCCCCCTTGCCCTGCCTTCAACAACCACCAGATCAAGCATCTCTCGCCTCGGGTACATCTTCACGGTCCCCTTTTTTACCTGACGGCTCAGCGACGAATAACAGCCGAGCAGGCACTGCTGGCCCGTCTGGCCTTTTGCGTAGAATGTTCTGGAAACCTGTACGCCTCCGAATGAGCGGGTATCCAGCGTTCCTCCGTAATCCCTCGCAAAGGGTACTCCCAGCGCCGTATAATGATCGATCACCTCATTGCTGACCTCCGCCACCCTGTATACATTGCCTTCGCGCGCCCTGTAATCCCCGCCCTTGATCATGTCAAGGAAGAGGCGGTAAACACTGTCGCCGTCGTTCTGATAATTCTTGGCCGCGTTGATGCCGCCCTGGGCTGCAACTGAATGAGCCCTGCGCGGAGAATCCTGATAACAGAAATTCTTCACATTGTAACCCAGCTCGCCAAGGGAGGAGGCAGCGCTAGCTCCTGCCAGGCCTGTGCCGACAACGATAATATCCAGCTTTTTCCTGTTGGCCGGATTGACAAGCTTCACCGACGATTTGTATTTTGTCCATTTCTGTGCAAGAGGGCCATCAGGAATCTTTGAAACTAATTCTCCCATAATCTGATAATTTTCTACCTGAACTGCCAGATAGCGACTGAAATAAATGCGAATCCCAGGGGTATGACGATTGAATAGATCAATGCAGCGACATTCACTACCGGCGACCAGATCCTGTGGTTGAGCCCGAGAGTCTGGAAGGCCGAGTAAAAGGCATGGTACAGATGCAGACCAAGAAGCGCGAAACAGATGAGATAAATATAATTGTACGCGGGTATGCTGAACAGGGCATAGGCAACCGAGTAAAAGTCTTTCGGATCACCCGGAACGAGGCCGAGGCGTATGAAATAGAAATTGAAAAAATGAAGGACAAGGAAGATCAGCACAGACGATCCGGTCCATATCATAAACTTTGAGAAGAAAACCGTGCGGGCTTTGTTCCCGGACGCATAACCGGTCGGCCTTGCCAGCCAGTTGCAGATCTGGATGTATACCCCCCATGCAGCATGGACAAGCAGTGCCAGTATCAGGATAACCTCAAAGATCTTTATAAGAGGGAAGCTAGCCATGAAATGGGCTGCCTTGTTAAAGGGTGCCGGATCATTACTGAGGAGCATCAGATTGATGATAAGATGAACCGGAAGGAAGAGCAGGAGAAAGAGGCCGGCGAGCGCCATCACAAATTTTTTTGAAACGGAAGAAAATAGAACTTTGTACATTGATTATCAAACGTTTATAGGTTCAATTCCTGACAGAATCAATATCATTATAAATATATGTCTAATTAATAACAATATCAATATGATTGATCATATCTCACAGGCTGTTTTTATCATGGTTAGAGCATAAATATTCTTAATTTATTGTATTCTTTGTGTTCCTTAGTGACAACCTTTGTGGCCCTTAGTGGTTAAACTTTTCACCACACAAAGGATTACACGAAGGAGTCACGAAGTATTTGAATTTTAAAAGTTAGATTATGTTTGGTAATTTTACAGACATGCGGAAATATTTTAAATACAGCGGAGGCAGAATTGCCTGGTACGAATATGGAAGTGGTGAAGCCCTTGTCCTTCTTCACGGTTATCTTGAGACCTCTGAAATCTGGCCGGATTTTGCCGGAAGGCTTTCGGTGAAATATCGTGTTATTGCAATGGATCTCCCCGGGCACGGTCTCTCGGATATTTACGGAGATTCCCATACCATGGAATTCATGGCCGGAGCCGTGAAGGAACTTCTGGATCATCTTGGTATTAAAAAGGCCTTTCTTGCCGGCCATTCACTCGGAGGATATGTTGCCCTGGCATTTGTGGAGCTTTTTTCGGAGTATCTTTCAGGATATTGCCTGTTCCATTCACATCCTTTTGCTGATACTCCGGAGGCACTTGAGAAAAGGGAAAGGGAGATCAGGATCGTGAAGGCGGGGAAGAAGGATATAATGTATCCCGACAACGTAACAATGATGTATGCCAACCTGAATGTTGAAAGATTTTCAGGCGCCATTGAGCGTTCGAAAGCAATAGCCTCCGGTATACCCGGTGAAGGAATAATTGCCGTGCTCAGGGGCATGATGGCAAGGCCGTCAAGATTGAAGGTGATGGAGGAGGGCAGGGTACCGTGTCTCTGGATCCTTGGCAGAATGGATAATTATATTCCGTACGGGGCCGTTCAGGAAAAAGTTGCCCTTCCACCGGATGCAGAGGTGGCACTTCTTGAAGACTCCGGCCATATGGGATTTATAGAGGAACCGGAACGGTCAGCAGAAGTACTGGATCAGTTTATCGGAAGGATAAGCTGATCAGCGGGTCAGGTTCCTCCGTGTTAATCCTTCAGGAAATCAATAGCATATCTCAGCGTTGTGTCGATCTGTTCCCACACCGGGTAGAATCCCTTATTGTCCAGGATGTTACGGGCGATATACGCTTTGATCTGGGTGTGTATTATTTTACCCGAGGTACTTAAGCCTTCAGGATCGCGCCTTACTCCGGAAGATGATGCAAAATCGACAAACTGCCCGAGCAGTCCCTGCCTGTCGAGGTATCTCTCCAGTTCCGATGCGGTCGGAAATTTCCGGAGAGCTTCCCTTTGGGACTCGGTAAATTTCAGGGCGAACTGGTAAATAAATGGTCTGGCCCGGAGAAAGTAGGGTGAAATGCCTGATGTATCGACCGGCACGAACCTGTCGGGCATAATGCCTCCCCCTCCGTAGACAACCCGGCCGCCGGGCGTTGTGAATTTCAGGGAATCCGGAAATTGTATGCTGTCGGAACCCCCTAATTCACCCCTTTCAGCTCTCATGTTAAGGTCGTCGAAATACTCGTCGAAGCCATTGTTGTAGGGTTTCTGGATCGACCTGCCGGTTGGTGTGTAGTACCTTGCGATCGTAAGGCGCATTCCTGATCCGTCAGCGAACTGTATCGGCTCCTGAACCATTCCTTTTCCAAAGGAGCGTCTGCCAATAATTGTTCCCCTGTCGTTATCCTGAATGGCCCCGGCAATTATTTCACTGGCAGAGGCGCTCCATTCGTCTATCAGTATAACCAGATCCCCTGACTCAAATTCACCTTTTCCGGAGGCTCTCGCTTCATTCCGTGGTTGTGCTCTCCCCTGGGTATAGACAATAAGCTGGCCGGACTTAAGGAACTGGTTGGCTATCTGTATGGCCGGGTCCATGACTCCTCCGGAATTGCCGCGAAGGTCGAGGATAAGCCTGGTCATTCCGTCCGCCTTCAGTTCCCTCAGCCCTTTCATGAATTCATCAAAGGTGGTCACGGCAAAATTATTGATGCGGATATATCCGGTATTTGCATTCACCATATAGCTGACATCCACGCTGTGGATCGGGATCTTGTCGCGGGTTATTTCAAAGGGAAGGAGCTCCCTGTTCCCCTTGCGAAGTATCTTCACCCTTACAACGGTGCCGCGCGGCCCCTTGAGCATTCTCATCACATTCTCGTCGCTGATGCGTTTGCCGGCAACGAGGGAATCACCAACGTATATGATCTTGTCACCCGGCAGAAGTCCCAGCTTTTCCGAAGGCCCCCCCGGAATTGTGCCGATAACGAGTATCGTATCGGCGAGTATGTTGAAGGAGATACCGATCCCGTCGAAGTTACCCTGGAGCGGCTCATTAGCCCGCGCAAGGTCACGGGCCGGAATATA
>DIKJ01000046.1:0-1178 GCA_002424525.1 Bacteroidales bacterium UBA5621 | reverse complement strand
TCCGATTCGATGAAGTTAAGGATACTGGTGATCTTGTCGCTTCTCGGCCTGATGCCGGTGTGCTGTGTTATTGGGTTCTGCCTGGGAAGGTAAATACCGATAAGTATTCCGCCTGCCAGCGTCACAGCCAGCAAAACCGGGAGTAATATGCTTCTTGTTGAGTTACTGTACCTCATAAGTATCTTTTTCGGGATCGATATAAACAATCTCAATGCCTGCACGCAACAGAAGGTCGAGGCCGTCAGTCTTCTTATACCGGTTGCAGTAAACCACTCTTCTGATACCCGACTGGATAATAAGCTTTGAACACTCCATGCAGGGGGATGTTGTTACGTATAACGTTGAATAATCGCTCGAATTGTTTGACTTTGCTACTTTGGTAATTGCGTTTGCTTCAGCATGAAGAACATACGGCTTTGTAACATTGTTCTCGTCTTCACACACGTTCTCGAAGCCTGCCGGTGTTCCGTTGTAACCGTCTGAGATTATCATCTTCCCCTTGACGATGAGCGCTCCCACCTGCCGCCTCTTGCAGTAGGAGTTACGCGCCCAAATGAGCGCCATCTCGAGATACCGCCTGTCAAAAGCTTCCTGCTTGTCCCCGTATGGTCTAAGGATCTCTTTCACCTGGCGTTCTTGAAGGCTTTTTTGCCTGCAAATTTTGCAAATTTCCCCAGCTCATTCTCGATCCGCATCAACTGGTTGAATTTTTCGATCCTTTCGCCGCGGCAACCACTGCCTGTCTTCAGATGCCCTGCATTTACGGCAACAGTAAGGTCGGCTATAAAACTGTCGGGAGTCTCACCACTGCGGTGCGACACGAATGCATTATAACTGTTCCTGTATGCAAGCTCGATAGTCTCAAGGGTTTCGGTCACTGTGCCTATCTGATTGAGCTTGATCAGGATGGAGTTTGCGACTCCTTTGGCAATACCCTCTGCCAGAATGGCTTTGTTGGTGCAGAACAGGTCATCACCCACAATCTCTATCCTGCTGCCCAGTGTATCGGTCATATTTTTCCAGCCTGCCCAGTCGTTTTCGGCGAGGCCATCCTCAATAAGCACTATCGGATATTGTTTCACCCAGCTCTCCCAGAGTTTTACCAGCTCTTCGCTTGAGATCAGTTTTCCCGTGCTCTTGAACAGCTTGTATTTGCCATCCTCCCACATCTCGCTGGC
>DIKJ01000185.1:4915-12607 GCA_002424525.1 Bacteroidales bacterium UBA5621 | reverse complement strand
TGGTAATTGTTCCCACTGAAACCCTTGGATCATTCTATGCATCATTGACTCCACAGGTATGGAATGAGATAACTTCCGGATTAGACGTGAAGGATGAGTTCGGGAAACTTATCGTTTACATGCCGAAGTTCAAATTCTCCTATGAGAAGTACCTGAACGACCAGCTGAAGAGCATGGGAATGATTGATGCCTTCATAGACGGCCGGGCAAACCTCTCGGGAATTTCCGATGCGCCGATTTTTGTGGACTTCGTAAAACAGAACACTTTCGTGGAGGTGGATGAGGTGGGGACCGAGGCCGCCGCCGTAACGACAATAGGCATCAACCTTACCAGCATGCCTGCAGAGCCACCCCAGTTCGTGATCGATAAATCATTCGTTTTCGCGATCCGCGAGCGCACCACCAACACCCTGCTCTTCATAGGACAAGTTATTAATCCATAACCGATCACCGATCACCGATTACTGATTACTAATAAATCACAAACCTATTTCAAGAAATGAAAAACTTAATTAAAACATCAATTACCCTCCTTGTCCTTACCGCCTCCCTGACGGGCTGCATGGACAGGACAGTGGAGCGGATAACCTACACGGCCAACGTGCCTGTTTACATGGCGTTCAGCGATTTCCGTACCAGCTTCCAGAAGGGCGAACCTGTTGAGATAAACCAGCCGGGCAAGATATATTTCAAGGACGGCTACCTGTTCGTGAATGAATATGGCAAGGGGATACATGTCATTGACAATTCCGATCCCGCAAATCCTGAAAAAATAGCCTTTTACGAAATAGTGGGAAACGTCGACATGGCAGTAAAAGGTAATATCCTGTATGCCGACAGCTACATCGACCTGGTTGCGATTGATATAACCGATATCAACGATCCAAAAGAGGTGGGCCGGCTATTGAACATTTTCCCCGAGGTGGTGCCTGAGGGCGACAGGTGGTATCCCTATGCCATGGTCGATAAAAAGAAGGGGGTAATAGTTGACTGGGAGGTGAGAACCGTGACCGAAGAGTTAGAGCCGGGCTCTAACTGGGGAGGCCATATCTACCGCGGAGAATTTGCTTTTCTGGCCTCTTTCGACGGTGCCAAACAATGGTCTTCCGGTGCCGGAACCGGTGGCTCGATGGCAAGGTTCATGCTGAACGATGATTATCTCTATCTGATTGCACACCCATGGATGCTGAAGACCATCGATGCAGAAAAAGCCGACAAGATGAGCGTTATCGACAGCGTCAACGTACCCAGGACCATGGAGACGCTTTTCAAGCTTGAGGATAAGCTGTTTGTAGGAACAACAACCGGGATGCTCATTTACGATATCTCCAATGCAACACGGCCCAGGCAGATCTCCTCTTACGATCATATTACAGCCTGCGACCCTGTGGTTGTCGACGGGCAGTACGCCTACGTTACACTCCGGACAGGGACAATGTGTACCAACGGACAAAACCTGCTGGAGGTAATTGATATTTCGTCCATCACCAATCCCTACCTGGTGAAATCGTACCCTATGTTTAATCCGCACGGTCTCGGTGTGGACGGTAATCTGCTTTTCATCTGCGACGGTAAGGCAGGACTGAAGATCTACGATAAGTCGGATCCGCTGGCAATAATTTCCAACAAGGTGGCACACTATCCCGATTTCGACACCTTCGACGTAATTCCGATGGACGGTATACTCATGCTCGTGGGCAAGGACGGGATATATCAGTATGACTATTCGGACCCGCTTAACATTGTGCAGATAAGCCATCTTGTCATAGTTGAAGCCGGAAAGTAAAACCATGAATATTATTAAGTCAATATCTACTGCTCTCTTACTGGCAATCACTCTGATTGTCCAGGCTCAGAAGGGTGAAAGACAGACGGTTGTGCTCAACGATGGTGCCATTCTGACTGGTACCATCGTGGCCGACTCGTCAGACTACCTGGTGATGAGAATAAAGAGACCGCAGGTAATTACACTCAGAAAATCCCAAATTTATTCCACAGACAATATAAAACCGGCAGAGCAAGGGTTTGAAGACAAGCAAGGCTATTCAATAAGGTTATCGACATCGGTTCTTGCCGGCCGCAACAGCGACGGCAAAACAGGCGGCTTAAGCTTTCATCTGTCAAACGGCTACCAATTCAGGAGTGGATTCAGTGTGGGTTTCGGGACCGGGATTGAAGAACTTGATGAGGTTGTGATGCCTGTTTACGCTGATCTGAGGTACCAGCCGCTGAAAACCAGAGTGTCGCCGTTTATATGGGTTAAAAACGGTTACGGCATTCCGGTCGGAGACCAGGGCGAAGGGGGTTATTACTACTATGGCTATTACCCTGAAGCGAAAGGTGGCGGGATGTTCAACGCAGGTGCCGGTATCGCTCTCTACTCATGGAGACGCAACGCTGTTAATATCGGTATAGGTTACCGCTACCAGAAACTGAGATACAAACAGACGTATTCATGGAGCGGAGAATCAAACAATGAGGTTATTACACACTTCAACAGGGTAGAGGTGCAGTTTGGCTTTATCTTCAGGTAATTGAAGAAATTTGAGGAAATCAATCATAAAACCATCCTAATTAAGTTATTTTGAAAGAACTTAATCAGGATGCTGATAATGGGCAAAAGGGAAAATGATGAAAAGGCACTTTCAGACCTGGAACTTATCAGGCGTTGTTTGGAAGGAGAGCTCCGCGCACAGGAACTCCTTTATAAACGCTATTTCTCCTTTGCCATGTCGGTAGCAGTCAGATACACAGCCGATGAGGACGTTGCGATGGAGGTAATAAACGACAGCTTCATGAAGGTACTTGATAAAATAAACGAATTTGATCTCACAAAGCCTTTCCGGTCATGGTACTGCAGGATACTGGTCAATTCGGCTATTGACAACTACCGTCGGAACGCGAAGCACTCATCGCACCTTCAGCTAAGCGAAATAGAAGCAACGGAGGAACACGGGCCCGAGGTTGAGGCTGACATTTCAGCCGGCGACATCATCTACCTCTTCAGCCTGCTTCCCGAAAACTACAGGGTAACTTTCAACCTGTTCGAGATTGAGGGCTATACCCACGACGAGATCGGACAGATGCTCGGTATTACGGCTTCTGCGTCACGCTCCAACATGTCGCGTGCCAGGAAAATGCTCAGGGAACTCTATACAAGGAATTTCAGTCCCGTGAAAAAGAACAATGAAGCGGTTTGACGACATATTCAGGGAAAAGGCTGAGAAGGCTTTCAGCAACTATAACGCCGACCATCTGGCCGATGCGGGATGGAAAACGTTTGTTGCAGCCAGGAAGGGAGGCAGAAGGCTCGGGGCAGTAATACCGTTGTGGGCAAGGGCGGCCTCGGTAATCCTGATCATCGGAACAGGAGCGTTCCTTGCTTATATTGCAATAAACCGCCATAACTCAGAGGAGGTTCTTGTGGCAGGGAAACCCGAACCGGCAATTATAATACCTTCCTCTGCACAACCGGGAGCAGCCCCAGCCATTTCGCAGGCCGTTTCGGAAACGGCTGAATCATTGCGTGAAGGGAGGAAAGCGGTTCTCGCTGCAAACCTGCCGGCAACACCATTTTTAGAACAACCTGAGGAGAGGACACAGTTACTAATGGAGGAAATCCCGGCACCTGCCGATACTGACAGGCAACCCGTGGTAGCAGAAAACAGGTTCCTGGTTTCTGACGATTCAGTAAACCTTGCTGTTGAGGAGGCACTGAAGGAATTCCTTGAAGATGAACCTGCAGCTGCCGGAACCGATGAGCCGGAAAAGAGGTCCGGCAGGACCGCATTTATGGTGGGATTGTCGGGATTACTGGCGCAGGTTGATGAAACTGCCTCATCTGCACCCGGAGTCTCGGTCGGTTTCTATTTGGAACAGAAGATAACTGAAAGGATCTCTCTCAGGCCCGGCCTGGCACTTGCCTACAATTCGTTTGGCGTTGACAGCAGAAACGCAAGTTCCGAATTTTCCTACTCGGTCCCGCTTTACAACGGCAACAGCGGAACACCCGATTCCTACAGCGGCCAGCTTAGCATGCTTGCCATGGAAGTACCGCTCAATTTTGTTTTCAGAGTGCTTGAAAGGAAGCGATCGAGCCTCTATATTTCAACCGGAGCCTCAACAATGATCTATTTCAGCCAGCAGTTCTCCGGTGATCTTGTTAATGAATACACGCAGAAGCAGTTAAATACAGCCACCGGCCTGATGGATTCCGAGACGAGATACTCCACTATCTCAGTAGAGAACACTTATGGCGCTTTTCGCCGTACAGACTATTTCGGGCTTGCCAACATTTCTGCCGGTTACTCGCTTCCCTACGGCAGGACGGGGACGCTTCTGATCGAACCATTCCTTCAGCTGCCTCTCCGCGACCTTACAGCCCTTGATCTTCGTGTCAGATATGGCGGAGTATCAATGAAGCTTCGTTTCGGCAGCAAGAACAGTGACAAATAGCGGTTATCGACTATTATCGGGTCAGGCTATTCCACCATGGCAGCCGGGGAGTGTAAAAGTTCCAGACCCACGGATGTGCGCATTTTGAACCCATTCCATTTTCCGGAATTTGAGTTTTCAGGCAGATCAAGGTATTGCCGGTAATCGTTATCCTTTAGATGAATACCCAGAAAGGCAGTAACAAAATGCTGGTTGATGTTGTTGATCCTGCGCTGGTCCCATGCCGGTTCGGCATAATGATAATAAAAATCAAAAAACAACCCCGGCTCCAGCGACTCCGCAGGGGGCGGGTTTGGAGCCACATTATGCCTTGCATTGATATATGTCAGCAGGTAACGATCAGCGTTGACTGTTCCTTCGAATATTGCCCTGGTCCCTTTCTCGTAGCCCGAGATATCATCCAGACTGCCTGCAACAAGAAAGAGCGGAACTTCCAATCCTCTCAAACCCTCCTGATCCCAGGCATTAATCTGCATCCCCCAGGGTGCAAAAGCAACAACAGCTTTTATCCTGGGGTCATGCATGGCTTTGTAGGCGGGATTGTTTATACAGAGAGTTTCTATTGCTTTGTTGCCGCCGGCCATTGTGGCGAACCTGGCCGCAAGGTTCTGGCTGTATCCTGCGCCTGCTGCATTAAGCACTCCATAACCGCCCATTGAATATCCTATCAGTCCGGTGTTGTCTGCATCGGCAAGCCCGGTAAGGAAACTGGTGCTTCCGGATCTGCTCAGGTCCGCTATCTGGCTAAGAACAAACAGAATATCCCTGGAGCGGTTGAGAAGAGTGCTCTGGAACCCTCCTGCATCGCTGTAGGTTGATTCCATGTGATCTATTGCCGCAACCACATATCCCTTTGATGCCAGGTTCTCAGTAAGGTAAGTCAATAATAACCTGGATCCGACGTACCCGTGAGAAACAATCACCAGGGGAAAGGCCCCCTGCTTTGTGTCAGGCGTTGCATCACGCAATGCTCTCCCTGTAAAACTATATCTGATAACCTTGTTTTCGGGATCTTTTGGCACCGGTCTCTGCTCCTCATATATTGCCAGCTCCTTTTCTCCGTCAGGGACTAGTGCAGGATACCAGATCTCAATCTTCAGGGTTCTGTCGTATTTTGGTTCGTTGCCTCCTTTAGCGTTGAGAATATCAATCTGATCCCTGTTCACAACCGTAATTGTTCTGACGCCGACCTTGAGTTCACCTCTTACTGCCAGTTCCGGCGCATCGGGCAAGGGGTCTCCGTTAATAAACCTCCATTCAGTTTCCTGGGCCGGAGAAGTATTGATCACTGTCACCAGAATAATAGCCAGCAAGATTAAAGTGAATTGGGTTTTCCGGTATCGGGTAATAAATCCGGAGATCAAGTAGACGAACAATATTGGTTTTGTCATTTCCTGCATATGGTAATATATTTTTTGCCGGGTAAAGTTGACAGGTTTTTAAGAGCAGTTCAATTAAAATATTTTTTCAACAGGTCCCTGAAACGGACATCATAGTGTAAACTCCACAAATCAGGATGAAGTTTCAGCCAGGCTAAATTACGGTAACCACTCTGAAGAGCCTTTTCCAGTTGTTCAAGAGTTTCAGGAATCTTCCCCTGGATGCAGAGCACATAAGCAAACTTGTCATGTAATGATGAATCAATTCCAATTGCTTTTGAAAGCATCTCCTGGGAATAATTCATATCGCCCAGCCTTGCGGAGACTGCTGCCAGGGAAGTATAGGTGTCGGGCGAATCCGGCCAGTTAGTTTTCCAATCTTCAGATGCAATTTTCATAAAGCCGGAAAAATATTTCCGGCTTTCGGTTGTATTTCCCATCACCTCAAAATTAACACCCAGATCATAATAAGCTGATATTTCACCCTTATTTATTTCAAGGATGTTTTTAAGTATTTGGATAGCCTCGTTATATTGCCCGAGGATGCGGTAAGTGTGAGCCAGCCGGTAAAGATTCAGAATCAGATAAGGACCCTTCTCCCTGGCTTTTAAGAAACACTCCCTGGCTCTACGGATGCTGTCTGCCATCACCCAGGCTGAACCCAGATAGAAGTATCCCCAGGCGTTATCCGGATGTTCTGATATCATCTTTTCCGACCAGATCATGGCAGAATCAACTTGTCCGATAAAATCAATATAAACCCATAACAATCCGCCATAAGGGAGTGCTTTCTTTGGGTCGATACGGATAGCTTCTTTATATTCTGCCACACCTTTTTCGTACTCACCTGAATTCTGATAATACCAGCCGGCATTGTTTCGGGCAACTGCATCGTCGGGATAGAGTTTAATCCTCGCATTGGTATATTTAAGAGCTTCAGGGATGTCATTCTCAACATTTGAGGCGTAGAAAGCCAGTATCCCGAGTCTTTCCCTTTCGGTCAGCTTATCAACATTTTTAACTGCCTGGTTCAGTAATTCCCGCCCCTTTACGGGATCAAACCTTTCAATATTAATATTCCCGAGAGAGGCTTTTGCTGATATAAAGCCACTATCGATAAGCAGAGCCGCCTCATAATATTTCCGTGCACCTTCAAAATCCAGAAGTAAGTGCTGGTCAATACCGGCGGAATAAAGTTTCAGTGCCTCCAGAGATGATGTTGTCACTTCCTTCAACGGCTTATTCTGGAGCGTAATATTATATCTTGATTCACCAAGGATCCGTCGGATCTTTCTGCTTAACTGATCCAGTCTGGGCAGGATCTCATCCCGGGATTCAGCATAGGTAGTTTCCGATCTGAGCAGATCACCTGTCTCAGGATCAATGATTCTTGCTGAAATGGCATATCTGGCCCCCGCCTCGCTTACAGCCGGAATAATGCACAGGTTAATCCCCTCACGGATTGCTATTTCCCGGCCTGTTTTTTCATCAATAAATGTCAGTTCCCTGTTTCCCATTCTTGCAAGTGATTCAAGCATACCGGATCTGGGGAAGATGTTAATATATCTTGATTGGCTGATACTAAGTGAAATTGCAGTGTAAAGTGATTTGTCAAAAACAGGATTTTCAGTATGATTTTCAAAATCACTTATTAAAACCCAGTCGCGTTTGTTAAAGGTGAGAGTACTTCCGCTTGAAAAAATCAAGAATGATAAAATCACTATGATAACTATAACAGACGTCACTGCTGAAAATACCCAATTTTTCAGTTTAGCCTGATCCTTTCGTTTTTGCTGTTGTTCCACAGACTCCTTTTCTACGGTGTCTGACCGGACAGCCTTTTGTTCTTGCAGTCTTA
>DIKJ01000185.1:0-4783 GCA_002424525.1 Bacteroidales bacterium UBA5621 | reverse complement strand
AGTGGCCTGTTTACACCGGGAGTTGTGTAGATAAACTCAATACCGCGGATCATCCCTCCAAGAACTGATTCGCATAGTTTAATATCATTACCGGCAAGATCATATATGCGGACCGGAAGCACTCTGCTGGCAACGTTCCCATTTTCCAGTTTAACCTTTAATCCAAAATTATCTCCTGAAGCCTGTTCAACAAACGCCCTGAATTCATGTTCCCACGCAAATGATTTCGGATCGCAGTATGTTCTTGAAATGATGGGAATAAATACCAGGCACTTAAGTTTTTCCCTCAGAGAGGCATTCACATCATGTGTTTCAAGGAGCCCGTCATGAGGATTGATATCGAAATAAACGCTGACCTCCTCCTTGAAAGTTGATTCGAGTTCAGTCTTCAGGTCCCCGACGAACTGACTCACCCACCTGTCTCCCTTGTTGTCTTTCTGGCGGTAGGAGATGAAGATGTCGTATTCGTAGCCGGGAATAATACTGGCCATCTTTGCGGGTAATTTTGATAAAGTTAGGAAAGAATGAGATGCTAGTCAAATAAATCTAATGATAAAGAACCTAAAAGCAAATCACATAAGAAAGCTTGAATAAACCACGAGAGGTCTATTTCCATCCTTAATGCCTATTTGCTTCATCCTGCGAGGTAAATGCCAGGTGTCCGGGTGAGCTTAAAGATTTATTGTCAAAAGATTAAGGACATTGAATAAGATTAAACATGTTCATAAATAAATTATTGGACGACATTACCGGCCAGCTTACAACTTCAAAATGGGCCGGAATTGCAAAATGTTCTCAGGACACAGCACTTAGAGATATCCATGATCTGCTTATAAATGATAACCCGGAGCATATTTAGAACATTCGTCCTGGCGTGGGATCCGGTTCCTCACCTGAAGGTTTGTCTCAGTTAAGCAAATTAAATATATTTGCATCACCAGTATTGAACTTAAACTTAATTAGTCTGGTTTACAGGCAGGTATTCCAGGCAACCGGCAACCAGGATGCACATCTCCGACGGCATAATAAACACCCCCGTATGTATCGCGGCGAACGTTGCCGCGCTGGGACTGGTATATCTGACCGGCCGGAAGGCGACTGCGGAAGAGATCCCGCAGATGGGAATGACCGGGGCCGCCCTCTTTGTGGCTTCGCTGATCCATTTCCCGGTCGCCGGTACGTCAATACACCTCGGACTCTTTGGTATTGCCGGTATTATTCTTGGCAAACGGTCATTCCCCGTTGTTTTTGCTGCACTTTTATTCCAGTCGCTGATATTTCAGCACGGCGGATTGCTGACTCTTGGGGTCAATGCCATTAATATGGGAGCCGGGGCTTATGCAGCCTGGATGATATGGCGAATTGCCGTAATACCCGAGAGCATAAGGTCAATAATGGCGGGATTGACCGGGATTCTTGTTCCGGCTTTGCTGATGGTTATTGAATTCCGAATAACAGGATACGGAACCGCAATAGCTCTATTACTGCTAGTTTATCTGCTGGCGGCATTAATTGAAGGGGGCATTACTCTCTCGGCAGTTTTGTTCCTGCGGAAGGTTAAGCCGGAAATACTTGATGGATAATCAGATAGTAATTAACTTCAACATAATACCATGGTTAAAAAAACACTTTTACTGATAACCTTAAGCCTGCTGGTTTCAACGGGCGGCGCTCTGGCTCACGGAGTAAACGTTGAAACAACTTTTAAGGGCGGAGTTGTTGTTGTGAGATCATCATATTCGCCCACACAGCCTCTCGTTAATGCAGCTGTGACAATCTATTCCCCTGGCGACCCGGGAAATGCATGGCAGACAGGCAGTACAGACAAGACCGGTCATTTTGCATTCGTGCCGGATATGGAAGGTGAATGGACATTTGTTGTGGATGACCGGAAGGGTCACATGAATAGAACAGCCGTTGCCGTTCTGCCGGATATGCCTGAAGAAAGGGAAATTACAGAAGATGAGGTTGTTGAGTCAGCTGAGCCTTCAGGCAACGGATTGAGTAAAATTCATAAAATAATAATAGGCCTCTCCCTTATTTTTGGCATTACCGGGATTTTCTACGGACTTAAAGCCAGGCAGGGACCAAAAACAGAATAACAGGCATTTGAGACACGCCTTTATAGATAAGTACAGCCACCTGGATTCCCCGGTGCACCGGCTTGATCCGAGGGTGAAGATCATTACCTCCCTGGCTGCCATAATCATAATTACAACTGAACCTGTTTCCGGAAGGCTTCTTAATCTTTATCTTTATTCTGCCATAACGCTGGCTATAACTGGATTGTGCAGGATCCCTGCCAGATACCTGTTAAAGAGAATGCTTATTGTCTCCCCGTTCATTCTGATGGCTGCCCTTTTTTACCCGATTTCTGTAATGCCTGCGCATGAAGTCTCTTTTATCTCTGACCGGAGGCCTCTGGCAGAAGCCGGCCTGTCGGTCTTTCTGAAGGCTTCACTGGCACTGCTGATCCTTATTCTGCTGAGCGCTACAGAGAGGTTTCACAGATTACTGATGGCCCTTCGCCGACTTAAGGTACCGGCAATTGTGACAACAATATCGGCATTGCTATACCGATACATTTTCCTCCTGGCCGATGAGATGATCAGGACAGCCAGAGCACGGGAAAGCCGGACTCCCGGGGTTCTCAGGAGAGGCAGGTTAAAAGTTTACGGCAATCAGGTTGCCGTGATATTCCTGAGAAGCTGGGAGCGGTCGCAGGTTATTTACAAATCAATGCTTTCGCGCGGTTTCGCAGGGGAGTTCCCTGATATGCAGGAAATGAGACTAAGGAGTTCTGACATTTTATTATCCCTTCTTTTTGTAGCTTTGCTTCTCTTGATAAAGTTTCTTATATAAGATGCCGGCCGGAATAAAAATAGCAGATCTGAACTTTTCCTATAGTCCCAATAAAAGGGTACTGAAATCGGTTTCCCTGGAGATAGATCCCGGCGAGAAGTTCGGCATTATCGGACCATCAGGCTCAGGGAAATCGACCCTGCTGCTTCATCTCAACGGAGTGCTGGCAGGGGAGACGGGGAGTGTGACCATAGGCAATATCCCCGTTACCGGTAAGAATCTGCCGGAGGTGCGAAGGCTTGTTGGCCTCGTATTTCAGAATCCCGACGATCAGCTTTTCAATCCCACTGTTGAGGAGGATGTAGCTTTCGGGCCGCTGAACTTCGGCATGCCTGCAGCAGAAGTAAGGGCAAGGGTTGCGGAGGCGCTTGCCATGATGAATCTGTCCGGGTTTGAAAGGGAGATCTCCCATCATCTTTCCCTTGGCGAGCGCAAAAGGGTTGCACTTGCCACCGTGCTGTCGATGAAGCCTGAAGTGCTGGCCTTCGACGAGCCGTTCTCCAATCTCGACCCGTCAATGGTCATGCAGCTCATGGAAATAATGGGTTCAATGGAATCTACTCAGGTGATTGTCTCACAGTCGGTGTTGCCGGTTATTGCCATATGCAACCGCATGGCCATACTGAAGGATGGAGAGATAGTGGCAATAGGAGAACCCCGCACCCTGGTGAAGGAGAGGTCCCTGATGAAGGCTTCAGGACTTGACCTGAGCCTCTACCGCACACTCTGCAGTGACTTGTGATGGTGACTGACGATACGGTGCTGTGAATAGAGGGTAGAAATTGTGGATCTGGGAAAGAGGATAGAGAATAGTTTTATAATACGGGATTTAGGGGAAAAAACAAATCAAACATTTACTAAAAGATTAAATAATGAAAGAGACAACTGTACAGGCAAAAATTGAGTCTTCATTCAGAAAACAAGTCCTTCCTTGATATGGAGCAAAATACATATAAGGATGGTAATTTGAGCAAATTGCAGAAAGAAATGATTGCAATAGGTATCTCGGTGGTAATAAACTGTGAATCTTGTATGGAATGGCACATTAAACAGGCACTTGATACCGGAGCATCTGAAAACGAGATTATTGAGGCAATTGAAGTGGGGATTGAAATGGCTGGTGGACCAGCAACTGCTTCTGCCAGATTTGCAATGAATGTACTTGAATATTACCAACAACACAAATGAATAGTAAAATACAACACGATAATGACCAAAAGAGATTAAATAAAATAACGCCTTATAACACGGACAATGCTATGCGTAAGCTGTTTCCCGCTAAGCGGGACTACCTCCTTCGCTAAAGCTTCGGAGGTCGAAGAAAGCTTCGGAGGTCGAAGAAAGCCTCGGTGGCTAAAGAAGGCTTCGGCCCTCACATGAGACATAAATTTTTCATATAAATAAAGGAGGAAACAAAAATGAAAATATTAGTGACCGGTGGCACCAATGGAATGGGAAAAGGTGTGGCCAAAGTATTGGCAGGAATTGATAATCAAATTCATGAAATTATCCTGCTATGCAGATCTAAAGAACTTGGTGAGTCAACAATCAAAGAAATTGAAAACTCCACCATGAATAAAAAAATGTCAGTAATTTTATGTGACCTGGCTAAACTGAGTGATGTCAGGAATGCAATCAACGAGATTCAAAGTAAACATAAGTTTCTGGATTGTATATTCGTAAATGCCGGTTTAGGCTATGCTGCCAAACGGGTAGAAACTGAAGATGGAATGGATTCACATTTCCAGGTGAATTATTTATCACAGTTTATGTTGACTTTAAATTTATTGAACCTGTTGGAAAACTCTGAGAATGGCGGAAGAATCATTTTCAATGTCACACAGGGGGGTAAAATATTCTGGGATGATATGCAAATGAAAAATGTATGGAGTTTTGAAAGGGGCATCCATCAAGCCATGGT
>DIKJ01000141.1:6896-12048 GCA_002424525.1 Bacteroidales bacterium UBA5621 | reverse complement strand
TGAGATCAAACTGTGAATTGTAAGGCTTTGTCGGTATTACCTCAATTTTACCGTGACGGCCCCTGCTGTGATAGAGAAGCGCATCTTCCTTTGTTACTTTTGGCATGGCTGCAGATTTATTAATTTCCTGAGACTGTTAGATCATCTTTAAATCCTCTCCAAGGTACAACATATTAAACTAAATAAACATGAAAATAATCAGGTTGTACGGGATTATAGGATGCTGAACTCATTTAATTCCGTTACTTTATATTTTGGATTGATATCAATTTTGAATATTTTAAGCGTCATATTCACTTCAGGTTACTGATTGTATAAACCGGGGATCATGAAGAAGGGATCTTTTACTCTGTTTCACAAAAGCTTTTCAACTCTGTTTAGAAAATACATCACCATTCTCTTCATTATGTCAGCTTCATTTTCTGGCACGAATCTGTATTGCCAGAATTTTCCTTTTCGTGAATACACGGTAAGTGACGGTCTCCCTCAGAGCCAGATTCTGAACTTTTATCAGGATAGCAGGGGATATATCTGGGTAACGACCAGAAACGGCATTTCCTGCTTCGACGGGATTGAATTCAGGAATTATTTCAGGAAGGACGGCCTGCCTTCAAACATCTTGCTCAAATTTTTTGAGGACAGGGAAAAAAACCTGTGGGTCGTTTCACCTGAAGGATTTTCGAAATTCAATGGCAGAAGATTTGAAACCTTACCCTGGCCGGATTCATACAGATTGTCACCGGTCACTGTTTTTGAGTGTCCGAACGATACCGTATTCTTTTTGCGGACAGACCCGCTTACAGGGAAAAACATACTGACAGGCTTCAGGGATGGGACCTGTATCGATCTGGCAAGTTCATCTTCTTTCCTTGATACAATCGATATCCAGTATTTTTATTTCGACAATTATACACGGAAATTTGTAATACTTGGGAAATCAGGTGATGTTTGGTTATGGTACAATAATACTTTCATCCGGCTTTCAGATATGAAATTCTCCGGTGTTAATATCTTGAGGGACAGGCATATTCTTGTGGGGCCGGACGGAGAATTTGAATTTGTTGAGGGCAGGCTGTTACCACTTGATAAGAGCAGTTTTGATGTCTATGCAGAGCTTGTTTTCAACCAGTCAGAATCGCGGAATTACATAGATTATTATTCCGGCGGGGCAACAGCCCGCATTTATCTTCCCTTGTTTAACATAACGGGGTCTATGCTTGATAACGAGAATAATATTTGGATAAAGAGTGAAAAGAACCTGTACAGGCTTGTGTCAACAGCTTTTACATGCCTCACTGAGAAGGAAGGCCTTCGGCAGAACACGTGGGCAATTGCATCAGACAGGGCAGGACACCTCTGGTTTGGTTCTCTGTACGGTGATTTGCAGGAATATTATGGAAAGGAGTTCCGGCTGAGGAATGAATATATGAAGTCGTATGGATCCAGGACCTTCTTTTATAAGGGAAGCAGGACGATGTCCGATGGAAATATCTGGTTTTCAACAAACACGGGAGTGCTTGTCTGGGACGGCAACTCTTTCTCCAGATTGAAGGATATTCCTGATAACCGGCAGATATGCATCATTTACGAAGATCCGGTCGATAAGTCTGTATTTATTGGAAGCGACAGCGGTTTGTACCACCTTAAGAGCAGGGAGGTTTTTACTTACCCTCAATTCAACCGGGAGGAAGCAGGTGTTCTTGAAGGCATAATAAGGGACGACGATGGTGTTTACTGGCTTTCCGGTGAGAAAGGTGTAACACTCTTTGACGGAACCCAATTTAAAAATGTAACAGATACCATCATTCCGGGTATTTATACATTTACCCTCGTCAAGGATCCCCGTGGCGGGATCTGGATCACTTCAGAAGAGGGGCTCTTTTTTCATAACAAGACAACGGGAAAATTCAGACAGGTTCTTCCGGAATCCCTGAACAAGCCGGCTAACAGTCTGATAATGATCGATACCACTCATGTTCTTGTTGGAAGGGTTACAGACCTGTGTCTGATCGATCTGCAAAAATTCTATGGTAATGACCAGAATTATTTCCGCATATATGATAAGTCTGACGGTTTTATGGGGAACGATTGTCTGGACAATGGAATCATACGGGATATCAACGGATTGTTGTGGATTCTGACATCGGACAGGGTTGTTATGCTTGACCTGGAAGTAATGAAGCTGAATCTTAATCCCCCTCGGCTCCACTTCACAAGGATAGAATACAGAACCGACTCTCTTTCATGGGAACCGGTTGCCGGACCAGATCTGTTTTATGGCAGACAGAAAGAGATCAGGGTCAGGCGTGGCCAGAATACGATCAGGTTTGGTTTTACCGGGATTTCAACGACAAATCCTGAAAAAGTTACTTATCAGTGGAGGCTGGCCGGTTATGAAGATAAATGGTCAGAAAAAAGCAGGGACAGGTCAGTTGTCTATGAAAAGCTGCCGCCGGGAAACTATACATTTCAGATTAAAGCATTCAACGCTGATGGTATTCAGACCCCCGATCCGGTAGCAATGGATCTCAGGGTGATCCCGGCCTGGTGGCAGAAAACCGGCTTCAGGGTAATCGGGGCATTGCTTATCATTCTCCTGATATCATGGCTTGTATGGCTGATAATGAAAAGATATAATAAAAGGAGGGAGGAAGAGGAACAGTTTAAGTCTCAGCTTGCGAGACTACAGATGAACGCCGTTATCAGGCAGTTCGATCCGCACTTTACATTCAATGTGATTTCATCTGTCGGATCATTGATCCTCAAGGGAGAAAAAGAAGCCGCTTATGATTGCATCCTTAAACTCTCCAACCTGCTGAGAAGTATCCTGAGCGACGGATCACTGATAATTAAACCCCTGAGCGAGGAACTGGATTTTGTCAGAAAATATTGCGAATTGCAGAAGCTCAGGTTCCGGGAACGCTTTGATTATTCCATAAGTGTTGACGGAAATGTTGACCTGAAAAGGAACCTGCCCAAAATGACTATTCAGACATTTGTCGATAATGCTGTCAAACATGGGATCGTTAACAGAAAAGAGGGGGGGATGGTTCATGTGAAACTGGAAGACAACGGAGAAGGGCTTTTGATTACTGTCACTGACAATGGTCCGGGAAGAGCTGTAACTGCTGCAACAAAATTCAGAAGTACTGGACAGGGGCTCAGGATGATCACGGGTCTTTTTGAATTCATGGACAAGTTCAATGTACACAGATCGTCAATTGAGATATCAGATTCTGTTGTTGGCGGACCTGGTCGGGCAGGAACGGAAGTCAGAATATTCATCCCGGATGACTACCATTTTATACCAACCACTCACAAATGACCATATCCAATGAGAAATGAAATCCTGAAGGCTGTAATTGTGGAAGACGAACCGGAATCCCTTTTACTGCTGAATAATCTTATTATGGTGAACGGCCTTGCTGAAGTTGCCGGATCAACCCACGACCCCGACAGGGCCCTGGGACTTATTCTGGAATTTAAGCCGGATATCCTGTTCCTGGATATTCAAATGCCGGGAAAGAGCGGGTTTGAAGTACTCGACGACCTCCGGAAGACGAGATCAGTAAACCCGTATGTGGTTTTTACCACTGCGTATAATGAATATGCAATCAAAGCGTTCGAATATGCAGCTTTTGACTATTTATTAAAACCTGTTGAACCCCGCAGATTAAACGATACAATAATCAGGTGCGCAGAAGCAAAAAGCTCCGGCAGGATCCAGAAAGCAGATCTTCTTCTGGAAACTTATAATAAGCTTATGTTCCGGAATATCTCGGGAGCAGTGTTCCTCGATCCGGCTGAAGTCATTTATATTGAGGCGGAAGGCAATTATTCAGTTTTCCACTTCAGTAAGAACAGGACCGAGACGGTGACAGTCCTGCTCGGAAAACTTGCCGGGGAGCTTGAACGGGAAAATTTTTACAGGATCAGCCGCTCATTCCTTATCAACCTCAACTATCTCAAAAAGATAAATACCAAACAATTGCAATGCGTCCTGGTCAAAAACGATACGGAATACAAATGCAGCATATCCCGCGAAAAGATCAGCGACCTTATTGCCCTGATGAAAAATCGTTAACTCCTGGTGCGGCCTCCTGCCCGTCAGGCTCTCCTGCACCGGATCCCTTCTTTCGGGCCCCTGATTTCTGATTTATACAACATATTCAACCCTCTGTACAATTGCATTGCATGTTCATACAAACCAGCCTTCGGGGTATAACAATGAACACACTTCAGGTTATTTTTGTAATGAATTGGATTGACAACGGAGTTTTAAACCCTCCATTCCCCGAAGCTCCGGTACAATTCTTAGACCCCCTTCAGGAGTGCAGCTCTGCATGATTTGAGGGGGGTTATTTTTAAGGCGAAGAGCGCAGGGCGCAGGGCGAGGGGCTAAGTTCAAGAAGCAGAGAGTTCACGGAACAGGTTCCGCTGGCCGGAGGAGAGTGAAGGAGTGACATGAGGCAGGCTGTTATGATTTTGGCAGTAAAGCTTGCAAATTGCAATAAATATTCACACCTTGACCTCTGAAACCTTGGAGAATGAACTATTAAATCATACAGATCATCATTATGAAGAAGAAAAGTCTGGACAGGCGTGATTTTCTAAAAAAGACATCTGCCGCCGTTTTTACTTTCACCATTATTCCCAGGCATCTGCTTGGGGGACCGGGGTATACTCCCCCGAGCGATCAGCTCACCAAAGGAATCATAGGCGTTGGCGGTATGGGACGCGGCCATATTCCTTACGAAAACACACGTGTTCTGGCTGTGTGCGACGTTGACAAAACACATCTCGCACAGGCTGTCGCAGAAGCGGGTGGCAATGTTGCCGCATATCATGATTTCCGCGAATTGCTTGACCGTCCGGACATCGATGTGGCCCATATAGCCACTCCGCCTCACTGGCATGGCATAATGGCCAGGATGGCAGCAGAGGCTGGCAAGGATATCTGGTGTGAGAAGCCAATGACACGGACAATAGGCGAGGGGATAAAAGTTGTGGAAGCTGTTGAGAAATATGGTCGGATGTTCCGCCTTAACACCTGGTTCAGGTTTAAGGATCAGTTTTACGGGCTGGGAACTACCGTAAAGCCGTTAAAGAAGCTTGTTGACAGCGGTGTTCTGGGTTGGCCCCTGAAGTTTAC
>DIKJ01000141.1:0-6850 GCA_002424525.1 Bacteroidales bacterium UBA5621 | reverse complement strand
CAGCCTCGACTATGATTTCTGGCTCGGGCCGGCTCCATACAAACCATATAACGCTGAACGTGTCCATTCAAAATTCCGCGGCTACTGGGATTATGACGGGGGTGGCCTCGGTGATATGGGACAGCATTATCTTGACCCCGTTCAGTATCTGCTCGGAAAAGATGAGACCGGACCCGTATCGGTAGAACTGGATGCACCGCAGCAGCATTACGATGCGGTTGGTTCATGGCGCAGGATAACATATACCTACGAAGATGGCTGTCAGATAATTCTCGATGGTGAAAACCGGGACCAGGATGCTGCATATATAGAAGGACCTCATGGGAAGATTTACAGGGGATTCAGGTCGGATATCAAAGATATGGAGAAACTGATTGACTCCCTTCCTGATCCGGAACCGCAGATCACTACCTTCTCGGAATCGGTTCTGACACGGAAGAAATTCGCACTCAACGAATCGAATGGCCACAGATCATGCTCGGTAGTCAATCTTGGGATCATAGCACTCCGGCTGGGCAGAAACCTGAAATTTGATCCTGTAAAGCAGCAGTTCATAGACGATGAAGGAGCAGACAGGCTTATCGATCCCCCGATGCGCGACCCCTGGAGGATCTGAGTGAGTATATTTGAAGAAAAGAAATCCTGAAAAAGAAATAATATGAAGATTCATAAAATAATTACAGCCTCTCTTGCAATAATGCTGCTTATTTCATCAGCTCCGGGGCAGGACAAGAGAACCATTGAGACCCGTGTTGCGGACCTTCTCGCGCAATTCCCGGCAAATAATCTTCCCTATACTGACAAGCTTATGGCCGATATGCTCTCTCTCGGAGAGAATGGCCTGAAGCTTATATGCGATCAGATTATTCCGGCCGGAACGGGTGATGATACCCGCGCGCGATTCGCTGTTGAGAGCTTCTCCAGGTTCCTTTCAGGAAAAGGGAGAGAAGCCGGAAGGATGATGTGGGAAGGAATATGCATAAGTTACGCCACGACTAAGAGAGACAACGGAGTGAAAGACTTCTTTATGAAGCAGTTGCAGTTAATCGGGGGCAACCCTTCGGTAGAGGCCCTGAAAGATTACCTTGCTGATAGTGAGATCTGCGGACCTGCCCTTGCCGTCATAATATCTGTCGGGGGAAGCACAGCAGAAACTGCCCTTGCAGAAGCATTGAAAAACAAAAACCTGCCCTGTGCTGCTGCCGTAATGAATGCCCTGGCCTCCATGAATTCCGCGATTGCTGTCAATGAGTATATTATGTGGTCCTCCAATATCAGTGTCAACATAAAAGCAGCAGCTTTTAACGCACTTGCCCGGAGCGGGGCGCCCCAGGCTTATCCCGTGCTTCTTAAGGCAGCGGCAAATGTTAAGTACAGATGGGAACATACCGGGGCAACTGCATCACTGCTTAAGTATGCAAAACTGGCAGGTGAGAACGGCGATGTTAAAACTCTGGACAGGATCTGTAAACGGGTAATCGCCCGGTGCAATGACAAGATTACTATCCAGAACAAAATAGCCGCACTTAATGTTTATGCCGGGTTTCATGGTATTGACGCCATGAACGAGCTGATCAGGGCTGCAGGACATCCCGACAGCAGATACAGGAATGCTGCGCTCCGGATGTCACTGGCGATCCCCGGAACACAGATAGTGCAAAACTGGATTAATTTTTACCCGAAAGCCATCCCTGCCTCAAAACCTGAAATAATAACAATGCTGGGTCTGCGCGGTGATGAACTTGCACTGCCGCTGGTCAGCAGATCCCTTTCTGATTCAGATTTCACTGTGAGGAAAGAAGCCGCTTTAGCATTGTCAGCGATCAGCGGGAGCAGGGCACTGCCTGAACTTATCAATTACATGACAAACTTTTCCTCTGCAGGCGATCAGGAGGCTGCTAAAGCGGCAATCATACCGGTTATGGGTAGTGAACATCTTGCACTTCTGGAACCACTGCTGAAGGATGCTCCTCCGGCCGCTGTAAAAAGCGCTGTCGAGTTAATGGCATGGAAAAGAGCAGGGAAATATTTTTCAAAGGTGATCCCATTTACGGCATCTGATGATGGACCACTTAAAGCATCTGCGTTCAGGGCTCTCGGAGCACTGGCAGGACCCGATAACCGGGAGGATCTTCTTAGATTGCTGCCGGTTACAGACAATCCCTTATACCTTTCGGATGTTCAGTCGGCACTCGCAACCGCCTCCGCCAGGATACCCGAGCCGGAAAAAAGATCTGAATTGCTGATCAACACTTTTGTAAATAATACCCTGAAGCTTGATCCCGTAAAGCTGAATGATATTAAAATGAAAATTATACCGGTCCTCGCAGGAACGGGTGGCCGGGAGGCACTTGCTGTGGTTCAGAAAGAGTTTGAGAACGGGAATGCTGAAATGCGGGAGGTCTGCTTTAAGGCGCTTACCTCATGGAGCGACCATTCAGCTTCATCAGCCCTTTATGAAATATGTGTTTCAGGAAACAAGACCTTTGAAGGCCCGGCTTTTGACGGCTACGTCAGACTGGTACGCACCTCACCCTTTCCGGATGAACAAAAACTGCTTATGCTCAGGAAAATAATGCCTTTAGCCGGCAGTCCCGAACGTAAAATCAGGATCATTACCGAAGCCGGAAGGCTTAAGACATACCAGTCGCTCTTCTTCGTTGCAGAATATCTTGACGATGATGCCTTATCTGCCGTTGCGGCAAAATCAGCTATGCAGATCGCTCTGCCGTCTATCAGTTCCAGGACAGGTATGTACGGAACCATTGTGAGGGAAGTACTGACCAGGGCTGTGCCCAAACTTGCCGGTATGGAGAGCGAATACGATAAGGAAATGGTACTTAAGTACCTCGGTAACATGATGCCCGGCGAAGGGTTTAAGAGCATGTTCAACGGCAAAGATCTGACGGGCTGGCAGGGACTGGTACAGAATCCCGTTGCCAGGGCTAAGATGAAGCCTGCGGAACTTGCCAGGCTCCAGGCTGAAGCCAATAAAAAAGTGGCTGACAACTGGAGCGTCAGGGACGGAGCGATCTGGTTCAGCGGGAGGGGCGATAATCTTTGTTCGATAGTGGATTATGGTGATTTCGAATTGCTGGTCGACTGGAAGATCTCAAAGAGTGGCGACAGCGGTATCTATCTGAGAGGATCTCCGCAGGTTCAGATCTGGGATACATCCCGTGTGCAGGTGGGAGCTCAGGTTGGCTCCGGAGGCTTGTACAACAACCAGGTGCATCCCTCAAAACCTTTGAAAGTGGCAGATAATCCGGTGGGTGACTGGAATACCTTCAGGATAACAATGATAGGGGAAAAGGTTTCAGTATGGCTTAATGGAGAGCTTGTTGTGGATGAGGTTATTATGGAAAACTACTGGGACCGCTCAATACAGATCTTCCCGAAAGGTCCCATTGAACTCCAGGCGCATGGCACTGACCTTGCTTTCAGGGATATCTATGTAAGGGAGATTAAGGATTCAGAATATAATCTGACCCCTGAAGAGCTGACAGAAGGTTATGTTGCACTTTTTAACGGGAGGAATCTGGATAACTGGATCGGCGACAAGGTGTCATATATTTCCGAAGACGGTATGATCGTTATCAGACCGGAGCAGGGCAGTGGCGGAAATCTCTTCACAGACAGGGAATTTTCCGATTTCATTTTCCGTTTTGAGTTCCAGCTTACTCCGGCGGCCAATAACGGTCTGGGAATAAGAGCGCCTCTTAAAGGCGATGCTGCTTACGCTGGCATGGAGCTTCAGATCCTTGATGACACTGCTCCGGTATACGCTAACCTCAAACCATACCAGTACCATGGTTCGGTTTATGGCGTTATTCCGGCAAAAAGAGGTTTTCTGAACCCGGTCGAAGAATGGAATTACCAGGAGGTCCATGTGAAAGGGACACAAATAAAGATCACGCTTAATGGAACTGTTATTGTCGACGGTGATATTGCAGAACCGAGGGACAAAGGAACAATGGATGGCCTCGATCATCCCGGGCTGAAAAACACCAAAGGGCATATCGGGTTTCTGGGTCATGGATCCGTGGTTAAATTCCGGAACATTAGAATAAAGGATCTTTCACAATAGCAGCAAAACTGTTTTCTCTGTGTCACTCTGTGAATCCTCTGCGTCCCTCCGTGCTAGTTCTTTTTATTTCGCAGAGTTCACAGAGAATGCACAGAGAAACACAGAGAATTGAAATAAATCTAAGAGGTGTTTTACATGAAGAAATATTTTTTTACCCTGTTTGCGGCCATTCTCATTACGGCATGTTCTGAGAACAAACCGCCGGAGCCGTATGGCCCCCTGCCTTCAGAAAGACAGCTTGCATGGCACGATCTGGAGTATTATATGTTCGTTCATTTTACTGTCAATACCTTTACGGACAAGGAGTGGGGTTATGGTGATGAAGAGCCCTCGGTTTTCAACCCTTCAGCCATGGATTGCCGTCAGTGGGCCAGGGTGGCGCATGATGCGGGGATGAAAGGAATAATTATCACAGCCAAACATCATGACGGATTCTGCCTGTGGCCATCAAAGTATACGGAGCATTCGGTCAGGAGCTCCGTGTGGAAAGACGGGAACGGCGATGTTCTGAAAGAACTGAGACAGGCCTGTGATGAGTTTGGACTTAAAATGGGAGTCTATCTCTCCCCGTGGGACCGTAACAGCCCTGTTTACGGGACTTCCGAATATCTGACATACTACCGTAATCAGTTAAGGGAATTGCTGACGGAATACGGTGAGATATTTGAGGTATGGTTCGACGGAGCCAATGGCGGGGATGGTTACTATGGCGGGGCCCGTGAAACAAGGAGAATAGACAACAGAACCTACTATGAATGGCCCGGTACCCATCAGATCGTAAGAGAGTTGCAACCATCGGCCGTAATGTTCAGCGATGCCGGCCCCGATGTGCGCTGGGTCGGTAACGAGAGAGGCATAGGAAGCCTTACCAACTGGTGTCTCCTGAAAAAAGATGAACTCTGGCCCGGGGGCGATTTTGCAAAGATCCTGGGTGCAGGGCATGAAGATGGCAATTATTGGGTGCCGGCGGAGGTTGATGTTTCGATCAGAAGAGGATGGTTCTATCATACGAGCCAGGATTCGATGGTTCGCTCACCCGAGAACCTGATGGAATTATTCTATTCATCCGTGGGAAGGAATTGCAATCTTCTTCTTAATGTGCCGCCTGACACCAGAGGGCTCCTGCATGAAAACGATGTTGAATCCCTTATTGTGTTCAGAAAATTAAGGGATAAAGAATTTGAGACTGATCTGGCTAAGGGCAAAAAGGCAATTTCGTCAGATACCCGGGGAAGGAAATACAAACCTTCAAATGTAACCGACGGAAAGACTGAGACTTACTGGGCATTACCCGACGGTGTTACTGACGCAGAGATCACAATAAATCTCGGTAACGAGACGGAAATAAACAGGATACTCGTACAGGAGTATATAAAGCTTGGACAGAGAGTGCAGGAATTTGAGGTATGGGCATTGGTTAACGATGAATGGGTAAGACTGGTTGACGGTACAACAATCGGTTATAAGATCATCCGCAAATTTCCTGTTGTAAAGACATCTCAGATAAAACTTACCATCAGGAGGTCGAAAGCCTCCCCGGTAATTTCGAACATTGAAATATACAGAGCACCAGGAGATTAGATAAAAATTCGCGTGGGCAGGAAACTAATTGGTAAGAAATGTGTTTAACTTTGAGGGCTAAATGTTAAACCTGATTATAGCAGAATAACCAGAATATTCTATGGAGGAACTTTATAGCGATGTTTCATTCAGAATCAGTGAATTGATAACCCGAACCTATAGTACTTCATTTTCAATTGCGGTGAGTTATCTGAGCACTGAGAAAAAAAAGGCGATACACAGCATTTATGGTTTTGTGAGAGTTGCCGATGAGATTGTAGACAGTTTTCACCGGTACGATAAACAACTTCTGCTGGAGAAGTTTGAAATGGATTATTATGACGCTTTAGAAACCAACATAAGTCTTAATCCGGTGTTGCACTCCTTTCAGCAGGTCGTCAGGAAATACAATATTCCCGACGAACTTGTAAGTGCATTCCTTAAAAGCATGAAGGCTGATCTGGAAGAGATCAACTACAGTCACCGGGACCAGATCAATGAATATGTCTTCGGATCGGCAGAAGTCGTAGGGCTTATGTGCCTGAAGGTCTTTGTTGATGGTGATGACCAGCTTTTTGAGGAGCTTCGGTCTCCGGCAATGAAGCTCGGTTCAGCTTTCCAGAAGGTGAATTTTTTGCGCGACCTGAAAAATGACAAAGAGGTGCTTGAACGCAATTATTTTCCTGAAATACACCGCACCAACTTTGATGAAGAGACAAAAAAGGAAATTGTCAGAGATATCCGCAAAGATTTTTCAGACTCCCGCGAAGGGATCAAAAGACTCCCCGGGGATGCCCGGTTACCTGTAACTGTAGCATATTTTTATTTCAGACGATTGCTCGGAAAGATCTCCAGGACACCCGCTCAGAAACTCCTTGCCGGAAGAATCAGAGTACCTGGTATTGTCAAGATATTTCTGCTGATAAAAGCTTACGTTGTCTGCAAACTTAACCTGATGAGAAATTAGACTGAAAGAAAAAAATATGCAGAGCGGGGCTGAAGAAACAATAGTCGTTCTCGTCGACAAGAATGATGGTGATGTCGGGTCGATGGAGAAAATGGAAGCTCACAGAAAAGCTCTCCTGCATCGTGCCGTTTCGGTGTTTCTATTCAATTCTGAAGGAGAATGGGTTTTGCAGAAGCGTGCTCTGAACAAATATCACTCCGGAGGATTGTGGACAAATGCATGCTGTACGCACCCCA
>DIKJ01000029.1 GCA_002424525.1 Bacteroidales bacterium UBA5621 | reverse complement strand
ATATATCTTTGGATTATTGAGATCGGGGAAGAGGTCGGTCCCGAGTTTACCGAAAGAGATGAAGCCAAGAAGCACAATACCCAGCATCAGCATCAGCACCGTAACAGGGTAATCAACAGCAAATCGGGCAATCCTGTTCATGTCGGTTACTTAACGATTTTTATCCTGGTCCTGTTGCTGAGGGTCTCGAAGCCGCTGGTTATTATGCGCTCATTCTTCTCAAGCCCTCGGATGACTTCAGTCTCGGTGAGGTTCTCAAGTCCTGTCTCAATTATTCTCTCGACGGCGATTCCCCTGTCGGCGACGAAAAGAGTCTTGCCTCTCTGCCGCGAAAGGATGATGCTTTTTGGGATCACTATCACCGAATCCTTCCGGCTGGTAACTATATCGGCTTTTACGAACATTCCCGGACGCAGGAGCAATTCCGGGTTGTTGATTGATATACTCCCCTTGAATGTTCTGGTATCAGCATTGATTGCGGGGCTTACCTGTGTGAGTCTTCCAATAATGGTATCGAACGGGAGGGTATAGTTTGTAAGCTTAACCTCAAGACCGGGCTTTATGCCTGAAATATATTTCTCAGGAAGCTGTATATCCATATACATGGTCTGGTAGTCCATGATTTTTGCTATCACGGAACCAGTCTCCACCAGTATTCCCTGAGTGTAATATGGCAGATCGACTATTATCCCGTCAATAGGAGCGACAATGCGTGTCTTTTCCATCTGGAGCCTTGCGGTCTCGACGTTTGTCTTCGCATTTGCATAATTAATACTGGCCGTCTTAAGCTCCTTCAGGGTAACACCCCCTTTCTCATAAAGGGATTCCTGCTTTCTCAGTTCACTTTCGGTCAGCTCGAGGTTAAGCTCATTGGTTTCGAGCTTGACGGAATTAACATATTCCCGGTCTTCGAGCCTTGCGATCAGGGCACCGGCGCTGATCCTGTCACCCATCTGCCATAACCGTCCGGTACGCGGATTCTTTTCAAGGAAATAGTTTGCGGTTATCATCGATCTGAGCTCCGTTTCGCCTTTTGGGAAAGCCGTGCCAGTGGTATTAATGAATTCCTCGATCGGCTTCAGCCTGATATCTTCGACTGTAACAGGTATCTCAACATCGGCAGCAAGATTCTGGTCGCGGTTTCTGCAACCTGTAAAAGCGATTATTGCCGATACAAACAGGATTAGGATCTTTTTCATTCTGTCTTGATTTATTGATTTCTTTTAATTAATGCTCATCACCGGTGAGATGGCCTCTTTTTTCTCAAAATCGTAAAGAGTCTGGATCTTAAGGTTAAGCAGTTCGAGCTTATACGAAATGAGCGAGTTGGTGAATGAAAGCTGTCGTTCTGAAAGCTGGTTCTGGTAAATATTAAGGTCCATTCCGGTCAGGTCCCCGTTCCTGTATTTCTCAAGGTTGAGATCATAGGTCAGTTGTGCGTTAATAACCGACTGCCGGGCAATCTCTATCTGGTTCTGAAGGTTCAGGAGGTTCCTGTAAACTTTTCTTACAGAAAGTATTATGTTGCTTTGTTCTTCTTCGAACGTGATATTTGCCATCTCGATGGATGCTTCCGTTGCCCTGATACGCGATTTTCTTTCGCCCCAGTCCCAGAGGGGTATTGTAAGGGATAAGGAAATATTTTCGTTATCAGTGGGGTTTGCATATACGTTTACAAATTTTTCATTATCGCCAAACAGGCCGATGGAAAGTCCGAGCGATCCCCGGAATTCGTTCAGGGCTTTGGTCTGGATCAGTTCGAATTCGGATGTCTCGATAGATATCTCCCTTTGCCTCAGTTCCATCCTGTTTTTCAATCCCTGATCGATGGCAAATGAGATATCCACCTTAACTGTATCGACACTGATGTCGGGCAGTACAATAAAATCATCATAAAGGCTCATTCCTATCAGGATCTTAAAGTCGTCCCTGGCATTTTCGAGAGAGACCTGCTGATTCTCAAAATCAGATTTAGTGGTGGCAAGGTTAAGTTCGGCCTGGAACATCTCCTCACGGGCTGAAATGCCGGCATCAACCTTGATCCTGATAATCTCATAGCTCTGCTGCATGTTAAGGAATGCCTGGTTGGAAATCTCAAGACTCTGCTGCTGCTGATAAACATAATAGAATGCCTGTGCAACCTGCCTTTCGAGAGCTAAAAGCTGAATGGCGTAGTTAAGCTGTGAATTCTCAAGAGCCAGCTGGAGCTGTTTCAGCTGCAGTTTGGTACGGTTATAGGTGAACAGCGGCTGATCGAGGCTGAGCGAAAGATTGTTGCTGAATCCTTTTGTTGTCTGGTCAGTATATTCGCTGTATGAGTCCTTGTATCCAAACCTGTTAATCAGGGAGAGCCTGGCATCGGTGAAAACAATCGGCTGTGAAACTGTGAACAGGCCGTAGCTCTCGGTGGTTCTTGTGGAGTTCCATTTGGAGATCAGGTCGTTGAAGGCTCTGTTCTGGTTGTAGCCGATAGGGTTGAGTGTAAGCGAGAAGCTCGATTTCAGGGCGGCATTCTGTGCATTCAGATTCTCCTGGCTTCTTATCAGGCTGAGTCTGGTCCTTTTCATCGAGGGGCTGTTCGATTCAGCGATGTCCATCGCCTGACCGAGGGTCAATCCACCCTGCGAATATGAAACTGGCAGATTGAATATCACAATAACAGCTACTGCCAACAGATTTCTGATCCTTTTGTAAATTAACTTTTCCATTTTCTTATTACTAGATTCCATATTTTGTCTTTATACCGCTCTCCGCTCCCCGCTCCCCGCTCCCTGCCCCCTGCCATCACTCCTGCAGTACCCACTTCACGGCATCTCCAATCACAATCCGTCCCGTCGACAGGTTTGACAGCTCCACTTTCACGCTGTCGGGTGACAGGTAATATCTTCCAAGGTTATTCCAGCCTCCTTCAGCATTCTCATAGTCGAGGGTTATCTCCTCAACTCCTTCATCGTGATAAATAAGGAAACGCATATCCTTGTAGGGTGAATCTCCCTGTGATCCCTGACCTCCGGGGGGAGGGGGAGCCGGTGGTGCCCCCTGCGGGCCTCCTCCGCCTCCGGCCCTGCCTGTCCTGATCATCATCCTGTCACCTGACTTGCCAGTGTATGTATAGATATCGTAATATCCGGGCTTGTCGATGACAGCATTCCATGAGACTTTCCTGTCGCCGCTGCCTCCGCGGGTATAGACTGCGGATCTTATATACTTGCCATAATATGCTGACTGGACAACAGGTTGCCAGTATTCGGGCGCATTCATCATCCTGATCTGCTGATATGTCTGTTCGTTCCTGTCCTGAACGCCCAGCAATCTCTTGAGAGGGCTTTCCATGACCTGTCTGCTGGCTGTGAATCCGGGGTCCTCGTTATCAACAATGATTTCGGATGGATCGGAAATCTCCGGAATGAGAGGAAGGATCTCTTCTTCCCTGACCTCCCTGATTCTCTCCCTCGATCTGGGAATATCCCCGACGGGTAAGCTTATCTCTCCCGGTATGTTCCGGGATAATATTGTATTAATAAGCAAAGCCCTGGGCTGTGCATCGAGGACGATATTTATTCTTCTGGATTCTTCAGGTCCCAGGAACACGATCCTTGATATGTCGGAAGCTTCCATGCCCCGGCCCTGCATCGAGATACTGAAGCCTCCTCCGCGTGATCCCTGCATTTCCGTCATGATCACCTGCCGGCCGCCCGGGCCCATGCCTCCCGGACCTGCCCCCGTACGGAATGATACATTGAAGAGCCCCGGAACAGGTTCGGGGTTTGACACTGTAAAAGAGACCAGGTACCTCGATCTGTCGCCCGATATTATTTCCGTCGCCTGAAGATTGGTGAAAAGGAACCCTGCCAGTTCTTTCCCGTTGAACCAGTCCGACAGATAAGGATAAAACCCGAAACCGAACTTTTGTTCCATATCGGCATTCATCTGAAGGATATCCACCCTCCGGAATTTGTTATCATCAATATATTTCAGGAACCACTCCTTAAACTCATCAATTCCGGCTTTTGCCCTGAACAGGTTGAAGAGATAGTCTCCCTTGACTGCCAGGATCGTCCTTATCGTATCCCCGCCGGGATTTTTCGCAAGCAGCTCCCTGAAGCTGTATTCTTTCAGAATAAGATTTGCCTTGTCGTTGTCGGAGAGCCCTCCGAATACCGGAGTCATCCCCGGTGCCCTTCCTGGGATTTCGACTTTCTGAAGATGAGATTCGAAAACAGCATTAATAACAGGGTACTCCGATGAATAGAAATTATTCTTGAAGAAATAGAAACTTGGCCCGAGACGGTAGCGGACCGGTTCGTTGTGCGCCACCCCGTTCACAAACCTGAAGTTCTCCCCGCTTATGAAGGTATTTCTGATGAAATCGTTGAACAACCTTACCTGCAATTCCTTATCTGTAATGATCTGGTTGTTTCTGGCCATCCTCCTTTTCTGCCGGGTAAACTGTTTGGCAAACCCTGCATTCCGCAGGGTCGACAACTTTTCCGGAACCAGAACCATTGAAGGCTGTACTTCCGCCCTGGTCTGGGTGTTATTTCTCGGGTACGAGTAGAATTGTACCGGCACCTCGAGCAGGGTGAGGGTGCTGAACGGATACTTTGTGGAGAAATTGGTCTCAAGCTCCCTCATTATTCCTGAAACAAGCAATGATAAAGTATCCTTCAGTCCGGCAAGATCCTTTTTATAATAGTCATTGCCGGGGAAGTAATAACTTATATATTCCACGGAATCTACCATAATGCTGTCGCTCAGATAGTTGCCGATAGCCAGGGTAAGACCGGTAAGAGGAGATCCGGGTTTGAAGCGATAATATCCGTTCTCTGTAACTCTGTTCCCCTGTGAGACGGCTGTGAGATTACCGGATGTTTTTACCTTAAGGGTGAAATCTATAAAATCTATCTTGATCCTTGCCGGATTGGACGGATAATAATTTAGTCCTGATACAGGATACCAGTGGGCCTCGGGAGTAAGAAGGACATACTTTTCGGTAAGGAATGCCTGCCTTTTGCTGACATTCAGCATGTCGATCCTGTATGGATTATCTTTTACATTATCTGTATAGTCAGGAAAGCAGAATGATTCGTTTATAGTTCCCGAGTAAAAAATTTTGAGCGAGTCGGAATGACCGGGAAGAAGAGTCTTTCCGGGATCAGCCTCGATAACGTGATTCACCCTTTTGAAAGAAAGATCACTGCCACCCGATGTGATACGCGATACAGAGAGGGAGGGATTAAGTGAAAACAGCCAGGTGTCGATCTCCTCCCTGTTATCGTTTATGATTCTGAGTGATGCGGAAGCTTCAAGGGTCAGGCCTTTATGCGATAATTCAATATCGGCCTCAGTTATACTCACAAAATTCCTGTTCTCGTACTGCCTGTTGGTCTCCAGCACCAGGTTCTTGTCGTTGATCTTCTTTTTATAGTTGGAATAAACATCTGTTGCGCAAAGCGCTGAAGAGACAGTGAAAACCACCAGGAGGACAATGGTAAGGCCCCTCTGGAATCTCGACTGCGGCAACCGTTTGAAAAGCAGAATTGTCGCCATAACAAGGGCTAAGCCCAGGCTGAAATAGAGAAGCCGCTGGCTGACCAGCATTCCGGGGTTGTCAAAGCCAATCACTCCCGATTTGAAAACCGGTAATCCGAATGCCATGTAGTCAAACAGGGATCCTGCACGGTGATACAGGTAGAACATATTGAGCGCCGCATACCCCAGCAGGAGCATGAAAGTGATAGCCTGGTTCCTGATGACGGACATAAGCATGTAAGCAAGCCCAAGACTGAAGATGATGGTGGGAACGCAAATAATAATGAGGTACCACAGATATGCCATGATGTTGACCGACATATTTCTGGAGATAATATTCATCAGCAGGCCGATACCCAGTATCAGAAGGTCGAGTCCGAGGAAAAGCCGGAGGATGCCCCATGTTTTTCCCGTTACATACTCAAAGTTTGATATCGACCTGGTATAGAGTACCTCATTTGTATCAAGCTTTTTCAGAAAATCTGCCGCAAGAAAGATTACCACAAGGGCCTGCGCTATGTTAAGCAGATAAAGGTTTACAAGGGGTACCGCCGAGGGTATTGAGATCATTTCCCATGATTCATCACCGACAGGTGAAAAAAGTCCGATATTTAAAATAGTGAATATGAACAGGGCGCCCACGGCAAAGAGCCTGAAAAACCAGCTTCTTCTAAGAGTTTTGGCTTCATACCTGGCTACAATTCCAATATTTTGCAGAAAGTCCATTGGTTCTCCCGTTTCTAGTCAATCAGCGATGTCCGGAGCTTATGCTCCATATAGTACACGTATGCGTGCTCGATATTCGGAACAATGGCTGATGCGTCATATACGGGAGGATCGTCCGAGACTATCTGCACTTCCCATCCGGTTTCCACCGGGATTGTGGATATCACATTGTATTGTTCCTTAACCTTTTCATATTCGTATGGAGTAAGGTGAAGCCTGAAAACATGCCCTTCTGCCTGTCTGACGAGATTTTCGGGTGAGCCGGAAAAGACCAGGTCACCTTTGTTCAGTAATGCCATCCCCTGGCATGTTGAAGAAATATCTCCCACTATATGAGTCGACAGAATTATTATTACGTCCTGGCGGCTAAGCTGGGAGAGTATGTTCCTGAATCGTATTCTTTCATCGGGATCGAGTCCTGTGGTAGGTTCATCAACTACGATGATCCGGGGATTGCCGATTAGTGCCTGGGCGATACCGAGCCTTCGTTTCATGCCCCCCGACAGTCTGTTGGCCTGTCTGTCGCGAACCTCCAGAAGGCCCACCTGGTCGAGAAGCCTGTCCACCTCCGCCAGCCTCTCTTTTCTGTTCCTGAGGCCGCTGAGTGCTCCGGAATAATCAAGGAATTCCCAGGTCTTAAGAGAGGTGAAGAACCTGAAATCCTGGGGCAGGTATCCGAGCATACTCCTTAATTCCTTCCTGTGCTTCTGAATATCCTTTCCGTCGATCAATACCCTGCCGGAGGTCGGCTTCATCAGGGTCACAATAATCCGCATAAGACTTGACTTTCCGGCACCATTGGGTCCAAGAAGTCCGAACATTCCGTACCCGAACCCGAGGTTTATATCTTTAAGTGCATGATTGCCGTTAGGGTATATCTTATTGAGTCCCTGAATTTCAATTTTCATACGAGCGGGCAGTTAGAGGGAACAAATTATCGGATCAATCATTTGACAAACAAAAGACGGCAATTATTTCAATTGTTGCATCAAATCGTAAAGTTTTGCTTCAGATTTAACGTTTCCGCTTTCAGAACAGGTTTTCATCTCTGAAAGAACTGTTAGGCATTGTAAAACTAATTCATATTTTTGTGAATCAATTATTCCGTTGTGGGTCAAAAAACGAATAAAAGGAAAATCATCAACGATCCTGTTTATGGATTTATAAGTATCCCGGGCGATTTTATCTTTGACCTGATGGAGCATCCCTGGTTCCAAAGGCTGAGGAACATCAAGCAACTGGGGCTTACGAATTATGTTTATCCCGGGGCAAACCACAGCAGATTCCAGCATGCCCTTGGTGCCCTGCATCTTATGGATCTGGCAATCTCCACGCTCCGCAGCAAGGGAACGGAGATAACTCCCGCGGAGGAGGAGGCTACATTGATCGCAATACTTCTCCACGATATCGGGCATGGTCCCTTTTCTCATGCGCTGGAGGATTCGATTATTTCCGGCATCACCCACGAGGACCTGTCGCTGCTGCTTATGACAAGGCTAAATGAGAAATATGGAGGCAGGCTCGGCCTGGCCATCGATATATTCAAAGGCACCTATGAAAGAAGGTTTCTCCATGATCTGGTATCGGGGCAGATCGACATGGACAGGCTCGATTATCTCAGGAGGGACTCTTTTTTTACAGGAGTTATTGAGGGATCGGTTGGTTCGGACAGGATTATAAGGATGCTTAATGTTGTAGGCGACACGCTGGTGATTGACGAGAAAGGCATCTATTCTCTTGAGAAATTCCTGATAGCCCGGCGACTTATGTTCTGGCAGGTATATATGCATAAGGCTGTTATCTCTTCTGAAAACCTTCTTGTCAGGATACTGAAAAGAGCCAAGGAGATCGCTCTGAGGGGGGATGATATCTATGGTACGCCGGCATTGCGTTTCTTTCTCTATAATCATATCAGTACTGCCGACATTAGCGGGATGGGGAATTTCCCGCCCGACCATGTAGCTTCCATCTTTACAAGACTGGATGACTCGGATATACATGTCTCCGCCAGATACTGGAGTGATAGTTCCGATCCGATCCTCTCAGATCTCTCTTCCAGGCTCATGAGAAGGGATCTTTTTGCGGTCGAGTTACAGAATGATCCGTTTCCTGCTGAAAGAATATTGAATTTGCAGAACCTGGCAGGGGATTTGATGCAGATCACTCCTGAGATGGCCGATTATTATGTTTTCTCAGGAAATATATCGAACCTGATGTATGCTTCTGATTCACCCGAGGTGAGGATACTGCTTAAAAACGGCACTACCGAAGGCATCTCAACGATTTCGGATATGTTTGATCATGAGGTTTTTTCGGAAAGAATAACCAAATATTTCCTATGCTATCCCAAAGAATTAAGATAACGAAAATCTGACAACATGGAATTCAGCGCATCACAAATAGCCGGTTTTCTCAAGGGAGAGATAGAAGGCGATCCGGACGTACGTGTTAATAATGTGGCAAAGATTGAAGAAGGGCATGAGGGTGCCCTGTCGTTTCTTGCCAATCCCAGGTATGAGCACTATATTTACACCACGAAATCCTCCGTAGTGCTTGTCAATAAAAGTTTCAGGCCTGCAGGACCCATCAGCGCCACATTGATAAGGGTCGACAATGCCTATGAGGCATTTGCCTTATTGCTCAATATTGTGGCGCAATCACGGCCGGTTAAGAAGGGCATTCACCCCTCTGCGGTAATTGAACCTTCAGCGGTTATAGGATCAGATGTTTATATCGGGCCTTTTGCATACATAGGTGAGGGATGTTACGTGGGTGATGGCTGTTCGGTTCACCCTCACGTTTTCCTGGGTGACAATACAAGGCTCGGCAGGAACTGTACTCTCCATCCCGGTGTAAGTATCTACCACGATTGCCGGATAGGTGAGAATTGCACCATTCATGCAGGTGCCGTTATCGGCAGTGACGGATTTGGTTTTGCACCCCAGTCGGACAGTGAGTTCATGAAGATCCCCCAATTGGGGAACGTGATCCTGGAGGAAAATGTTGAAATAGGTGCCAATGCTGCTGTCGACAGGGCCACCATGGGTTCAACAATCATCCGTAAGGGCGTCAAGCTTGACAATCTGGTGCAGATCGGACATAATGTGGAGGTGGGTGAGAATACTGTAATGGCCGGACAGTCCGGTGTCGCAGGATCGACTAAAGTGGGAAGGAACTGCATGTTTGCCGGTCAGGTTGGCATAGCCGGGCACCTGAAAATTGCTGACGGAACAAAAATTGGTGCCCAGGCAGGCGTTCCCGGAGATATCAGATCAGAGAACTCTGTTTACCTCGGAACTCCCGCAATGGATCATAAACAGTTTCTCAGATCCTTTGTGGTATTCAAAGTATTGCCGGACATGAAACAAAAGATCGAAACTCTTGAAAAAGAGATCGCAGCCCTGAAAGGTGAGGGTTAAGATCCGCAATACCTGTTTTTTTGATTACAGGGAAGAGTATAATCGTGGGACGATTTATTGGCTTGTCCGGTTTTTTTTACTTGTTTTGTACCCTTGAACACAAATAACGGCTGATCATAATGAGTGAAAAACAAAGGACCCTTGCCAGCGAGGTTAGTCTTAACGGCAAGGGATTGCACACAGGGATCAATGTAAAGATAACATTCAAGCCTGCAGAGGCAAATTATGGATATAAGTTTGTGAGAACTGACCTGCCGGGTCAGCCCGTAATAGAAGCACTGGCAGAAAATGTGACCGAGACCTCAAGAGGCACTACCCTTTCCAAAAACAATGCGTCAGTGTCAACAATCGAGCACGCCCTGGCCGCTCTGCACGGACTGAGGATCGATAATGCCATTATTGAGCTTGACGGGCCGGAAGCCCCGATAATGGGAGGGGCGGCCTGGAAATTTACCGAAGCTCTTAAAAATGCAGGCATCAGGGAATTGCATCAGGAGAGGAATTATTTCAGCGTAAAGCAGAAAATTGTATATTCCGACGAGGAGCATGGCGTGGATCTTATTGTATATCCCGACGATCATTTCAGCATAAATGTTCTGATTGATTATAATTCAAAGATTCTGGGAAACCAGTACGCTATCCTGGATTCGATCGATGACTTTGAGGAAGAGATAAGCAAAAGCCGCACTTTCGTGTTCTTTCACGAACTCGAACCTCTGCATAAGATGGGGCTTATTAAGGGAGGAGATCTTGACAATGCCGTGGTAATCCTCGAGAAGGAGGTTGATCAGTCTGAAATCGACCGCATAGCCAGGCTCTTTAACAGACCGGGCATAAACAAACATACGGCAGGAATTCTTAATAATACTGAACTCCGGTATCCTAATGAGCCGGCACGGCACAAACTTCTGGATCTCTTGGGCGATCTTGCACTTGTCGGTCAGCCCATAAAGGGCAAAGTAGTGGCAACGCGTCCGGGTCACCATGCCAATACGCGTCTCGCACGGATGATCAGGCAGGAAATAAAAAAATCCGGAATAAAGAAGGTACCGGCGTACGATCCCTCACAACCTCCGGTATACAACCTTGAGGAGATAAAGAAACGACTGCCTCACAGGGCTCCTTTTTTGCTTGTCGACAAGATCATTTATCTTGATGATACCACTGTGGTAGGTATAAAAAACGTGACCTTCAATGAATCATTCTTTCAGGGGCACTTTCCTGATGAACCAGTTATGCCGGGGGTACTGCTGGTAGAAGCACTTGCCCAGTCAGGAGGATTGCTTATTTTAAGCACCGTGGAGGAACCTGAGAAATACTCTACGTATTTCCTTAAGATAGATAAACTGAAATTCAAACATAAAGTAGTGCCCGGGGACACTGTTATCCTCAAAATGGAACTTACGGAACCGCCGCGCAGAGGAATTGTTACAATGTTCGGACAGGCGTTTGTCGGCAATAATCTGGTAATGGAGGGAGAAATGACTGCTCAGATAGTAAAAAATAAATAGTCAGTTCATGATCTCAAATTTAGCATATGTTAATCCTGATGCCAGGCTTGGTCAGAATGTGATTGTTGAACCGTTCGCCTATATTGCCGGTAACGTTGTTATTGGCGACGGCACCTGGATAGGGCCCAACAGCACCATTCTCGACGGTGCCAGGATCGGGATGAACTGCAGGATCTTCCCGTCAGCGGTTGTTTCAGCTATTCCGCAGGACATGAAGTTCAGGGGCGAGGAGACCACGGCTGAAATAGGCGACAATACAACGGTGCGCGAATGTGCTACTATAAACCGGGGAACAGCGTCGAAGGGAAAGACGGTTCTGATGGATAATTGCCTCGTTATGGCCGGCGCCCACGTAGGCCATGATTGCATGATAGGCAACAACTGCATCCTTGGCAATGCAGTGGGACTGGCAGGAGAGGTAAGGGTTGACGACTGGGCAATCCTGAGCGGAGGAACACTGGTCCATCAGTTTGTTCATATCGGAGGACACGTGATGATCGGGGGAGGATCAAAAGTAAGGATGGATGTGCCTCCGTTTATTAAGGCCGACCGTGACCCGCTGGCCTATATGGGGATCAACACGGTCGGGCTTACGAGACGGGGATTCGGCAGCGAGAGAATAGACGAGCTACATAATATCTACAGGGCAATATATCAGAATAGCCTCAACATCTCGCAGGCTCTGGATTACGTTGAAAAGAAATTCCACCGGTCAGCCGACCGTGACTATATCCTCGGTTTTATCAGGGAAGCAGAGAGAGGAATTATCCGAGGACCCAGATAAACAGGGTCATATTCTAACTATATCCCTTCCGAAAGGATTAAGTGCAACTTCAGTCAGTTTGAAATGCTGAATACCGAACGGGATCCCGATTATTGTAATGCAAAGTATCAGGCCCAGAATGGCATGTGTAACAGCAATCCATATTCCTCCGAAGATCAGCCAGAGAACATTCATCAGGATATGGAGACAGCCTGACGCCCGCAAAGTAACCCTGCTGGTTCGTCCGAAAGGCCATATCGACAACGATCCCATCTTAAGGGTCTGCAACGCGAAGGGGATGCCTATTATGGTTAGTATGAGAACCAGGCTTCCGATAAAATATTCAATCGCTATGATGAATCCTCCCAGGATCAGCCAGATAAGATTCCCGATAAATTTCATATGCTTACTGGTTTAGTCTTAATCAAGAATAATGGTTCTGTCCCGGGGATACCTTACTGACCAGGTAAGGATCAGCTGTTTCGTCTCTTCAGGCTTGATTTCAAGGGCCCATTTTATCTCCCCTGTCTGCTGGTTGTGCCTGCCTCCTGACAATTCGGTTACCTGGACATTTATCCCGCTCTGTGAGGATACCGGAACCTGATCGAGCACTGAGATCTTCACAGGATTTGCTTTATTGTTCCTTATAGTGATGAGGAAGGAATAGGTCTCGGTTTTATTGGCTCCCAGTACCCTTCTTGAAGTGAAATCCTCCCTCTTCTCCCTTTTCACCAGGATGCTGTTGTCGTTCCCCAGAGAAACGGTTAGGGTATCTGTCAACTGATTAACGTTAAGATAAGAACTTCCGACATAGGTATTTTCAAAGTAGAGAGTTGCCTCTCCGCCGATAAGGCTTTGCCTGGCCCAGTCGCTTATCTCACTGGTAAGATATGCAAGCGGCGAGATTTTGGGTACGGTTACATATTTATATTCAGCCGGCGTGGTAATCCTCTGGAGCTCGACAGTCTGTATCTTCCCATCAGAGGGCACTGAGTAAGGTATTGCAATATCAAATGTGACCGTTGTCGCCCCTATCTGCTTTTCAACCTCAACAGGCAGAGTCTCAGTCTCTTTCATCAGCATTGCATCTTCCACGGCCATCTCCGATACTGCAGGTGCAGTAATCCGGCTGATACCCGATGCCCTTCCGGTAAGGACAACGGCAGGAGGGACATAATAGTCAATGAACCAGGGGTAGAGCACCGGTACATTACCTGATACCCAAGGTGTTGCATTGGAGAAGCTCAGCTTTACATCCTTCCACTCAACACCGGAATTCTGAAAAACATTTGCTTTGTAAAAAATTGTAACCGGTTTTGAGATGTCATCAACACGGATATCATAGGAGGGATACCACCCTGCGTTCATTACTACATAACTGAAAGTCAGTCTTCCCGAATGAGCTTTTTCTGAGCTCACGGTAACAAGGATCTCTCCCGAAGGCAGTTCCCGCTTCCCGATTATCCCGGCAAGTTGTTTCTGAAGGGCAGAAATCTGCCTCTCATAATCCTTGATTAGCCGCTCCTTTTTGAGGATGGCAAGGGTTACCTGTTCCATACTGTTCGTATAGAGTTCCATGAAATTTCTAAACTGATCGGGAGTAAGCGCCGATTCCCTCGAGGCGATTGACCTGTTTGCTGTAAGGAAAGCCTCCTTTTCCTTCAGGACGGAAATGCCAGCCTTTTCATCCTGTACCTTCATCTGGAGTGATTCGATCTGACTCCTGATATTCTTAACATCCGGAGATTCATCAAGGTTCAGGAGATAATTGTTCCTGTGGGTGACCGACAGGACCATGAAATTGCCAAAGCCTTTTACCTGTATGCTGCGGGCATCAATATAGGGTGAAAGGCCTGTCAGCCTTAATACTGCCGTTCCGGCAGGAATATCGGTTTTTGCTTCGTGACTGACCTGCGCGCGGTCAGGGTACACCGTTACATGACCTATCGCAGCCCTTATATCCTTTTCAGCCTGGGCATTAACGGAAAAAACAGATGCTGCAACCAGAAAAAATGCAAAAAGTAATCTCTTCATTGGATGTAAGTATAATATCGATTTAAAGTTAAGTTTTTATTTGTCCCTGATAACAACAATTAATTAACAAATATTGGTCCAAAGAAGTGAGAAGGTTAATTTATGTTAATTGTTCCGGTTAACGTTGCGGTTTTGTATAATAGATTACCTTTGCCTGATTTATAATAAAATGATGAAACAGTTAAAAATTGGCAATCTTGCTCTTGCAGTACCTGTTATACAGGGTGGAATGGGTGTGGGGATCTCTCTTTCAGGACTGGCTGCGGCTGTTGCGAATGAGGGTGGCGTGGGCGTTATCTCAAGTGCAGGACTGGGTCTTTTGTACAAGAGTTTTTCAGAGAATTTTATTGAGGCAAGTATTCACGGACTCAGGGAGGAAATACGTAAGGCCAGGGAGAAGAGTCTGGGGGTAATTGGGGTTAATGTGATGGTGGCTATGACCAATTTTGCAGATATGATAAAGACCTCGGTCTCAGAAAAGGTCGATATCATTATTGCAGGTGCGGGACTCCCGCTTGACCTGCCATCATTTCTGAAAAAAGAGAGTGTTACAAAGCTTATTCCCATAGTATCGTCGGCAAGGGCTGCAAGGATAATCTGTGAAAAATGGAAGTCCGCCTACGATTACCTTCCTGATGCGGTTATAGTCGAAGGCCCCAAGGCAGGAGGACACCTCGGCTTTAAAGAGGACCAGATATCCGACCAGAACTACACCCTCGAAAAGCTTGTTCCTGAAATCGTAAGTGAGCTTAGAACATTTGAAGAGAAATACGATCAACCAATACCGCTTATTGCGGCAGGAGGAATATATACCGGCGCAGACATCAACAGCATAATGAAGCTCGGAGCTTCCGGTGTGCAGATGGGAACCCGTTTTGTCACAACAGAGGAATGTGATGCCTCAACGGCCTTTAAACAGGCTTACATCAATGCCAGTGAAGATGACATCGAAATAATAAGAAGCCCTGTGGGAATGCCCGGACGGGCTATCCTCAGTAATTTCATCACGAAAATGAAGGCAGGCTACAAACAGCCCAAAAAATGTCCCTTCAAATGTATCAAGACATGCGATATTACAAAAAGCCCGTATTGTATCATAATCGCCCTGATCAATGCCCTGAAAGGGAACTTCGAAAATGGTTATGCCTTCGC
>DIKJ01000107.1 GCA_002424525.1 Bacteroidales bacterium UBA5621 | reverse complement strand
ATAAGTAAAGGTTTAAGCATCAGTAATTATTTGTTGCCATTATCTCTGAACTTTCCGAATATCTGAAGCTTGAAATCCTCTATTGTAAAATTGGGTATCTTCTTGTTTTTAAGATAGTTTTCCACTATTTTATTGAGACCCTCGTCATAATAATCCTCGATCCTGCCGGAACCGGTATTATAAAGATGGTGGTGTTTCTCAGCAACCCCGTCGTATCTCATTGTATCAGTCTCAGAGAGCACTTTCCTTATGATCCCTTTCTGTGCGAAGGTATCCAGGGTTTTATAGATTGTTGCTATAGAAAGATTGGGATAGCCCGGTCTTAAGTAATTACATATCGTTTCAGCAGTCGGATGTTCTTTGAGGTTAAGAATAACATCAAGGATAGCAATTCTCTGGGGAGTGATTTTCAGGCCATGTTTTGTAAGTATAACGATTGCAGAATTATTGGACATGGCTCAATAATTAGTGAGTAATAAAGCTTTATAATTGATAATCATTATTATATAGTATTTATTGTTATTTCAGAAATATTACTTCTTAAGAATTAGTAAAGTTACAAATAAATCTCTGAAAAGTCAATAGGAAATGAGTAAAAAATGAAATAATCTTTGATGATACTAAACTAAACTAGTTGAGCTTTTATCCGGAGTTTTTTAAACATAACCTCGCTAAGATTGTTAAACAGGTAAGATAAATCATCAGGCATTCAGCGGTAAGAGCAAACTTAGGATTAGAGAAAACGTGTCTAACATTATTCAAAATGAAGAATTTAATTAATCTATTCGACGAACAGGGTTGGGAAGCTGCAACTGATTATCCCGAAGGCACACTCATGAAAACCCTGAGAGACAGCGATGGTGCCCGGAGCATTCTTCTGAAACTGGCCAAAGGTTTTAAGTTAGGTCCTCATTCACATGTGATTACAGAGCAACACCTTATACTGGAGGGATCCTATACAAACGATGGAATAACTTATACTGCTGGCTCCTATAAGCTATATAATGCTCATGAAGAACATGGTCCTTTTGAGTCGGAGGAGGGTGCACTGGTGCTTGTTGTCTGGGATCCGTTCAAAGTCTGATAACAGGATACTGGTGTTCGAGAAATATCTCAGATTCGTCCTGTGCAACCTGGCACTCCAATTTTTTAATGAATGTTCAGAAAAAGAGTGCTGAGGGTTTTTCAATATTTGTCATATCTTTATATTCTCCCATTTTAACAGTTATTAAAAACTTCGTTATTGTGTATATGAAGGATCTCTTCCTTATTATCTGCCGCAGATAGCATTTATATGAAAAAACCGGATCTGCTTTTATTAAAATTTCATTTAAGGTTATGCTTATCGGTGCCGGCATTGGTTTTACTTTCTCTCACTTCATGCAGTAACAAGAATGAAATTGCTGCCAGTGGCAGAATTATCTCTTTTAATGAGGGCTGGCGCTTTATGAAAGATACCCTTTCAGGCGCTGAGTCCCCGGATTTTAATGATTCAGGCTGGAGGATTATCGATGTTCCGCATGACTGGAGTATAGAAGATCTGCCCGGACAAAATGGTGTGGATATAATCGGACCATTTGATAAATCTGCCATTGATAAAGGTACTTCAGGCTATCTGGTGGGGGGGACAGGCTGGTACAGGAAAAACTTTAACATCAGGGAGGAGGATAAGGATAAAATAGCCTGCCTGCAGTTTGACGGTGTTTGCATGAGATCCGATGTCTGGCTCAATGGGAAGCACCTTGGATTTCATCCTTATGGATATACTCCTTTTTACTTTGACATAACTTCTTTCCTGAATCCGCCGGGTCAGCCTAATGTTATTGCCGTTCGTGTAAAAAATGAAGGAATGAATTCACGCTGGTATACAGGATCAGGCATTATCAGGCATGTATGGCTTAATCTGGTAAATCCTGTTCACATAGATGTATCAGGCGGATTGTATATTACAACACCTGTTATTAATGAGAATTTTGCAGAAGTGAAGCTGGAAGCGACCATACTGAATTCCGGACTTCGTGATGAAGGTATAGTCCTGCGAACAGATATGCTGGATCCTTCAGGCACGGTAGTTGCAACCGTTACAAGCAATTCAATGGTGCCATCAGGTCAGACCAAACAGGTAATACAGGAAATTCCGGTAAATATGCCCTCCCTCTGGTCGATCGATGAACCGAATCTTTATCATGCGAAAGTATCCGTGCTGATAAATGATAAAATAGTTGATGAACTGGCAACTCACTTCGGGATCCGCAGTATAAAGATAGATGCGCAAAACGGGTTTACAATAAATGGAGAATCTGTCGACTTGATCGGCGGAAATATTCACCACGACAACGGGCCCCTGGGAGCTGCTTCCATCGACCGCGCCGAGGAACGTAAAATTGAGATACTTAAAAGCAACGGCTTCAACGCGATACGGACCGCTCACAATCCTCCTTCAACAGCACTCCTTGATGCCTGCGACCGCCTGGGAATGGTAGTTATTAATGAAATCTTTGATATGTGGGAGATCGCCAAAAGGAGCCGGGACTATCACCTCTTTTTCCGGGAAAGGTGGCAGAGAGATATGGAGTCGTGGATCAAACGCGACAGGAACCACCCCTCGGTAATAATCTGGAGTATCGGGAATGAAGTTCGTGAGGCTTTTGATACTTCAGGATTAAGGATTGCCAGGAATCTGACTGACGAAATTCGCCGGCTTGATCATACAAGATGGGTCACGGAGTGCTTTGTTGATTTTGCATGGATGAGAGGTCAGAAAAGTAAATGGGATGAGATTCCGGAGCACCTTGCCCTCTTTGATTTAATAGGCTATAACTATGCGTATAAGAGATATGAGGAAGATCATATTAAATACCCTGACCGTATTATGGTTGGAGCTGAAACAAATCCTCCCCTGGCGCTCGAAAACTATGAGATGGTAAAAAAACATCCCTATGTTATTGGTTATTTTGTCTGGACAGCTACGGATAACCTTGGTGAGGCAGGGGTGGGCCTGCCACAGCTGATTGACATTGTTCCTGACACAACTCAGACACAAGCACCGGCAGGGGAATTTTTCAGGCGCGATGCCTGGCCGGCTTTTACAAATTACCAGGGTGATATCGACCTGATCGGAAACCGGAAGGTGCCTTCATACTATCAGCATGTTGTCTGGGGTAAAAGCAAAGTTGAAATATTTGTGCATCGTCCCATACCGGAAGGTAAAAGAGAGATCATCAGCAACTGGGGATTTCCTGACGTTCTGAAGAGCTGGAACTGGTCTGGCAATGAGGGTGAGAAACTCCAGGTTTATGTCTACACCCGCTGCCGGCAGGTCATACTTAAATTAAATGGGAAGATAGTTGGTGAGCAGTACATGGATCCTGGAACATCAATCACAGCTGCATTTGAGGTTCCCTATGAAGCTGGCATGCTTACTGCCATCTGTTATGGCGATGACAGGGAAACAGCATCACAGACAATTGTAACAACAGGCAGACCAGCAGCAATAAGACTCGTTGCTGACAGGACAAAAGTAAAAGCAGACCGAAACGATCTTTCATACGTAATGGCAGAAATTATAGACTCCCGGGGTAACATTGTACCTGATGCAGATGACGTAATGGTAAGCTTTAAGGTAACCGGCAGAGGCGCGGTAGCCGGCGTAGGGAGTGGCAACCCCAGGGATATGTCCAGCTTTCAGAAGCCAGTCAAAAAAACCTGGCAGGGAATATGCCTGGCTGTAATTCGGCCGGAGACCATACCCGGGAAAATAAAGATCAGAGCTACCGCTGAAGGATTGAAGAGTGCTACAATACAAATATCAGCTGAATAAAACCGGCCATTAAGTCCTGAACTGCGGGTGAGGAGGTTAATAACCCATGAAGCATTAAATTTACTTAAATATTTTGAAGTGAATAAAAGATTCTCTAAGTTTGGAATACTTAAAATCTTGATGTTATGTGACACAGGAAACATATAAATAAACATTATCAGAAGCGTATTCAGTCACCCAATTTACTAACAAACATAAACCAAAATGAAAAGACGAACTTTTGTTAAATCCGCCGCGGCTACCGGCGCCGGACTGATAATTCTTCCGGGAGGATACCTTTCAGGCAGAAGTCCCAGTGATAAGCTCAATATCGCCCTGATAGGAGCCCATGGACGAGGAAGTCAGCATTACCGCACCCTGGAGAGCGAGAATGTAGTGGCAATAGTTGATGTTGTTGCTGAAAACATGGCACTGGCGGCAAAACAATACCCCAATGCAAAACAGTATACTGACTGGCGGAAATGTCTTGAGCAAAAGGATCTTGATGCGGTTTTGATATGCACTCCCGATCATCACCATGCTTTTATCACAATCTGGGCCATGAACAGAGGCTTGCATGTATTCTGCGAAAAACCGGTTGGTGAATGTGTTCAGGAAGCACGCGAGGTACGTAAAGTTTACCTGGCGAATAAGAATAAGCTCGCCACACAGCATGGTACACAGCGTCATGCCAATGAGAATTTTGACCGCGTCTCGGAACTGGTTCGTGGCGGTGCTGTTGGTGAATTAAAAGAGGTTATTACATGGGGTAACCGCACCCATAAAGCTACCGGTTATCTTCCGGCAGCAGGTCCCGCACCAAAAAATATCGACTGGGAACAGTGGGTTGGTCCGGTTCAGATGCATCCCTATAATCCGGGTTATTTTGGCGCAAGGCCGGGAGCCGGATGCCTGCTTTGGAACATGTTCCATGATTTCGGCAGCTGGCAGATAGGAGATATGGGTAGTCATACAATGGACCTTGCCTGGAACGCGATAGATGCCGGACTGCCGACAACAGCCTGGGCAGAAGGAGATCCATTCCATCCTGAGGTCGTTGCATCGGATCTTCATACTAAGTTTGATTTTCCTGCAAACGACTGGCGGGGACCAATTACCGTTGAATGGTACCAGGGTACTATCGGCCCGGAGACTCCTCATCCGGCTATCGACATCAAGAGAATCGGTCACGGGGCGATGTTCAAAGGCACAAAGGGGACCCTGTTGGCTGATTTTACTACCAGGATGCTGATTCCGGGCCGCGAAGGTGCAGATATGACCCATTATAAGTCACCGACTCCCGCTCAGGTTGCTCCACCTATGGGCGGATTTGTCGAGCAATGGTTCAGCGCCTGCAAAGGTAGCCTGAAGACCGACTGTGATTTTGATTATGCAGGTAATATGATAGAAACACTTATGCTTGGACTGGTTGCTCATCAGGCAGGTAAACAATTGACCTACGATCCGGTTGCAGGAAGGGTTACAAACGATTCAGCAGCTAACAGTTACCTTACAAAGGAGTATCGTAAGGGCTGGGTGCTTAACGGGTAAAACTTTTACGCCGGATCTCACTGACAAGGCAATTCAGTGATCCTGCAAAATATAATTAAATTCTTTAGCATGACGAAGAATCTCAAGTTTTTAGTTGCATTAGTCTATATTACTAGCTCTGTATGTTTTTATGCATACGGCCAGGAAGCAGGCTCATTTACCGATACCAGGGATGGGAAAGTTTACAAAACTGTCAAAATAGATAATCAGGTCTGGTTGGGTGAGAATCTTGCCTTTAAGACTGAAAGCGGGTGCTGGGTATATGACGACGTCAAAGACTATGCAACAACTTATGGTTACCTGTATTCCTGGGAAGCGGCTTCCAAAGCCTGTCCCTCCGGCTGGCGGCTCTCCTCCATGCAGGACTGGTGGTATTTATCCACCTATCTCGGAGGTGATGACCAGGCGGGTGGAAAATTGAAAGCGACAGGGACTACTTCCTGGAAAAGCCCGAATGCCAGAGCGACAAATTCAAGTGGCTTTACCGCTCTTGCGAGTGGTCAGAGCGGCGATAAGAATATGGAGTATTTAGGATCTGCTGCCTTTTTCTGGACAAATTCTGATGATGATGATGCCATTAGCTGGTGTGCGGCATTATCCTCAACTGATGGCGAATTATCATTTCTGCAGACTGAAAAGAAAAACGGCTATTCCGTTCGTTGTATAAAGATTTCTGACAAGACTGACAAGGTTTTCGATTTCTGGTGATTTTGTGGATTTGAAGCACCCTTCTTAATAAAATAGTCGGCCCGGAGGGAATCGAACCCTCGACCCCATGATTAAGAGTCACGTGCTCTGCCAGCTGAGCTACGGGCCGTAATTGCCGCAAAATTAAGAAATATTGGGATTAATTGAATTATTCTCAGCAGATGAGTTAAATTTGATTCAATTAAAACTTCAATATGGCAGGAAAGGATGTTGTTACAGCAAAATGGCTGGGTAATATGGCCTTCGAAGGAGAGGTCGGAAATCACAGGATCATAATAGACGCTGGGAAGAACGGGGGAGGCGAGGACCGCGGCACCCGCCCCAAAGCCTTAATGCTTCTTGCTCTGGCAGGGTGCACCGGAATAGATGTTGTTTCAATCCTGGCAAAGATGAGGGTAGAGGTGGAGAATCTTGACATCAGGGTTGAAGGAGATCTTACAGAAGAGTTCCCAAAACACTATCACTCCATGCATGTAATCTATGAGTTTACCGGTAAGGGGCTTCCCCCTGACAAACTGCAGAAGGCAGTTGGACTGTCGGAAGATAAATATTGCGGGGTAAGCGCTGTCTATAAAAAGGTGATTAAGATGACATCCGAAATAAGAATTATTGAGAGCTGAACGGATGACCATTAATGAGAAAAGCTTTCAAAGGCGAAAAGTGATCCTGCCGTGTATCAACCCAGGATCTTGTCAGATCTTAATTTTCATGCCTCCGAAAAGAGTTATCCCGGGCATGGAATAATAACGGTTGTTCTCATACTTCTGATTAAGTATATTTTCAGCACTGAGATATATTTCAGAAAACCTGAAGGGTTGAAAGGATACTTTGGCATTCATCAATGTATAGTCCTCAAGTGCTACTCTTGAGGAAGCTTCAGCATCGAGGTTATTGATATGTTGTAAGGATGCTGCAAAACTGAACCTGTTCCGTCTGTAATTTCCACTCAGGTAAATATTGTGTTCAGGAGTGGCATAAACAGGATCCTTCATGTGGATGTATGAATAATTAACGTTAACTACAAGGTCTGTAAGCGGAGTAAATCCCGAAGAGAATTCAATACCCTTGTTGTTAACCTCACCGGCATTTTCGAGCCCTACCATGGGAACAGTAACTATCATATTGTCTCCTTTCAGTATGAAGCCTGTGAGTTCGACTCTGAGTCTTAGGCCGGGAAAGGAATGGAGGAGCCCTGTCTCATAATTCATTATTGTTTCGGGCTGAAGGTTTTCATTATGGTTCCAGATATAAAGCTCCCTTATGGTGGGGCTCCTGAATCCTTTTCCGGCAGATGCCTTCCAGGTCAGGTGTTCCGTGAGCCTCCATGCAAATCCTCCGGAAGGTACCCATTCAGTTCCGTACACCTCATGCATCTGCAGCCGCAGGCCGGCATTGAGGGTAATCCTGTCGTAAATTGTCTGCTGGACAAACCCGTATACCCCGGCATCGTAATGAGTTGTGTCCTTGAACAGGATACCCTGGCCGTTCATTGCCAGTTCATTCTCCGCCCTTCCCCCATAGGTGAGATAATCAGCCCCCAGGGTTATAGTGTTTCCTTTAAAGAGTTTTGCACTCTCAAAGATGTTCAGGCCATAATTGGCATCTGTTGAATGGAAGCCGTCAGATATCTTGTGCTCACCAAAATTATAGAAGAGTTTGGCCGTTCCGGAAAATCTTTCGTAGTTATTGTCAATTGTCGTTGCCCAGTAGCCCCTTAATATATCAAGTGAGTTCCCGGGGTTTGCTCCGAGGGTATCGGGCCCGGGATCGGTGGTCTTAAACTTTGCAAGGCTGAAATCGGTGCCGGCTTCAATGTTTTTATTGATTTCATACGAAGCTTTCATGTATCCGTTTGTTATACTGAAGTCAGACGAGGGCCGGTGGCCGTCTGTTCTTCCATGATTGAATGAAGTAAAGAGGCTGAAGTTATTCTTCCTGTAGCCTGCTGAGGCCATGTGTTTTTGGGTATTGTATGAACCATACATTAAGTTGGCACTACCCGAAAAACCCTCCCTGTCCTGTTTCTTTGTAATAATATTGATCACACCGCCCATGGCATTTGATCCGTAGAGTATAGAGGCAGGTCCGCGGATCACCTCAACCCGTTCCACATCTGACGTAACATAAGTATCGGGCAGCGGGTGACCGAATATTCCCATGAACTGTGGATGTCCGTCGATCAGCATCAGTACCCCGGTTGTCGGACTGCCGCCAACGCCTCTGATCGATATCTGACCCGCGGCATTGCCTGCAACACCAAACCCCATGACGCCCCTTTCTGTTACAAAGAGTCCGGGAACGAGCCCGTTCAGGGCCGGCAGAACTGCAGTCTCAATGCTTTCACTTAATTGTGAGCGGGTAACGACCGAAACAGCCATCGGTATGTTCCGTTTGCTTATTTTAACTGCGGAGCCGGTCACGACTACCTCATCAAGGCTGATGGTATCGGAAAGGATCGAATGCAATCCTTCCTGGGCTTGCGAAGAGGCTGATAAGATCAAAGCGGCAATAAATAGGATGATCCTGTTCTTCATTTTGTTGAATTTAGTGTTACAAAATTAGTAATTCGTGTTACCAATGCAAAAAAAAAATTAATCTGCCTGACTCATTACCAGTTTACCGTGTTTGATTCCCTTGATTGTAATCAGTTTGTCGGATAATTCTGTAAGTGTTTTGGCTTTGCCTTT
>DIKJ01000250.1:18344-23286 GCA_002424525.1 Bacteroidales bacterium UBA5621 | reverse complement strand
ACAAAGTGCGATGCTGAGTTGCTTGACAGGACATCTGTAAAGTTCATTGCCACCGCAACGATCGGCTTCGATCATATCGATACCGGCTACTGTAAGCAGAACAATATCTTCTGGACCAATGCCCCCGGGTGCAATTCCTCCTCCGTTCAGCAATATATTGCGGCAACCCTTCTGAAGATTGCCGCAGAAGAGAAGAGAGGGCTTAAGGGAAGAACCCTTGGGATTATTGGGGTTGGCAATGTAGGGTCGAAAGTAGAGAAGCTTGCCAAATTATTGCAAATGAGGGTTTTGCTGAATGATCCTCCCCGGGCCAGGGCAGAGGGGGAAGATAAATTTATCAGCCTGTCGGCGCTCCTTCGCGAGTCTGATATTGTTACGGTTCATGTGCCTCTTAAAATGGCGGGAGAAGATGCTACGTGGCATCTTTTTAACAATGACCTTTTCAGGATGATGAAGGAGGGAGCCTGGTTTATCAATACATCCCGCGGAGAGGTTGTTGAGACAGATTCGCTTAAAAAGGCACTTGCATCCCGCAGGCCATTTTCAGCCGTTATTGATGTATGGGAGAATGAGCCTATTATAGACCGGGACCTTTTAAAAATGGCCTTTCTGGCAACACCTCATATTGCAGGTTATTCAACCGACGGCAAGGCTAATGGTACTTCAATGGTTGTCAACTCTTTGTGCAGATTCTTCCAACTATCTCTACAAGAATGGTATCCTGATAATTTGCCGCCTCCGGAAAACCCTGTATTAACTATTGAATGTAAAGGGAGAGAGAGGGAGACTGTAATAAGGGAGGCTGTGGAACACACATATAATATTGCTGATGACGACAATAAGCTAAGGTCTGATCCGGAAAGTTTTGAAAAGCTGAGAGGTGAATATCCGCTCAGGCGCGAGTTCCCGGCTTTTTCCCTGCGGCTGAAAGATTGTGATATTGATATGGTCAGGATACTGGAGGTTTTGGGGTTTAATGTGATTAGCTAGCAGTGAAGTCACGGATTACGCTACGTTTCACGCTGTTGGCGCGGATCTGTGATCCGTGATTGATTTCCTGGGCACGGATTACGCTTCGCTGTGCTCAGCTAAACCCGCGCCAGCCTCCGCGAGGGGTTCCACGCTCTACGCTCCACGCTCTACGCTTTACGCTCTACGCTTCCACCGGGGCCATCGCCGCAGCATACTCCTTTACCTGGAAGACAAAAGCCTGCAGTCTTGTATCAAGCGAAACGGTGTCCTGACCGTCGTAGGCTATGTTTATAAACGGTATATTATTATGATCTTTTCTGAAGGAGTCGCTCACAGCCGCAATTAATGTGCCCGGCATGCATGTAAAGGGCAATATTGCAGCCAGACCGGAGACGCCTCTGTTTGCCAGAGCCACTGAAGAACCCATTGCAATTGGCGGATCACCGTCGTAAAATTCGTTCACATAAGTGTTGCACAACCTCAGCATATCATGAAGGGAAACATCTTTTTCGTGGTCGGTGAATTTCTTTATGCCTCTCAGCAGTGAGCTGGCAATAACATCCTGGCCAAATCCCTGGATCTTTGATTTGATTACTCCTTTCTTATCATTTTTCCACCGGCTGTCGCGCGTGAACCTGTAGGTGGAGTAGAATATCCATTCCGAGAATGGCCCTATCACAACCTCAACCCCAAGATCTTCAAGCCTGTTGGAAATATTGCCGTTACAGCCGGCATTGTCGCGCATAAAGATCTCCCCGATAATGGCCACAACAGGTTTTCGCTTGCTCCTGTCGGCTTCGATGGCTTGAAAATCGTGTACAATTTGTTTAAGGACCTTATGAAGACCTTTAGATCCTTTTTCAATACAAACCTCAAGTTTTCTCAGCGACTCTTCATAAAGCCTGTCTGAATCACCTTTATTGATTTCGTACGGCCGGGTCTCCCTGTAGACTTTCCTGAGAAAGTCGGCAACAACGAATCCCTTCCAGGCATTGATCCTGAATTTCTGGCCATGATCACCTACCACGTCTTCATACGATGTATCGTTCGACGGGGTAATCAGTTCAGCGTTGCTGAAGCCAAGCCGGTCGAAGAGGATTCGGTGAAAATGGTTATATTGTCCGAACCTGCAGGGTCCGTTGTGATCGGGCATAAAGAAACTCATTTTGGAGGGGTCGGCTCCGGGTTCCATCAGCTTTTTGATGAAACTGCCTGTAGTACAAATCATCGGAAAGCACTCTTTTGAAGAAGTATATTTTCTTCCGATGGCGAGATCCTCTTCGGTCTGCCTGGGCAGGACCTCTGATGGGATGCCGCAGTTGCGTGCAGCAGCTGCAAGCAGATAGCCTCCGTCGTTCATATACGGGAAATAGAGCACCCTCTCTTTTGGAGGGGAGGCAGGACTTGGACGGGGACGGAATATTACCGGATCCTTCTTTTCATTCTTTTCTGAGCCCTTCAGACTGTCGAGGAACGCCTCGATGCGTGTTACCATACCTGCATCGGCAGAGTGTTCATCCACTTCGAGATGCAGGAAAGGTTTCGCTTTCAGCTCTTCTGTCACGTAATGCCATATGAAGGAATCGGGACCGCAACGGAAATTGCTCAGGTAAACAGCATATAATCCTTCAGTTTTAGCGACATGCTGGGCAGCAGCAATCATTTTTTGTCCGTTGGGCCAGTACATGTTCCTGTAATTCTCAAAGATATTATATGCTGAAAGATCGATCATGTCGAGCGGTATGGGCATGACATTCTGGTTGATCAGCTTCTCAATAAGCCCCAGGTTAAGATGAGGATCTGCGCTGTTATAGGGCCTTCCAATCAATATAACCGGCCGGCAGTTTTCCGGAACCGAATTCATTACCTCCCTGCCGTAGTCTAAAAGCCGCTTTTCAAATTTAACCTGAACTTCGTCGGCATTATAGATTGCTTTCCTGATATCCTCTTTGCTTATCCCGAACTTCCCGCCAAAGTATGATGTCATCTCCTTTACCAGCGCCCTCTCAAAAAACCTGAAATGGAGTGTTGGCATCAGGAGCCTGGATTCGTCAATCTTTCCTTTAACCGCAGCCTTTACCATGAACGGATAGGTCTGGATCCAGGGGCAGTTACAGTTAAAGGTCTTGTTCCCTTCGCGGAACTTGGCGTTCACTATAAATGGAAGAAAAATATAATCGACATCCTTGTTGACAAGGTCAATTACATGTCCGTGCATCAGCTCAACAGGAAGGCATGTTTCTGTCGTTATGGTTTCGATAGATTCGGTGACAAGAGTTTTATCCGATTCCCTCGACAGCACGATGGTAAATCCAAGTTGTTCAAAGAATGTACGCCAGAAAGGGAACTGCTGATAGTAAACCATAAGTGCCCTCGGAATGCCGATGGTTTTTCCACTGATTTTTTCCTTTTCCTCAAAGCCCTCCATAAGCATCTCAATTCTCTTTTTAAAGAGATTTGGAATATTGTTAGGAGCTTTTTTTCTTCCGTCGGTTTCATACTTCTCGCACCTTCCGCCGTAGAAGAGTGACTTCTTCTCTCCGGTTATTGTAACCCTTCTGATCTCGCAGTGGTTTGTACAGCTCTGGCACACGAACCTACTTACTTTATAGGTTGCATTGCGGACGCCAAAACCCTTGAAAGTGGTTTTTTGTCCTTCCGCCATCGAGCGCTGCGCCAGTATTGCCGCCCCGATTGCACCTGTGACGTCAAAATGTGGTGGTATGATGATCTTCTTTCCCAGCACCTGTTCAAAAGCGGCGACAACAGCCTTGTTGTTGGTCACTCCTCCCTGGAAAAAGATCTTGTCGCCGACCCTCCGGTCAGCGACTACTTTTTGCAGATAGTTGTAAACTATCGAGTAGGCAAGGCCACCGACAAGGTTATCATTTTTTGCACCCTTCTGCATGAATGAATTCAGATCCGACTCCATAAAAACCGTGCACCTGTCGCCGAGGCGTACAGGGGAGTCTGAGTTAAGGGCCATATGCCCGAATTCCTCCACTATGTTGATATTCAGTTTTTCAGCCTGTTCCTCGAGGAATGACCCCGTTCCGGCGGCACATACTTTATTCATCTCGAAATCTACAACAACACCGTTCTCGATACTGATGTATTTTGAATCCTGACCGCCAATCTCGAAAATAGTATCTACTGTCGGATCATAATCTATAGCTGCAGTTGCCTGGGCAGTTATTTCGTTCTGAATAGTGTCTGCACCGATAAAATCTCCGGTCAGGTACCTGCCTGAACCCGTCGTTCCTGCTCCGATAACCTCCACATATTCACCAACTTCATCATAAATCTCGGTCATCCCTTTCTGGATGGCTTCGAGTGGTTTCCCGGCTGTCGGCAGATATCTTCTCGCAATAACCCTGTGCTGTTCATCTATCAGTACTACGTTGGTGCTGAGCGAGCCGATATCAAGACCCAGGTAAACAGGGATTTTCCCATTCTCAGGTATGGCAAACCGGATCTCTTTTCTGTATTGAGCTTCTGATTCTGTAAGCTGCGGAAGACTTGCATATTCGGCGGTATCTGACGACAGATATTCTTCAAGCCTGTTCAGGTCGCTGAAATGATTCATTCCAAGTTTATTGGAATGAGCATACATAACGGCCCCGATTGCACCCATGGATGCATGATATTCAGGGATTATGAGCTCCGGTTCACCAAGGTCGAGTATCTCCCTGAATGCCCTTACCATGCCGGTATTGGCTGCAACGCCTCCTGAGAATACCACAGGCTTATTTATCTCTTTGCTCCGGGCCACATTACTGCGGAAATTTCTTGCAAGCGCAAAACAGAGACCTGCGACAATATCGTGTAAGGGAGTTGCAATCTGCTGATGATGAATCATGTCGCTTTTTGCAAATACACTGCACCTGCCTGCAATCCTGGGGGGATCCGTTGATAACAGGGACATTGCCCCGAACTCATTTTCGATGGGAACACCTATTCTCCTGGCCTG
>DIKJ01000250.1:0-18330 GCA_002424525.1 Bacteroidales bacterium UBA5621 | reverse complement strand
TCAAAATCGACCAGTCGGGAATGTCCGTTTGACGGATCTTTCTCAAGAATTATGAGCTTGGAATCTTCACCGCCAATCTCGATGACGGTCCTGGCTTCCGGAAAAAGTGTGCCGGCTGATGTGGCCTGGGCAATGATCTCGTTGACGAAGGTCCCTCCAATGAGTTCTGTGGCGAGTTTGCCGCCGGTGCCGGTAATTGCTATCCCTTTGATGGTTTCAGCAGGATGTTCCGCTGTAAGGGAAGCCAGCCTTTTATGTAAAACATCGAAAGGCTTGCCGTGGACATAATCATAATAATTCTCTAATACCTGATAATTTTCATCCATGACCACTGTATTTAGAGATACAGATCCTATATCGAGGCCAAGAAGAATATCTGATTTATCAGATGAGACCGCATCAGTTCTTTTTACCATATCCAGCTAATGATAAGATATTTTAACGTAAATTTTTGTTCGATGGGCTCAAATATAGAGTTTTCTTTTATCAGTACAAATTGGACATGGCTATTTGTGCCAAATATCAGTTTTTATACCCATTCTTCAGTCAGTACTTTACCTGAGATGCTGATTATCATTGCTTTTACGGGAACTTTGCGGGATGCCCTGGCAGCTGCTGCTTTTACCATCTGCATCAATCCGCTGCAACAGGGCACCTCCATTATCATTACGCTTATTGTGTTGATTTTTGCAGTGTCGATAAGGGCTATCAGTTTTTCCACATAAACTTCCGTGTTGTGATCCAGTTTTGGACAGGCAATGACAAGTGATTTACCCTTCAGGAAATTACTGTGAAATCCGCCGATGCTGTAGGCAACACAATCTGCGGCAACCAAAAGGTCAGAGCCCCTGAAGTAGGAAGCAGCCGGGTTGATGAGATGCATCTGGACGGGCCACTGCCTCAGTTCAGATTCTGACTCCGGATCTGAATGATGCACAGATGATTGTTTTTCAATGACCATTTCTCTTGAGCCGGGACATCCTCCGCCTGCGTGGTTTCTATGATGGTGGGGCCCGCCTGATGCATGAGGATCAACTGCCCCCTTTCCGTGGTTATGAACTTCTGACAATACTTCGTCAACATTGAATTTAAGATCACTGCGGTGCTCAACCAGGTACCTGACACCTTCCTTCAGGAAACCTGTTTCATTGTGATCCTTAAGATGTTTGAGATGAGCAATAACGGTGTTTTTCCCCTTGTCTTTCATTTGTTCGAGAACTTTCACTTCATCGTACGGTTCTGCCTCTCTTGCCTCAATGGTTATTGCACCCTCGGGGCAATGACCGATGCATGCGCCCAGTCCGTCGCACAACAGATCGCTGATAAGCCTCACCTTCCCGTCAATTACCTGAAGTGCGCCTTCGTGGCAGTTGGGCACACATAAGCCGCATCCATTGCATAACTCCTCGTCTATTTTTATTATATCCCGTGTCATACGTTCTTTATTTTGTTTTTGATTATTGATTACGCTGCAAAAATAGGCCGGCCTTCAGGGATATTTTGTAACATTTGTTACAAAATCAAAAATATTTAATGTCTGAGATTTTTTTATTTTTGACCTGATACAAAACTTAAATCTTATGGATTATTCCTTATTTCTGAAAATCCCCGTATTTAAAGGGCTCAGCGAAGATGAAGCGGAAGCACTGTTTTCAACCATTCCGAAACGGATCAGAAAAATAAGGGCTGGTGCCGTAATTGCGTTAAGCGGCGAAACTGTCAGATCGCTCATGATAGTAATGAGCGGCCTGGTGAAGGGTGAGATGGTCGATTATGCGGGCAGAACAATCAAGATAGAGAATATCCCCGCACCCGGGGCCCTTGCACCGGCTTTCATTTTCGGCGCCAGGAACCGGTTTCCGGTTAATGTTATCGCTGTTACTGACACTGAACTGTTCGTGATTGATAAACAGGATTTCCTGAAGCTCCTCGAGAACAATGAAAAGATACTGGTAAATTTCCTCAATTTGATCTCGAACAGGTCCCAGTTTCTTTCGGAAAAGATTAAATTCCTGAGCTTTAAGACAATCAGGGGCAAGCTTGCTCAATATATCCTTCAGCAAGCGGGGGAGGGGGTATCTTCTGTGCGAATGGATATGACCCGGAATGATCTGGCTGAGTTTTTTGGTGTTGCACGTCCCTCAATCTCGAGGGTTCTGAGGGAGCTTGAGGATGAAGATTATGTTGAGGTCAGAGGGAAAGATATCAGGATCATTGACAGGAAAAAGCTTGCCTTGCTTACAATGGATTAGAAGGTAGCTATACGGGAAGGAGGATTGAGAAGCAGGTCCCTTCGCCTTCCCTGCTTTCCACTGTGATACTCCCTTTATTAATTTTCACCAGTTCCTGACAGAGCTTGAGCCCAAGCCCCGTACCCCTCTCATTCTCGGTTCCCGGGGTGCTCTCGATCTCGGTCGATGTGAGAAGGTATTTTTGCTTTACCGGCGGTATGCCAATGCCGTTGTCACATATCTTGAGGAGGATGGTTTCTCCGTCAAGCGATTTGTCCTTGAGCAAAATGCTTATCCTTCCACCCCTCGGGGTATATTTGACAGCGTTCGACAGCATGTTCCTGATTATTATATCTAGTAAATCCTTATCCACATACGCTTTGGAATTGCCTACCTGAGTGAAATTGAGGATTATCTCCTTCTTGTCGGCAGTCTCCTTGAAGATGCTGAGGTTTGTAAGGATTATGTCTGCAAGATCGTGTTTTCCCGGAGAGTATTTGATCTTGTCTTCCTGCCCTCTACCCCATACCAGCATGTTTTCGAGCAGATTGATCACCTGCTGGGCGTACTGTATAGACGAATTGGCAAAAATATCATATTTTTCCTTGTACTCTTCCTCCTTGAGCAGGTTGAGCATATAAAGGATATTAACGACCGGACTCCTTAGATCGTGGGCTATTACTGAAAATATTTTATTCTTCAGATGTATGGTTTCCGACAGCTGTTTGTTTTGCTGGGCTATCATTGCATTCTGTTTTTCAATCTCCTCGCTTCTTTTTACAAGCTCGTGAGCCCTTTCGTTAATCATGACCCCGAGGTTTCGGTTAAGGTACTCAAGCTCGGTACGGAGCTTTTCCTTTTCCGAATATACTTTTATCCATTTGTAAAGAAGAAGGGCGGCCTGAATGAAAACAAATACAACAATCAGGTAGGTCAGGATATAGCCGACAGAGGAATCTGATCTGCCCAGCGAAACGCTGACATCGTGATATGCTCCGGCCAGAAGAAGAACAAATGCTGAAAAGTATGCGATATCTATTGAATTCCTGCGGATAATGCCTCTCAGACTCATAAACAGGACATATCCAAGCAGAATAATAATTGTCGGATAGTATAAAAAAGTGCTGTAAGTGAATAGCTTAACCGGGAGCAACAGTGTCAGCACGGCTGCCAGCAGATAGATTGCCGTCATAATATATGAGGCTACCCTTATGAATCCGGAGGGATAGAGGTGAGCCGCAAACCAGGTCCAGCCGATTACAATAAGAAATAATCCAAGATACTCGCATCTTACAATCCAGACCCAGTCGAGGTTTATTATGTTATGAATCAGGAAACTTGATGTGAATAATGGCCTCAGGGCGAGGCCTATGGTCGCAATGATGAAAAATGCTATGATCTTGTCTTTCGGATATATGGCATAGAAGAACATCAGGAAAAGTGAAAAGCTCAGCAGCATGCTTATCACGGCCCAGTCCATCGCCCAGTTTGCTGCCATTCTTTTCTGAAGTTCATTGAAGGTGCCGAATTTCAGAGGGAGCCAGAAACCTCCGCGGCGGTGATCAAAATTTGAGACGTTGATAATAATTTCAAGAGAATCCGAGACCGGATCAAATTTATAGAAATTTCTCCGGTATTCAGGTATTGTTTCGATTTCAGTTCTCCCGGGAATGCCATTTCCCCCCATGTACTTCCCGTTGATATAAAGATCGTACGACGAATCAAAAACAGGCATGTCAAAAGCCAGGGCATTCCTGTAATTTTCAGGCAATAACACCCTCAACCGGTATGTCGCGAATCCCTCTTTCCGGGTATTTACCTTATCCTGCGGATAATCAGTCCAGTAGCCGGGCACATTACCGTAATGATCAGGCTTGTGCCGGCCAGGCTCTGAGAAATCGTAAGGATGAAGCTTCTTTTCCCAGTAAAACTCCCATTCGCCGTTAAGCCTTATAGTAAACCTCTCCGGAGTTTTAATATCGCGGAGGTCAATCATTCCGTTTACAGCCCTGGGTATCTGGCCCGAAAGGGAGAAGGCATGGCAGCCAAGCAAAAAGGTTACGAGAGAAAGAATTTTCCGCATCAGCATAATCGATGAATGGGTTACCTACTTCAGACCTCTGTTTTTAAGAAGAGCATCGATGCCGGGTTCCTTGCCCCTGAACGCTATATACATTTCAAGGGGATCGGCTGTGCCTCCCCTGGAAAGGATCTCTTTCTCAAATCTGGCAGCGACCTCCCTGTTGAAAATATCGCCGGTTTCCCTGAAGGCCTGGAAAGCGTCTGAATCGAGTATCTCGCACCAGATATAGCTGTAATAGCCTGCGGCATAGCCCGACGACCAGATATGATTGAAATATGTCGATCTGTATCTCGGCTTAATTTCGGGAATCAGCCCGTATTTGTTCATTGCTTCTGTCTCAAAATCCCGGATGTTGATATCAACCGGTTCTTCAAGCGAATGGTACTCCATATCCAGAAGTGCTGCCGCAAGATATTCAACAGTAATGAATCCCATGTTGAACTTGCTTGATCTGTCCAGCTTTTCAACTATCTCTGCAGGGATAACCTCTTTTGTCTGATAGTGCCTGGCATAAACCTTCAGTACTTCCGGTTCAAGGACCCAGTGTTCCATAATCTGTGACGGGAGCTCGACAAAATCCCTGGGGACCGAAGTTCCGGAGACGCCCGGATAAGTCGAATTGGAGAGAAGCTGATGCAGGGCGTGCCCGAATTCATGGAACAGCGTTTCAGCATCATATGCAGTCAGGAGAGCTGGTTTGTCACCGGAGGGGGGGGTGGAGTTGGTGACCATGGTAACAACCGGATGGATCATCTTACCCTTGATATTCCGGCTCTGGCCCCTGTAAGCACCACACCAGGCCCCTCCCCGTTTTGATGCCCTTGGAAAATTATCAAGCATCAGAATTCCCACATGTTTCTTGTTACGGGTCACTTCATATGTCAGAACGTCGGGATGGTATTTTGGGATGTCATATCTCTTCCTGAATTCAAGTCCGTACAACTGATTTGCCACGTAGAACATGCCTGAGATAACATTGTCGATTGCAAAATAGGGACGCGTTATTTCGTCATCCAGATCGAATTTCTCCTTCCTGATCTTTTCGCTGTAATACCACCAGTCCCAGGGTTCGAGACTGAAACCAGCCCCAACCCGGTCGATGATTTCCTGCTGGGCAGCAGCCTCTGCCTTTGCTACGGGCAGAGCCGCCTCCCATACCTGGCCGAGAAATTCGAAAACCTTTCCGGGTGTTTTTGCCATGTTTCTCTCAAGGACAAAATCGGCGTAGCTGTCGTACCCGAGAAGACGGGACCTTTCAACCCTGAGTCTTGCGATCCTTGCTATAATCTCCTTGTTGTCCCTGGCGTTGTCGTTATCACCTTTCATAAAATAGGCAGTGAAGAGCTTTTCGCGCAGATCCCTTCGGTCGGAATACTGAAGGAAGGGAGTCATGCTTGGCACCTGGAGTGAGAAAACCCATTTGCCTTCCAGATTCAGACTGCCGGCAAGTGTTGCAGCCTGTGCAAGTACTCCTTCGGGCAGGCCTGAAAGATCTTCTCTGTTATCGATAATAAGCTTGAAATCGTTCGTTTCGGCCAGAAGATTTTCACTGAACCGGACGGAAAGCAGTGACAGCTCTTCATTGATCCTGCGAAGCTTCTCCTTGTCTTCAGGTGCAAGCGCTGCACCGCTCCTCACAAAATTCTTGTAGGTATTTTCAAGCACCATTTTTTCTTCGCCGGTAAGGCCGAAACGGTCCATGTTCTCATAAACACTTTTAATCCTGTTGAAAAGATTTTCGTTCAGGTTGATATCGTCGCGGTGTTTGGCGGAAAGCGGGGCCAGTTCCTTGTTGATAGCCTGAAGGGTGTCGTTGGTATTGGCTGAATTAAGTGAACTGAAGATCCGTGACACTCTCGTGAGAAGCTCGGCACTGTACTCAAGCGCCCTGATGGTGTTGTCAAAAGCAGGTTCAGCCTGATTATTGATTATCTCATTAACATTATTCATCTGTTCCTCAAATCCTTTGAGATATGCGGGCATAAAATGCTCAGCCCTGATTTTTTCAAAAGGCGGAACCTCGAAAGGGGTTTTAAACTTGTTCAGAAGCGGGTTGTCACTTTTTGTGGTTCTTTCACAGGAAGAGATCATAACTGCTGAAATGAGAATTAAGATCAGTGAGTTTTTCATAGATGTGGTTTTAGGACTCTGGTTTTATTGATGCGCAAAATACAAAAAAATCTTTACTCATCCTTCAGCTTCCGCGTTATACAAAAAAGAAGGAAAGACATTTGGGGATGTCTTTCCGTTCCAAACCTAAAACCTGATCGTAAGAGTGGCCGTGCGGCCTTAAGGAGGGATTTTTTATTTTTCTGCAACCAAAGCTTCCGTCTCCTTCAGAAGATACGGAAAGTAAGCTGCAATAAGCATTGAATTGCCCAGATTGTCATTGCTTCCGTCAGTGATTAACTTCTGACGAAAGTATTCCTGAACATTGAGGGAATTGTTGTCGGTAGTGAAACCTGCCTTCTTTGCTTCCTTTCCGAGGCGTTCAACACCGAAATACCTGTCTGTACAGACATACTGCACGGAGAGGTTGTCAGACAGAACATAATACTTTGTGCAGTTTTTTAATTTGTTAACTGCAACAGTCACCTTCATATCGGTGTTGGCGTAAGAGACAACGGAAGCTTCAAGCTCTTTTCCATCAAGGAGAACAGGATCGGCTGCCATCTCTATCTTGTAGTCTCCGAGTGACGAATATGTCTTGCCCTCGGCAACAGGTCTTCCGGCAAATATTGCCAGACACGATGCAACCAGGATTGCACCTGTGAGAATGATTCTTTTCATGGCTGAATAAAATTAGTTAGAAATAAAAGAACTGTCCGTAAAATATTATATCATTAATCCCTGAACCTATCAATCAACTTATAGACGGGTAAAGATTTCATATGTTGCAGATTTTAATGTTAATGATTTGTTAATCAAAAGTTAAATACTGGTATATCGCAGATATCCAGCAGTATATATCTTATTGAGAATCGGTTACCTCAATCTTATTACCAGCGAATCCAGGGTATAGGAGGCAAATATGCCCAGACCACCGGTTATGTTCGAAAAAAGCGGAGATGGTTCTGTGAAAGGATTATCTCCCCCTGAATATTTCATCAGCGACTTATGGTAATCGTAGTAGGCTTTATCGGTGCTCTGGTAATAAAAGATCAGAAAGGCAGAATCGAGGTATTTCGGATATGGAAGAACGTATGAATTTGCCATGAAGCGTTCGCCATCTTTCCCTTTATCATCGGCAAAATCGCTTCCGGTCCCTGAGATCTTCGTAATATAAGGGTAATAGTAGTATTCCGGATCATAATATACCATTTTGCATCCGAACCTGTAATAATTGTCTTCTCCCGGGTAATCGGCCAGAAATACCCTTGTAACCAGTAGGTTCATACTTCCCTGGTAGGTGTCATACCAGACCTTTTTTGCAGTATCAGCCTCCGGAACGAAGTTCCTTTTAACAGGGACAGTGCAGAATCCTTCTGCATGAAGCCCTTTATCGCTTGTAACCCTGAGTTCATAACTCCGGCCCGGTTCAACCTGCATGTCGACGGAACTGAATTCAAAACCCTCATCTGCCATAGCAAGTTCGATCTCCCTGTTGCCATCTGACATATAGGCCTTTAGATTGCCCTGATCTATAGTCTGATACAGATCACCATAAATTCTGCTGTTGGTTGAAACGGATACAAACGATACCTGATCGGACGGAGAGATAAAGGAAGTAATCACAAGCTTCTGCCTGAATTCCGGGAGAATAACATTCTTAGCCTCTCTTTCACAGGAGATCAGGGTGAATAATAACAGGAATATGATTGGGATACCTTTATTTATCATCTGTATATACTTAGAATTTAAATGAATAAGTGAATGAGGGGATTATCGGAAAGAGGCTCACCTGCCTGAGAACCCCTGTTCTTTTTTCACCGTCATATTTTACATCGCTGTAATAAAAAAATGGATTAAGCCTGTTATAGGCATTGTAAACTGAGATCTCCCAAGTCCGTTCACCCCATTTCTTAGTTTTGTGGAACTGAATTCCCAGATCGAGTCTGTGATATGATCTCATCCTGAAGTTATTCTTTTCTCCGAACTCATTGACCGTCCGGGAATATAACATTTCTGAAAGACCATTGTAGTAATGGTAGGGATCGTGAACATCTTTCAGAAGATCATGCGGTTCGGCATAATATTCCGACAGAGGCAACGTAACTGCATTGCCTGTACCGTACACCCACGTTCCTGAGAGATTAATTCTGTCATTAACCCTGAAGAATGCAACAAGTGAGATATCATGGCGCCTGTCGTACCTCGCATAAAACTTACGGCCGGAGTTGATCGAATCAAACTGCATCTGTGTCCACGACAGGGTATAGCCAATCCAGCCGGTCACTCTTCCCTCTTTTTTCTGAAGCAGGAATTCCAGTCCGTATGACCAGGATTGTCCAGCAGTAACTTTATCCTGCCAGTCAGTTTTTTCAATATCGCCGGGTTCATTGAGTTCCAGAAAAGATGCCCCTTCCCTGTAACCTATCACGTTATCCATTTTCTTATAATAACCCTCAACTGACAGGGAGAACATGGTTTCGGGAAAGTCCCTGACAGCACCGACAGCCACCTGTTTTGACTGCTGTGGTTTCACCCTTTCGGTGGCAGGCACCCACAGATCGGTTGGAAGGCTGATGCCTGTGTTCGACAGCATGTGAATATACTGGTTCATTGAAGCGTACGAAGCCTTGATCGCCAGGTCGTTACTGATCCGCCATGCAGCCGATAATCTTGGCTCCGGATGGAAATACCGTTTCCCCGGTGCAATAAAATGGCTGAGACGGATCCCTGCATTTATTTTGAGGCTCTGAAAAGGATGCCAGGTGTCTTCCGCGTAAATCCCGGCTTCAATACCATGAATAAATTCTACGTCTCTCTCGCTTATCTGGCCGGGTATGTCTTCCTCAATGAAAGCATGGGGATTAAACCTGTGGAAGACAGTGATCAGTCCTCCCTTGATCCAGTGTTTGGGATTCGGGAGATAGTCAAGATCATATTTAAGGGTATAATCCCTGATACCTGAATAATATTCAGCATAGTAGTCTTTGTTTTCACTCACGACCTTATATTCATCGTAGATACCGAAGCTATAGTTGCTGAAAACAGCTGAAGCATTTGTAAAGAGCTTATTATTGAATAAATGATTCCATCTTAACGTTGCCGTTGAGTTGCCCCACAGGAAACCGACATTCTCCTTAATGCCGGTTGACCGGTACTTCAGGTAGAACTTATCCTTGCCAAAATATCCGCTCAGGTACAGCTTGTTTTTTCGCCCGAAATCATAGTTGACCTTTGCATTTAAATCGTAGAAGAAATACCCGGTATTCTCCTCGTCCATTATTTTGAGTATAGGGGAAATAATAAGATCGGCATAAGTCCTGCGCCCGGACAGGAGTATTGAGGATCTGTTTTTTTTCAATGGCCCTTCAACTGTAACGTTCGAAGATATTAATCCTATTCCGCCCTCTCCGTGCCACTCTTCCCTGTTACCGTCTTTCATGTTCATTTCCAGAACGGAAGAGAGCCGTCCACCGTACCTGGCCGGAAAGCCCCCCTTTGTCAGTTCTATGTTTTTGAGTGCATTCCCGTTAAAAAGGGAAAAGAATCCGAAAAGATGGTTTGCATTATACACAATGGCATCATCAAGAATAATAAGGTTCTGGTCGGGTCCTCCGCCCCTTACGTAGAGCCCGCTCGATCCCTCCGAGCCTTTCTGGACCCCGGGCATCAGCTGCAGGACCTTAAGTACATCTTTTTCACCGAGCAGGGATGGGATGTTCCTGATCTGTGCACCTTGCAGCTTAACCGTACTCATCCTGGCCGATTCGCTTAATCGTTCTGCCCTGTCAGCAGAGATGGTTACTTCCCTGAGAAGAACATCTGACCTGAGTTCAAAATTGAGTTCGGTGTTTTTTCTGAGGCTGATCTTCCTGATCTCAGGATTGAAACCTACATAAGATACAACCAGTTCAACGGAATCTGATTCGGGAAGAGTAAGGGAATAAAAGCCATAATTATTTGTTACCGTGCCGGTCTTACGATCGGACATATATACATTGACCCCTATAAGTGATTCCCCGCTTCCGGCCTCTTTAACAAACCCGCTGATAGTATAACGTTGCAGCTGCTGGCCGTTTAATCCGCCGCTAAGTCCTGAAAGAAAACAGCTTATGACAAGGATATCCTTACAGAAAAATTTCAGGGCGGAGTACAGTTTCATTAAATGCAGCGCTATTTTGTTCTGATACAGGGGCGCTAATTTATAAAAATTAATTATCTTGCAGTCGATTTTTAGAGATGTTACTGAAGTTCAAATACCGGTTTATGATGCAGCGCCTCGGACGGAGGCTCTATCACTGCCTCATGTTCTATAACGCCTGACCCGCATTGCTGTTCATTGCTTCGGATGAACAGCCCAGCTCTATTTTGCATCCTGTTTTATAGTAATATTTTCTTTCTTCGGTATGAAAGGACTCATTTTCAGCGTTAAAAGATACTCGATACATGATGGCCCCGGCATCAGGGTAACCTTCTTTCTGAAGGGCTGCCCGCTGTCGTGCCGGTGGTGCCACAATCCTGAGGGATTATCTTCCGAACCTGAGGTTGTTACACGCACTGACAGGGTAGGAGATATGGAATTTTATCAGAACGAGCAGGCAGGCAGGTACTATTCGGTCGGGGAGATTCTGGAAATAGTGGAGAAGGAGAGGATCTTTATTCAGCAATCAGACGGAGGAGTCACTTTCTCCGGCGGAGAACCGCTGATGCAAACCCCGTTCCTGGCCGAAGCACTTAAAGCATGCATGAGTCACGGATTCCATACTGCCGTTGATACGTCCGGATATTGTACCGCCGACAACCTCAGGAAAATAATCCCCTTCACCGGACTCTTCCTTTTCGATATCAAGCATCTGGACAATGAGGTTCATTTACAGCAGACCTCCGTCTCCAACTCTCTTATTCTTGGCAACCTCAGGATTTTGCTCGACAGCGGGAAGGATATAATCCTGAGGATACCGGTTATTCCGGGTATGAATGACGACCCCGGTCATCTCTCGCGCCTAAAGGAGTTCATCAATAAAATACGGCAAGATAATGTGAAGAGGATAAGCCTTCTTCCATACCATGCCATCGGGTCATCCAAATATAAAAGATTCAAGATTCACTATAGAATGAATGGCATACAGCCACCTTCGCCACAGAGGATGAGGGAACTGAAGGATTTTTTTGCCGAAACAGGCATAGAAGTAAAGATAGGAGGATAATAAAATGATAATGTCAGAAAGAATTAAGAGGCTCAGGGAGCAGAGCCTTACTGCAGTCGAAACGATCACCGCCGAGAGGGCCCGCCTCGTTACTCAGTTTTATAAAAGCGATGAAGCCCGGGAGCTCTCCATACCCGTGAAAAGGGCAAAAGCTTTCGAATACATTCTTAAAAACAAGCAAATATGTATTAATGATGATGAGCTCATTGTCGGAGAAAGAGGTCCCGGCCCCAAAAAAACTCCCACCTATCCTGAAATCTGTCTTCATTCCCTGGAGGATCTTGAGATCCTGAGTGCAAGGGCGAAGGTTTCTTTTAAGGTTGATGAGGAAGTCAGGGAGATCTACAGAAGCGAGATCATCCCTTTCTGGAAGGGAAAGAGCAACCGCGACCGTGTCATGGAGCTGATGACACCGGAATGGCTGAATGCCTACAATGCCGGAGTGTTTACGGAGTTTCAGGAGCAGAGGGCTCCCGGGCATACCGTGCTGGGGTACAAGATGTTCAGATGCGGATTCCTTCAGCTTAAGGAGGAGATAAGGGAAGCAAAATCGGCACTCGATTATTATAATGATGATCAGGCATTTGAGAAGAACGAACAGCTGAAGGCAATGGAGATAGCCTGCGATGCCATAATAATGTATGCGCAGAGGTATGCCGATGAACTCGTGAGAGTTGCGGAGGCTGAAAACGATCCCGGAAGGAGGTCTGAACTGTTAGAGATGGCAGCCGTTTGCCGCAAAGTACCTGCCCATCCTCCTGAAAGTCTCCATGAAATGCTTCAGCATTACTGGTTCATTCATATAGGGGTTATAACAGAACTGAACCCGTGGGATTCCTTCAATCCCGGAAGGCTGGACCAGCATCTTTTCCCGGTTTACATGAAGGAGATGAAAGAGGGAACGCTGTCAAAGGAGCACCTTTATGATCTGCTTGGCAGTTTCTGGGTAAAATTCAATAATCACCCTTCACCGCCTAAGATGGGAGTAACTGCCAGTGAGAGCAATACATATACTGATTTTTGCCTGATCAATCTTGGAGGGTTAAAGGCTGACGGAAGCGATGCGGTTAACGAGATGTCGTACATATTGCTCGATGTAATAAAGGAGATGAGGATACTTCAACCCTCATCCATGATACAGATAAGCAGAAAAAGCCCTGACAGCTTTATTCACAAAGCCCTCGACATAATCAGGACAGGTTTTGGCCAGCCCTCATGCTTTAATACCGAGGCCCTTGTACAGGAAATGCTGAGGCAGGGCAAAACCATTGAGGATGCGCGCAACGGAGGTGCCTCGGGATGTGTTGAAACAGGAGCATTCGGAACGGAAGCCTACTGGCTGTCAGGTTATTTCAACCTGCCGAAAGTGCTGGAGCTGACACTGAATAACGGGTACGATCCGAGGACAGGGGTTCAGGTCGGACTGAAAACCGGCTATGCAGAGGATTACCCTGCGTTTGAGGATCTGATCGGTGCCTTCAGGTTACAGATTAATTACCTTATCGACATTAAGGTGAGGGGTAACAATGTGATCGAGAAAACATTTTCCGGATGGCTGCCCGTACCTTTTCTTTCCCTTCTGGTGGAGGACTGCATAAGCAACGGCAAGGATTACAACTCCGGAGGCGCAAGATATAATACCACTTATATTCAGGGTGTGGGGCTGGGTACTATTACTGACATACTGACATCTGTAAGATATAATGTCTATGACAGGAGACTTGTGAAACCGGATGAGTTGCGGAGGGCTCTTGAAGCCGATTTTAAAGGTTATGAACAGTTACAGCACGATCTTGTCTATAACACGCCTAAATATGGCAACGATGATGATTACGCTGATCAGCATGCAGTTATGGTTTTCGAGATCTATTATGATGCAGTAAACGGAAGACCTAATACCCGCAGAGGCGTTCACAGGATAAATATGCTTCCTACTACCTCGCACGTATATTTCGGAAGTGTTATCGGTGCCACTCCTGATGGCCGCAAAGCAGGGAAGCCACTCTCTGAAGGTATCTCACCTGTCCAGGGAGCAGATAAGCAGGGTCCCACATCGGTCCTTAAATCGGCTTCAAAGATTGATCATATGCGAACAGGGGGCACACTGCTAAATCAGAAATTCTCACCCGGGTTTTTTGAGGATGAGGATAGTTACAAATGCCTCACTGCCCTGATAAGAAGCTATTTCAGTCTCGACGGACACCATATCCAGTTCAATGTGGTGGATGCAGAAACACTCAGGGATGCGCAGAAACATCCTGAATTACACCGCGATCTGATTGTAAGGGTGGCCGGTTACAGCGATTACTTCAACGACCTTGGCGAAGATCTTCAGAATGAGATCATTCTGAGAACTGAACACGGGGATATGTGATTCTATTTCTTCTTGTCTTTGGTTTCGCTGAATACTGAAGTGGCGACGGCAACTATGCTTCCTATGTCGGTGAGGTTTGAGGGAAGGATCATAGTGTTGTTCTGGCTGGCAAGTTTCCCAAACTCAATGAGGTACTGTTCAGCAATACGCAGGTTAACGGCATTAAGGCCATTTTCTTCCGATATTGCTTTGGATATTGCACGGAGCCCGTTGGCAGTGGCATTTGCCAGCTGTTCAATTTCCGAAGCGCGGCCGGCCGCTTCGTTTATGCGTTTCTGCATTTCTCCTTCCGATTTTTTGATAAGTTCCTGCTTATCCCCGTCGGCAACATTTATTTTGGCCTGCTTGGTTCCTTCCGATTCGGCTATGATAGCGCGCTTCTCCCTCTCAGCTCTCATCTGTTTCTCCATGGCATCCTTTATGCTTTGTGGCGGCGAGATATTCTTGACTTCATAGCGGGTTACCTTGATACCCCACGGATCACTGGCTTTGTCGACTGCATCAACAATGGCACCGTTTATTGTTTCGCGCTCTTCAAATGTCCTGTCAAGCTCAAGCTTCCCGATCACGCTTCTCATGGTGGTCTGGGCGATCTGAATTGAAGCAAAGCGGTAATTGTCGATACCATAGGAGGCTTTCTGCGGGTCCAGTACCTGAAGATAGAGTATGCCATCCACTTCAACAGCAATATTGTCGCGGGTGATGCAGACCTGCGGAGCAACATCAATGGCCTGTTCCTTAAGCGTATGCTTGTATCTTATTTTATCAACGAATGGTATCAGTATCTGAAAACCGGCGGTAAAGGTTGTTTTGTATTTGCCAAGCCTTTCAATAATTATGGCTGTTCTCTGCGGAACAACCTTAACCATTGATGCAATAAGGATGAAACCAAGTATGATGACACCCACAAGAATAATAGTTGTGCTCGATCCTTCCATTTTGTTTATTTTTTTGGTTCAACAATCAGTTTGACATTCTCTATTTTTTTTATTACAACCCTCTGGCCTTCATTGATAGCCGCATCTGATTCTGCCCTCCATGTGGTGCCTTTGAATTCAACCTTACCGGTGCCACCCGCATCAATACTGGTAACTGCAACAGCCTCCTTGCCGGTGAACTCATCCTCCACACTCTCGGAGAGTTTGCTGTCGGTGTAAAAGAATCTCTTCTGAAGCATTTTCCTGAGAGCAATCAGGGAGAGGACAGACGCCACTGCAAATACTATTGCCTGAAGGTTGAATCCCGGATCGGCCACTAGACACAGAAGGGCCGTTATCCATGCTCCGATGCCGAAGAAGATGATCACGAATCCCGGCATGACCAGTTCAAGCAATAAAAGAACAAGACCAAGTATGAACCAGAACAGTTCAGGTTTTGAAACAAAAAACTCAATCATGATGGTTTATTTAAATTGTTAGGGAGGAATAATTTTTGCTTAAAGTAAAGGTATAATAAAATTCAATCGGATATCAAATACCTGACACGTTTTATTACTGCGGCACAAATTTCGGAAATCCGGAAAGGAGGGATCAGTAAATATCGATGTTTTTAAGAATATCCTTCATCCAGACGGTAACCTTCTTGGAGTAGAAGTTAAGGTTTTCAGCAGTGAAGTCGCCTTCCATTTTTATCAAATATCCTTTATAAAGACCTGTATTAGAGGAATATACATAGCAGATAAATTCTGTTTTGCCTGCATCAGCTGCGACATTTCTGGGTGCTGTCACCTTGCTCATGGCAATATGGCGGATATAGTTTGCATATTTCTGCAATTCATCCTCTTCAACTTTAATTCCGGCCGGGGCGCATTTTGTGAAGTTTTCCTCAATATCTGCATCGCTTATTACCAGGTCATTATCCGGGAAATTCCAATCCCCGGGATTATTATAGATGAGAATGTTTCCCTCGTTGTCAATAACAAAGCCGTGATGCTGGTTGCCCCAGGCGTGATTCACATGGTCGTACTGGAAAAAAAGTATCTGCTTTTCATTGATGATGAAACTTTTTCTGCAGGATGTCGCTGACAACAGCAGAACAGCTAACAATGATATTTTAAAAACAGACAGTTTCATAATTAACTTCCAGGCACTTCACATCAAAAATCAGGCCAACCACCCGGTTCAGAAATGGCCCGGCAGTAAAATTAGCATAAAAATTTTTACCGGGAAGAATTATCATTTGGTTCCTGAATTGATTTTTTTTTGTATATTGATTGAGTTATTGCAGTGGTTATTCGGTAAAAGAGCTAAGGAGGCAGGCACATGGCAAAAATCTTTGATTATTTTGATGGAAGGTACCGGGAGTCCGTTCTGAGAAAACCATCTGCTGAAGACGGGCCGGTAATTACAATATCGCGGTTGACAGGATGCGATGGCCGTGAAGTGGCCGAAATCATGGTGTCCGAACTGAATAAAAGGGACCCTCAGAGCCGGTGGCGGTGGATAGACAAGGATATTATCTATGCTATTGCAAGGGAGCTGAACACGGATGCTGAAAGGGTGGAAAATTTTTACAAGGGGTATGAGTTGTCAGATCTTTCTGAAATGATCATGGCCTTCTCGGGTGGATTTGTAAGTGATCTGAGCGTCAAGAAAGCGATCAGGGAGGTTGTTATGTCGATTTGCAAGGAGGGATATGCAGTACTTGTGGGAAGGGGAGGCGTCTCCATAGCAAAGGACATTGTCGATGCTCTGCATATAAGGATCGTTGCGCCTTTCTACTGGAGGGTTCAGAATGTCATGAAAAAGAGAGAGATGGATATTGAAACAGCCGAGAAATATGTTATCGACACCGACCAGAAACGGTTCAACCTTATTAATGCCTTTCTCGATAAAAAGCCTGTTAATCACGAATCGCTGTTTGATGCGACGGTAAACCGCGGCTCTTTTACCATTTCCGAGACAGCCGATCTTATTGTGTCGATGTACGAAAAGAAGATCATCAGGCAGATTCTGGAAAGGAAAAAACCAGGAATATTTCATTAGAAGACGGAAGTCCGAAGACGGAAGTGGGAAAGAGTTGGTAATCAGTAATCAGTAGTCAGTAATCGGTATTTTAGAATATTTTCTAGCTCCTTGCCCTTCGCCCCCTGCTCCCCGCCTAAAAGCAGCTTATCTCCCCAATTTTAAGAATATGCTGACTCAGCCTGCGGTCGAGACTTACCGTGTAAGCATCCCAGTCGGTGATAGGTTGCCTGGCAACACCGGTCTCCATTGCGGCCCTGGCAACCGCCGATGCAACGAATGATATCAGCCTGGTATCAAGCGGCTTGGGGATTATATAATCTCTGCCAAATGACAATTTGTCAACACAGTATGCCTTCAAAACAGATACCGGCACCGGCTCTTTAGCTAGGTCAGCCAGAGCTTTTGAGGCAGCCAGCTTCATCTCCTCATTTATTGTAGAGGCTCTGACATCAAGAGCCCCTCTGAAAATGAACGGGAATCCGAGCACATTGTTTATCTGGTTCGGGTAATCGGATCTTCCGGTTGCAAATATCAGATCATCCCTTGTCGCCATAGCATCCTCATAGGAGATTTCGGGATTTGGATTTGCCATGGCAAAGACAATCGGATTACCGGCCATGGATGCGAGCATCTCCTTCGTCAGGATATTTGCGGTCGAAAGGCCGAGGAAAAGATCGGCGCCCTTTACTGCCTCCGCCAGGGTGTTGATATCCCTGTCGGTCATAAACTCCTGTTTATATCTGTTAATGTCATTCCTTTTGCTGTTGACAACTCCTTTGCTGTCGACCATGACAATGTTCTCCCTTTTAACGCCCAGGTGTAAATATAATCTTGAACAGGATATTGCTGCCGCACCCGCTCCGCAAACGACAAGTCTGATTTCATCAATCTTCTTCCCGGTTATCTCAAGCGCATTGATAAGCCCTGCACCCGAGATTATTGCTGTTCCGTGCTGATCATCATGAAAAACAGGAATATCGAGCATCTCCTTCAGTCTGGTTTCTACCTCAAAGCACTCCGGAGCTTTTATGTCTTCAAGGTTTATGCCTCCGAAGGTTGGTGCGATCCCGGCACAAATCTCAATGAGCTTCTCCGGATCCTTCTCATCGATCTCAATGTCAAAAACATCCACATCTGCAAATACCTTGAAAAGCAAACCTTTCCCTTCCATCACAGGCTTCCCGGCCATTGCCCCGATATCTCCCAGTCCCAGTACGGCTGTGCCATTTGAGATCACCGCCACAAGATTTCCCTTGGCAGTGTATGTGTAAACATCATCGGGATTCTTCTGAATTTCGAGACACGGGAAAGCTACTCCCGGAGTATAGGCAAGACTGAGATCAAACTGTGAATTGTAAGG
>DIKJ01000068.1 GCA_002424525.1 Bacteroidales bacterium UBA5621 | reverse complement strand
ACTTCCGAAGGGTATTCAGGGATGTGATTTGATTTTTGCAACCGGTAATTGAATAATATCCGGAAGAAGAAGAATACCGGTGAGTCCGCTCAAATATTCCTGTTATCGCTTTTGCTCTTGCTTCCTTTTAGCTGAACAGTTTCTCTTTCAATTGTCTCCTTGCCATGAAGATTCTGCTTTTTACAGTTCCTATATTAATGGCCAGTTCGTCGGCAATTTCTGTGTATTTGTATCCATTAAGATGCATTTCAAACGGAATTCGGAATTTATCTCTCAGTTGTTCAATATGTTGAGTTATCTCTAATACTGAATAGGCCGAATCCGGGTTATCATAACCAGTATGGTTGGTCCGATTATAGAATAGCAATTCTTTGTTCTGGTCGCGATAAATTGCCTGAAGAATATTTTTCCTGTAATTATTAATAAAGGTATTTTTCATTATTGTAGATGTCCATGCTTTAAAATTAGCCTCATCTACATATTTGTCACAATGCTTCAAGGATTTATAAAAAGTCTCCTGTACCAGGTCCTTTGCCTCATCCTTATCAGCAGTTAATCTGGAAGCCAGTCTGGTCAGGCTTTCCGTCAGATCAACAAGTTTGGTTCGAAATTCTGTTACAGTCATAGCAAAGTTCTTGAAGGGAGTCCATTAAATAATATGGTTCAAATTTATTTCGTTTATTTTTTTCGGTTATTACAAAATTTTATAAAATAGTTACATTATTTACGGATTTTCGCGGGAAATGCGATATGCTTTTGTGGTTACCCTGAGACTATCGTGGGTAATAAAAGTAACAAGAGGTCAGGATTGACCTCTTGTTCTGCCTGGAGACCTTACACAACCTTATAATCCTGAGGTTGAGGTATACCGGTTCCGTGAAGACGGGGGATGCAACCTAAATATTTCATTCCCGCGGGGTGAAAAAGTCGACATGGCCGCATCTGGGACAGATATAAACGTCAAATGATTCCCTGTTCACGAATGCCTCAAGGAGATTACCCCACACACCCATCTTCTCTCCCTCATGAAAATTGTAATTACCCGAAAAGAGAAGAGGCACGTTGCACCGCAGACAACTTACATCGCGCATCCGGGGATCAGCGGGAGGCGGTTCTATTACCTGTTTCTCAGTAAGACTGTAGTTGCAGTTCCAGCAGAGCTCAAATGCATCCTCAAGCTCGGCATTGCAGTTCGGGCAGTACTTCATTGTTCAGAGTTTGATTGTAAGTCAGGTTAATAATTCCGGGTATTTTTATGCTTAAAAGTAATTATAAGTATAATGAACCAATAAATTAGTCCGGTGAAAACCAATTGTCATTCCGGGTTTATTAAAAGTACAATCAGTGTGGCGTCATACCCTGCAGTTACAGGTAAACAATCTCGGAAACTTCAAAAACGATTTCATCCCTCTCACGCTTCATGGTAACCTTGTCTCCGACTTTTTTATTTATCAATACCTTGGCCAGTGGTGAAATGAAGGAGATTTTTCCTTTGGCAATATCTGCTTCATCAACCCCTACAATCTGAAAAGTCTTGACGCTGCCGGTTGCCGGGGTTTTAAGTCTGACGGTGGCTCCGAACATTACTTCATTCTGCGGCTGCTCTTTCGGATCAATAACCCTGGCTTCGGCAATCCTGTTGTTGAGCAACTGCAGCTTTGCATTGATATAATTTATGGCAATTCGTTTCTCATCCTCGCGGGTGATGTTCAGATTCTCCCTCTCGCTGATGAGTGCCTCTTTTTCAGCCAGAAGCTGTTCCATCCCGGCCCGGGTAACAAAGTTTGTAACACCCTCCGGCAGATAGGCCCTCTGCGGCACTATCGGGACTTCCTCCTGATCATCCTCCTTAACAAACCCTCTGCTCATTGCTTTTTGGTCCGGACCACTAAAATATCATATCTCTTCAGTGAAGCTGTAATCAGTCCTTGATGCACCTGACGGAGTAACCGTCTGTCTTGTATGCACCCTGGAGGAATGACTGGATTGAGGACCCGGTAAGGTTAAACATCCACCCATCACGCACATGTACTTCAGTGGAGCTCCATAGAATTGCATAGTAACCCGGTATTTGGTAGGCGCCACCATACCTGTAACCGGCCGGCAGAGCTGTGAAACCGTAATCATCGGTTACTTCGGCACTTGTGTTGAGCCAGTGTGATGTGCCCTCTTCCTTCAGTTTGCCGCCAGCCACATTATCTCCCCCGAGGAAATCATTCAGTTCTATCCAGTCATCAAAGGTCGGGACATGCCACCCGGTTGGGCAGACTTTTCCGGGATCATTTACGGCATACCAGTTATAAAGCAACCCGTATATTGAAGTAGCGACAGAACTGTTGTCATACTCGCAGTATGCTCCCGATTGCAGGCTGAGCCACTCCGTTCCGTCGGTCACTTTGGGAATAGGATCACCGTTGGCGTACCTGGTGGTTTTCAGGTTTTCCCCGAACCATACCTGGCTGCCTATAACAACAGTTTTGTAGACATTGCCGTCTATATCGGCAACGGTTTCAGGTTCATCTTTCTCTTTTTTGCATCCGGTTACCACCATTGCAACCATTGCAACCATGGTAATAAGGTAAACGGTCAGATTGTGACTTATTCTCATTCGTATCAGTTTTACTGTTCTATTGGTATCAAACGGAGAATGTATCCGGGTGTTTCAATGGCGATGTAGATAAGGCCGTCGGGGCCCATGACAGCATTGCGTACCCGGCCTATGCCTTCAAGCAGCTGCTCACGGTGTGTGACCTGGTTATTCTCCAAAACAACCCTCTCAAGGTGCTTTAACGGCAGTGAGCCAAGGAAAATGTTGTTTTTCCAGTTGGGATACCGGTCGCCGGTCATGAAGGTCATACCGCACGGCCCGATTGAGGGGGTCCACTGGAAGACAGGCTGTTCCATACCCTCCTTTTCCGTGATTTGAGTGAGGATGGTTCCGTCGTAATTAATGCCATAGGAAATAACCGGCCAGCCGTAATTCAGCCCCGGCTTTATAAGATTAAGTTCATCCCCGCCGCGCGGACCGTGTTCCGAAATCCATAGTTCACCGGTAAGCGGATCGAAGCAGGTACCCTGCGGGTTCCGGTGGCCGTAGCTCCAGATCGAAGCCAGGGCTCCGGGAGTGTTGACAAATGGATTGTCAGCAGGTATTGAGCCGTCTTCATTCAGCCTGTGAATCTTCCCATTATGATTATCAAGCTTCTGGGGGAAGTCGACATGCTGCCCGCGGTCACCAATGCCGAAACATATATGTCCCTTGCCGTCGAAGGCTATTTTG
>DIKJ01000023.1:9259-21539 GCA_002424525.1 Bacteroidales bacterium UBA5621 | reverse complement strand
ACAACCGCCACAAATATGAGGATGGTTGTTACAGGTTTTTTTACAGATGTGCTATATATGCTCATTGTTGATCTTTTTGAAATCTGTCAATCAGTTAACTGCCTCGATCCTGTCCAGATTAATGAGGCGCGCCTGCCCCTCAGTGATTATCAGATCACCCACTTTAAGATTATCCGACAGAATTTCAAGCTTGTCATCAAATCTTTTCCCGATAAGAACCTCCACCCGCTTTGCACTACCTCTTTCTGCCACAAACACATATCTGATGTTAGTGCCCTCCTGCAGAAGGACTGTGTTTGCAGGAACTACAAATGTCTCAACTTCACCTAAATCCATTGATACCCTCACGAACATTCCGGGCTTCAGCAGACCATTCCTGTTGGGTACCTCAATCTCCCCGATAAAGGAACGTGTTTCAGGGTTGATCGTCGGAGCTACCCGGAAAATAACCCCGGTAAAGGATTCACCGGGATAGACATCCGCAGTTATCTTAGCCTTCATCCCGGTCCTGATAAGCGGATAATATTGCTCTGATATACCGACCTTCAGTTTCAAAGGGTTCACCTGCATAACCGTTACAACAGCAGACCGGCCGGTTGCAGTCGTCGGAGTACCGGAATACATCTCTCCGTCCTCGAAGTATTTGCCGGTGACCACTCCGTTAAAGGGTGCCTTCAAAAGAGTGTTCTGCTGCATGAAATCAACGTTGGTCTTTAAGACATCATATTGCGTTTTCAACTGGTCATAAGCCTGCTGTTTTGCACTGCCGGTCCTCAAAAGGGTATCCATGCGGCTCAGGTCCTTTTCCAGGCTTGCCATCTGCAGCTGAAGCTGATAGAGCTGTGTCCGGTCCATAAGGAACAGATTGTCTCCTTTGCTGACCCGGTCGCCGGTCTCAACATATATCTTTTCAATTCTTCCCGGCGTGGATGGAACAACATTCACCTCCTCAAAGGGAAGAACTGTTGATGTATAGTCTATTGTTCTGGCTATCCTCGTCTCCGAAAGAACGATGACCCTGACCGGTATGACCGGCCTGTCAGAACCCCCGGCAGATCCGTTAAGGGTGTCCGATTCTTTTCCGGCCCTGGATGAGCAGGACGTGATCATTAGAGCGCCAAACACCAATGCCCAAATTGTTAATCTGTATTTCATAGTTTTAATTGTTATTGTTCCTGCTATTTAAATGTTATTTAATAACTTATCGAGCGACAATTTCGTCTGGAGAAGGTTCAGCAAAGCCGTCAGGTAATTGTTTTCAGACTGAAGATAGTTTGAGTTGGCCTGTGTCAGCTCCAGGCTGGAAGCCACTCCCTGCCTGAATTTATTCTCCATACTTGCATAAATTCTTTTCGAGACCTCAACGTTATCTCTCTGACTGATGTATTGAAGGTTGGCGCTAATGAGATTATATCTCAGCTGTTTCTCCTGCATCCTCAGCTGATCTGTCACAAGTGCCTTGGTGTTCCTGGCCTTGTCAAGGTCAATCTGAGCCTTTCTTATCTGGGCGTAACGCTGACCGCTTGAGAAGATGGGCAGTGACACCTGTAATCCGGTCATCGAGTTCGGGAACCATCTCAGACCTGAGATCTTATCACCCATACCGTTTGTACCGTAGTTGTAGAACCCGGCCAGTGTCGGAAAGGTGGAGGCCTTCTGTGACTTAAGGGCAAGAGATGAAAGCATTTCCTGACCTTCAACCAGCCTGTAATCAACGTTATCATTAATATCAAAATCCTTCGACAGCAAGGCTTCCACGTTGATCTTTTCGGTCAGCGATTCAAGCGTTTCTGTCAGAATAATCCTGGTGTCGGGCAAAAGACCCAGCTGGAACCGTAAGATGTTGTAATTAAGCTCTATCGTTCTTTCCAGCGAACTCCTGCTGTTCTCCACCATTGTGACATTTGAGATCATCTGGTCAACGTCGGTGGCTTCAGCCATACCGGCGGCGAACATTGCGCGGGTTGATCTGAGAGTCGCGGTTAGATTTTCAATATCTTCATTAAGTATTTTGAGGGTCCGTTCTGTGATCAGGGTCAGATAGTATGCCGAACTGACCGACTCCCTGATCTCCAGTTCTGTTCTTGCCAGATTTTCCTCGCTCAGCCTTTTCGCGAGCCTGGTTGTTTCTATTCCCAGGAACAGAGGCGCATTAAAAAGGACCAGGGACGCCTGGATATTTGCTCCTGAGTTGTACTTGGAGCCGAAGGTAACCGGTATCTTCTCACCCGGTTGTCCGAAAAATTCTCCTGGCAACAGGGTTGTCATCAGTTTAAGATTATCCGTAAATGAACCTGATGCATCAACTCTTGGCAATGCTGCGGAAATGGTCTCCCATACAGTGATACCCGATTTCTCAACATCCAGCCTGGCCGAAATGACCATTTTGTTATTGGCTACAGCATAATCCCTTGCTTCCGCAAGCGATAGCTTCAATTCACCAACCTGAGCCGGTACAGTGCCAGCATGGAAGGCCAGTGAAACAACCAGCATGATTAAAAACCTTCTTCTCATATTGTGTCTGTTTATTCTTTAATCTTTCAAATCCTGTATCAGTAATTCAGTTCTTTCCGGTTTTCATAAAAAGTTATCAGCTCAAGACCCTTCAGGGTCGAAATACCCCTGAGGTAATTGATGTAAATGTTCCTTATCATGTCTTCATTCATCATACTGTCTGGTGAGCTGGCATCTTTGTCATTTGCCAGCCTGGTAACCTCAACAAGGCATTTATTTGTAATATTGATGTCAATATCCTCCCTGAAGAGACCCTCCTTAATACCCCTTAGCAGAACCTCCGAATTATCCCTGTAATAAGGAAGCTCATTTGCTTCATCTACTTTGTTGAGTATCTTATTGTGAAATCTTTTCATATCGAGCAAAAATGCCGGGCTCATGTTCCTGAAGTGAGCGCTCATAAGATCCAGCATTTTAAATATTGCTTCAATAACATTTTCCGATTCTCCGAGGATCTTCTCCATGAGCTCCTTCTGCTTTATTGTCATCGAGGTAATGACGCCCCGGAGCAACTCATCCTTGTCCTTGAATACTTCGTAAATAGTACGTTTGGAAATACCCATACGGGTTGCCAGCATATCCATGGTAACGGTTTTTATGCCATAAGTCCGGAACAACTGCGCAGCTTCCTCAATTATTCTTTGCCGGTAATCCATCATCTCATTTTTCAGCCCGCAAAAATGTGAAAACTATTTTAGTTTACAAAGTTTTATTTGTTAAATTGGTGTTAAAGTCTGCAAGGGGTCGTTTTTTACCGGTGAACGGCGGAAGGGATTGTTGAGGGCAGGGATTGGTGATTTAGTAAAAAATTTCTTACATTGGTCCGGGAATCAATATGTAAAATTAAAATGGCAGAGAGAAAGAGAATTTATCAGGTCGATGCATTTACCAGCGAACCTTTCAAGGGCAATCCCGCCGGAATATGTATTCTGGAAGAGGACGCATCAACTGACTGGATGCAAAAAATTGCTACTGAAATGAATGTTTCTGAAACGGCTTTTATTATTCCGGGGACGCCGGTCAGCCAGATCAGGTTTTTTTCTCCGGCAGAAGAGGTACCGCTTTGCGGTCATGCCACCCTTGCAGCAGCTCATGTCATGTTTGAGAAAGGATATGTTCCGAAGGAAGAAGAGATTGTATTCTCGTCAAAAGCCGGCGAGTTGAGGGCAAGGTCGGTAAAGAGATGGATAACGATGGATTTTCCGGCATTCCCGATCCGGCAGATTCCTGTTCCAAAGGGTGTAGAGAAGGTTATAGGGGTACAGCCTGTCGAAATGTACAGCAGCAGCTATGGATGGAAGCTTGCGCTAATCAATGTTGAAAATGAGCTGAGGACAATGAAGCCTGACTTCAACGCGATGATGAAGAGCGACCTCGGCCATCTGATCATTACCGCACCCTCCTCCGAAACCAATTTTGATTTCAGTCTCCGCTGTTTTGTGCCTTCGCTCGGCATCTATGAGGACCCAGTAACCGGCTCAGCCAATTGCATACTTGCTCCATTCTGGCATATGAAAACCAACCGGAATGATTTCATTGTTCAGCAGGTTTCCAAAAGGACCGGTGTTATGAAAATATCCCTGAAAGAGAACAGGGTGGAGATCTCCGGACAGGCGAAGACAATATTCAGGGCTTCGTTGTTTGTATAATATATTGACAGTAAACTTCTTTACCTTACCGGAACTGATCCGGAATCCAATATCTATTATCCAATGAGCAATATCGGATCTTTATCGGATGGATGGTATACCGTAAGCAATGCTGAAGATCTGTTTTCTCCTGCATTGATAGTCTATCCCGACAGGATTGAACAGAATATCAGAACGATGATCTCAATTGCCGGAGATGCAAAGAGGCTAAGGCCCCATGTCAAGACCCACAAGATGGCTGAGATCGTCAGGCTTCAGATGAAACAGGGAATCTCCAGATTTAAGTGTGCCACTGTATCAGAAGCTGAAATGGTTGCAGGTTGCGGTGCGGATGATATTTTACTCGCCTACCAGCCGGTCGGACCGAATATTGGCAGGTTCTTTAATCTCATCCTGAAGTTTCCGGAAATAAAGATATCGTGCCTGGCCGATACCCCGGAAATAATGCATCAACTCTCATCGGAAGCGGTTAAGAGAAATATCCTGGCTCACGTCTGGCTCGATATCAATTGCGGCATGAACCGGACCGGCGTAGTACCAGGAGAACATGCCGTCAGCCTTTACAGAATGATCGCCAGTCTTCCAATGCTTGAAGCAGAAGGCCTGCATGTTTATGACGGACATATCCATGAGCCCGATCCTGTGGAGCGCGGGAAAATATGCGAGGAGGCCTTTGTGCCTGTGGCACGGCTCATGGATGCTCTCCGGAGAGAGGGTATCCAATCCCTGAAGATCATTGCAGGCGGAACACCTTCATTCCCTGTTCACGCCAGGCGTGAAGGAGTCGAACTTAGCCCGGGAACAACTCTTTTATGGGACCACGGATATGGCAGCGCCTTCAGCGATATGGATTTCCTGCATGCCGCAGTACTGGTGACGCGGATTATCAGCAAACCTGCTCCCGGCCTTCTCTGCCTCGACCTTGGCCATAAGGCAGTTGCTTCGGAGATGCCTCAGCCCAGGGTTATCTTCCCCGATCTCGGGAACTACGAAATTACGGGCCACAACGAGGAGCACATGGTTGTAAAGACACCTGACAGCAGCCGGTTCACTGTTGGCGACATGTTGTACGGCATACCATATCATATCTGTCCGACAGTTGACCGTCATGATTCAGCCTATGTGGCCAGGGATGGAAAGGTCTTGGAAGAATGGAAGATCGACGCCAGGCGGAGAAAGATCACGATATGATGGCGTTACCTGTAAAGATAAACGAATCCCCGGTACTCTTTGTTGTCGTAAACCACATCGTCCCAGCCCTTCGCCTTTATTATATAGAAATATATACCAGGCGCAGCCTTCGCGGAAGAGTTGTTGACATTCCCGTCCCAGCCTGTCCATTCCCTTAGCCTGTCACCCTGTCCGTCAAAACTATAGACCTTCAGCCCGCTGCGGCTGTATATATCCACATTGATATACCTTAACGACTGAGACGCCACCACGAAATTGTCATTAAACCCGTCGCCGTCGGGCGTAAAGACATTCGGGATCTGCAATGCCGAGGGATTTACCACTATCTTGCTGAATCTCATAGAGTCGATGCAGTGCAATTCACTTTCAATGGTAAGCTTGACCGTGTATTCACCCGGTATGTAATAAATATGCTGTCCGGGATTATCAAGAAGAGAAACAGTATCGTCACCGAATTCCCACCTGTATTTAAATGCTCTTACTGACTTGTCGGTAAAGGTAACCTCAAGCGGGGCATCGCCTCTGTCGGGGGATACTGAAAAATCTGCCTTGACATGAATGGATTCATAAAAGAAGGATGATTCACTTACGCAGGCAAAGCTGTCGGTTACCTGCAGCTTATAGGTAACATCAACAAGGGGAGGGCTGAATGTCAGTGGATTAAGCTCAATCTCGGGAAACGGTATTGAAGACGGAGGATCCGATGACCACCTGAACCTGACCCCGTTGGGCAGTCTGACCCGGTTTCCGCCGGACGGATCACGGTAGTAAAATGTATCAACCGCGACCTTGCCGCTCAATGCAACATAATCGCATGTCCGGTTCATCAATGTTGCCAGGGCGTAAGGCTTGTCAAGGAAAATCCAGCCGGTAAGGGTTGCCGTATATCCTCCCCCGCCTGCAATATTAACCCTGTATCCTCCTTCATCAAGGTTATTTGCCGAGGAACTCATTACGCCTGTTTCGGTCTTGATAAGCTGGCTGAAGCTTCCGGTGGCATCACTCCACTTATACCATGTATAATTATAAGGAGCTGTGCCGCCGGGGCTAACAGCATTAAGTGTCCCCAACCGGGTACCTGTAGGGTTACAGTATATGAAAACCGGATCCCTTACTCCGGGGTTAGAAGGGTATGCGGTATAACGCACAGCGTTGGACCCCGGGGCTGTCAGCTGGGCCACAGCAGTTAACGGCATAATCAGTACCGCTATGATCAATGAAAAACGCACAGGCAATCGGTTATTAGTTGAATAACGCACAACTGACGCGCAAATTGCGCCTTCGATTATTCTGTTGTTAACAATTTAAAATTGTGGAGGCGTTGCATGCAACGCCCGTACCACATATATTCTGATGTTAATAAATAATTGCCGATTACCTGATGTTTGAATATGTAATTATTAAATTTGCCGGACCCGGTACGCTGTAATAATTACCAGATGATTTATAATTATCTCGACGATCTGAACGATGCTCAGAAGCAGGCAGTTATCCATACTGACGGACCTTCGCTGGTAATTGCCGGTGCCGGTGCCGGCAAAACAAGGGTGCTTACCTACAGGATAGCCCATCTTCTCAGTAAGGGCATCGCGGCACCGCGAATACTTGCTCTCACATTTACCAACAAGGCAGCCAGGGAAATGAAGGAAAGGATCACCAGCATCGCAGGCTTTGAAATTGCACGCTGGCTCTGGATGGGCACTTTCCACTCAATTTTTGCAAAGATACTCAGGATCGAGGGTAACAGACTGGGATATAAATCCAATTATACGATCTACGATTCGACTGATTCGAAAAGCCTTATACGCACAATCATAAGGGAGCTCAATCTTGATGACAATATCTATAAGCCCGGTGTGATAGCCTGCAGGATCTCAAATGCAAAAAATAATCTGATCACAGCCGCCATGTATGCTGAGAACATTTCCCTGTCCGAATATGACAGATCGGTAAGAATGCCACTGCTCCCGGAGGTCTACAGGCACTATGCATCAAGATGCTTTAAGTCGAATGCAATGGATTTTGATGATCTTCTTCTGAATACCAACATTCTTCTGAAAGATTTTCCTGAGGTGCTTGAAAAATACCAGGAAAAGTTCGGTTATATACTGGTTGACGAGTATCAGGACACAAATTATTCCCAGTATCTTATTGTGAAACAGCTGGCGGCGGCTCACCAGAACATATGCGTCGTCGGGGATGACGCTCAGAGCATCTACTCGTTCAGGGGTGCCAGGATCGAAAATATTCTCGAATTCAGGAACGATTACCCCGGCTACCAGCTCTTTAAGCTCGAACGGAATTACCGGTCAACTCAAACCATCGTCAATGCAGCAAATACCATAATTGAACGGAATGAGGGACAGATCCGCAAAACTGTCTATTCGGAGAACGAACCCGGTGAAAAGATAAGAATCATGGAGGCAATAACAGACTCTGAAGAAGGGTTCAACATTGCTTCTGACATCTTCGACAAGCGGCTTTCCCTTCAGCTTTACTGGTCGGATTTTGCGATTCTGTACAGAACGAATGCCCAGTCGAGGATCTTTGAAGAGACGCTCAGAAGGAAGAACATACCCTATAAGATCTACGGAGGACTCTCATTTTATGAAAGAAAAGAGATAAAAGACATACTGGCTTATTTCAGAATGGTCATCAATCCTTCAGACGAGGAAGCCCTGAAAAGAACGATCAACTACCCCAGGAGAGGGATCGGCGATACTACCGTCAGCAAGGTATTTGAACTTGCATCCGGAGCAGGCGTTTCTCCCTGGATGATCCTTCAGGAAACTGAAAAATATCCCGGTCACTTCAATGCCGGGACCATAAAAAAAATATTGCTTTACAGGGAGCTGATCGCCACATTGTCGGAGGGGTGGGATAAGGTTGATGCCTTCAGAAAGGCCCGCGAGATAGCATTCGGATCGGGGATCATCAAAGAACTGAGGGATGGTAAGTCACCTGAGGAAATAAGCCGTTACGAAAACCTCGAGGAATTGCTCAATGCAATAAAGATCTTTACGGAGTCGGCTGAAACAAATGGAGAGCCTGCCACCCTCGACGCTTATCTGGCGAACGTGGCACTTCTGACCGATCAGGATAATGAGAAAGCCGAAGACCGTGAAAAGGTCACGCTTATGACCATGCATTCAGCCAAGGGGCTCGAATTCGGGCATGTTTACGTTGCCGGCATGGAGGATACGCTTTTCCCTTCACCATTATCCTCTGGAAACCCGAGGGAAATCGAGGAAGAGCGACGGCTCTTCTATGTTGCAGTCACCCGTGCAAAAAAAATGGCCACCCTGAGCTATGCCCTCAACAGATATAAATGGGGCAACCTCGAAAGATGCAATCCCAGCAGGTTCCTCCGCGAGATTGATCAGAAATTCCTCGATTACGCCCACCCCAGAGGAAGTAAGTTTAAATCGGTAACTTTTACAGGTAACAAATCTTCATCATTCCGTGAGGAAGCACCCCCGCCCTGGCCTGCCGGAAGCAGGCTTAAAAGAGTTGTCAGATCCGGACCTGTAACAACCAGCACTTTTGATGGGAACCAGAATGACGAATATAAGGAAGGAGACCTGGTTGAACATGAACGGTTTGGCAAGGGTGAAATAATTACTCTCGAGGGTGAATCGCCCAATATGACTGCCACTGTTGACTTCCTTACAAGCGGGAAGAAGAAGCTTCTGCTGAGGTTTGCAAAACTCAGAAGGGTATGATCTCTACCCCCCTGTCCATCTTCAATAAGTAGGCTGCAGTTTTGCAGCCTACTTATTAAATAAATAATCAAAGTTGCTGGTTGCTGGTTGCTGGTTGCTGGTTGCTGGTGATTGAGTGAACGGTTCTATGCGGAAACCACTTCCTCAGGTTTCTCCCTCTGGAGCAACACCGACTGGTAAAGTGATGCAAATGCGCTTTTTACCCACATTGTTGCAGGAAATATCCCGACAATAAGGAGCATAAGTCCGAAAATATATATAAAAAAGGAAACAAAACCCATCAGAAAAATAGTCCATCCGTGACCCCTCGTGTACTTCCAGCTCAGCTCCACGGATTCAATCGGATCAAGTTTTTTATCCATTACTATATAAGGAACAAAAGCCAGGCGGCAGGCAATTATTATTCCCGGTACGATAAGGGCAAACAAACCGAGCACAACAAGGGCGACCACCAGAAGATTGGCAAGAATTATATTCAGGTAATTTGTCCAGAATCCTCTGATAAGCCATTCAAAATCAGGCTTTACGTTTCTGACCGCCTCGAGAAAGATCATCTTTCCCCCATATCTCACCACAGGCAGGGCAAGGAATACATAAGCGAGTGCAATCAGTCCGATAAAAACCGCCAGCGCCCCGATTGAGGCAAGCCCGAAGAGCTGCTCCCAGTTCCCGTCCCAGTGCCGGAATAACCTGTTAAAATCACCGCCATCGAATTTGAAGTTCAACCCATTCATCGGACCCGTAAGTATTGCCAGAACGAATACCACAAGCAACAGCCTGAGGAAATTGTTCATCATAACCCTCCATCCGGTCCCAAAGCTGTCGCCGAAGGTTGGAAAAAATTTGTAGTCATTGGTCGTTTCCATACTTTTCATTTTTTGGTAATCAATAGCAAGAATCATTTCTTCAGCAAATGTAAACCTCATCTTTAAGACGCCTTCAATACTATTGTAGTGTTTGATATAAATTCCTACTTTGGTAGGGTGACAATACTTTGGTTGGATTACCTTTATAAAATGCTGACACTCCTGGCTTATCTGATATTCATTGTCTCCGTTGCGCTTGCGGCAGGGGGGATTATTCTTGCATCACGGCTGAGGAAAAGGTACAGGTCGGAGATCTTTTCGGTACTTCTTTACTTCCAGGTATTTATCTACACATTTGGGTTCTATGGGATCTGGGGACAGTTTCTCATCAGGTCGTTTCTTTCCCCGCATATTTCAGGGGAAGTGCTGACAAGGATCACCGATCTCTTAGTCCTCATGGGACTGCCATTCCTGGTGTTCGCCTGGATGATGCTTGTCCGGTTTTCGGTAATCATCACGGGAAGAGAGAGAAGAAAATGGTTCGTGTTGTGGTTCCTGCTTCTTAATTTTGCCATGGTCTGCGCTCTGGGTTACCTTATTGCAGTAGAAACTGACATGAGACCGGTGACACTTTTTATATACTACTTCATATTCATGAACGGGCTCTATACTGTTATCTCAGCGGGCCTCATCTGGTCGCCGGTTAAAGGAAAAACCATTATTCATAGCCGCGACAGCAAAACAATAGCTCCGGTTATCATTATTATAACGCTGGTGCAGTCTGTTCCGCTCCTGTTCTATAATGCTCAGCCCTGGCTCGCCCTGGTATTTATTCTGACCTTTTTTATGGGTTATACCTTCCTGCCGCTCTACTTTAATTACGGAACTCTTTTGAAGCTGCCAGATGATCAACCTTTAAAAGATCTTTCTTTCGAACATTTCTGTATTAAGTTTGAAATTTCGCCCCGCGAAACCGACATAATCAGGGAGATATGCAATGGCCTCAGCAACAAAGAGATATCCGATAAGTTGTTCATCAGTCTGCAAACGGTAAAAGATCATACCCACAGGATATATATCAAAACAAACGTAAAAAGCAGGGTGCAACTGATAAACCTCGTACAGGATCTGAAAGATTAATGAATCCTGTCAGGGAAATTTCAGATAGACGATAACCGGTCCACCGGTAAAGATAAGGGAAACGTTTTTGCCGACAGCTTCGTTGAGCGTGGCAACCCACCAGTTTGTGAGCCTCAAGTCCTTCAAAGGGTATTTCAAGCCTTCTGAAGTTATTTCTGTGCCGGGATCAACTGAAAACACCGATACCTGCTGTCCGGGCAAGGTGGATACTGAGCTACTTTCTTTGAATGGTATGAAGATCCCGGTATCGGTTACTATAATCACGGAAGTCTCTTTTACATACTCGGCAAGCAATGAAATATTTCCGATTGTGTGATCTTCCCTTTTGCCGGTAGCGCCCAGGATAACAATATCCTTATATCCCTTTCCGGCGCACCAGTTCACAGCTTTTGTCAGATCGTTGGTCTCCTGTTCTTTGCTCCGGTAGATCCGGTCGGAAAATCTCTCCGCGATCCCGGCCGGAAGAGTATCAAGATCACCCACGATTGCATCAGGCACCATTCCTGCCTTTAACAGTTGCTCAGCGCTCCCGTCACAGCAGATGATCCTTTCAGCATTCTTCAGATATCCGAGCGGGATCTCGTGTTCCGGAAAGGAACCGTCGGCCAGGATGATGGTTTTGGATGACATATCAATAAAGATACAATATTTTCACATATTTTGTTTTTTTATACATTTGAACCGGAAAAAACAATCTTATGCGTAATACTCTTTATCTATTCATCCTGTCGGGGTTACTGGCCGCATGCAACGGGGAACCGGGGGGGTGTAATCCGTGACCAGGTTATTGCCGCGGTCTCTGTCATTTCTCGCGACTCGCCCATGTACGGATGCGATCGTGCAAGAATGTATGATAAAAATCACCCGCCGTAACTGAAAGAGCAGAATATTACCAGTATCAAATCCTCTCAAACATTTCACCTGCAACATATTGCGCATAACCTGCAAAAAGAATTGATCAGATGTTTGTTTTTTTTATAGGAATCAATATATTTGAATTGTTAAAAGTGATTATATTCTCTGAATGGTTTTGAGCTATTATTCCCTGAGATCCTGTGTAATATATTCAATCTGCTCTGAATATTCTAAGAATAATGGTCTTTTCTGAAGCAGTAGGAGAAATATGCATTTGAATTTTTGCAGTGAAATATACCGGGGATATTGAAAATAATTACCTGCGAAATTATCATCGGACAATAAATAAGAACAATATAGTATTAACCCTTAAAAACCATGCCTATGATTAATCCTTTCATCA
>DIKJ01000023.1:0-9211 GCA_002424525.1 Bacteroidales bacterium UBA5621 | reverse complement strand
TTATAAAACTAACTAACCTTAAATTATGAATAAAAAAAACGTGCGAGTATTTTCATTCATGGCAGGAATTCCAAAAGTGAATATTGTCATGAAGCTCATAACCATGCTTTTGCTTCTGGTAACGATCCAGGCATTTTCAGTACCTGTTTCATCACCAGACGATGACCAGCAATTGCGGATCACAGGAAAGGTGACCGATTCTTCGGGGGAAGCCCTGCCTGGCGTGAACATCCTTGAAAAAGGAACCCTTAATGGCGCTATCACAGATGCAAATGGCAATTTTGCCATCTCTGTTGCCTCCGCAAACTCCGTTCTCTCCTTCTCATTCGTGGGGTATGTTACCCGGGAAGTAGTTGTCGGGGCCCAGACAAACATAACTGTCGCCCTCGCTGAAGCCGTATCTGCCCTGGACGAGATCGTTGTGGTGGGTTATTCCACACAGGCAAGAAAAACCCTTACGGGTTCCGTATCGACTGTCAGCGCAGCAGCCATAGCTGAAAGCGCCGCAACCAACCCGATACAGCGTATACAGGGCAAGGTGGCTGGCGTTACCATTTTAAACCAGCACACCCCCGGTGAAGGTGCAACGATCCGCATCCGCGGTATGACCACCATTAACGACGCCAGCCCTCTTTATGTGGTTGATGGCGTTCCGGGCGGTTCCTACTCCCCCAACGACGTTGAGTCAATAACCATTCTTAAGGATGCCGCAGCGCAGTCAATCTACGGTGCAAGGGCAGCCAACGGTGTTGTTCTTATTACAACCAAGGGTGGCCGCAAGAACCAGAAGGTATCACTTAACTTTAATGTAAGGCAAGGTGTTACCCATCCGGGTAAATTCTACGAACTGCTGAACACTCAGGAGTGGGCCGATATGAAGTGGCTTGAGGCAAAGAATGCCGGTGTTGCAAACTACAGCCATGCTCAGTTCGGCAACGGAGCAAGGCCGGTGATACCATATTATATTTTCCCGGCCGGAGCAGCACAGGGTGACACCCGTGCAGACATGGCGAGATATGACAACCTGCTGGCTGTCAGAGACGGGACCGACACTTATCTTATAACAAGAGCGTCAGTACCGGGCACAGACTGGTACAAGGAATCAACCCGCAATGCAGCATTCAAGGAATATACTGTTGATATTGCCGGAGGCTCACAGAATACCACTTATGCATTCATGCTTGGTTACACACAGGAGGAGGGTATTTTCAAATATACCGGCTTTGACAGGTACAGTGCACGTGCCAACATCAGCACATCGCCTGCAAACTGGGTTACCCTCGGAACCAATGTCGGTATAGTATATTATGACGATTACGGACACCAGGGTGATAACTCCGAATCATCAATGGTATCATGGTGCTACAGGCTTCCACCGATTATTCCGGTATTTGACGAATCAGGAACTACCTATGCGGGATCAAGGCCCACTATGATGGGTAACGCCCAGAACCCTGTCTTCCTTCTCGACAATAACCAGTACGACTATGGAAGGCGCATGACGGTGAGTGGTAATGCTTTTGTACAGCTTAACATTGTTAAAGGTCTTTCCGTTAAGAGCCTTATTGGTATCAACCAGTATGGCCACCGTAACAGGGATATAAACTTTGTGGAGGTCGCTGCCGCAGAAAGAGGCACATATGACTCCTTTGGCGTCAATACCACTCAGGCTCTGAACTGGACCTGGACAAACACGATCGAGTACTCTCTCATCATGGGACAGCACAATATCAAGGCTATTGCAGGATCGGAGGCTTATAATTCCGATTCATGGTATTTTGCTGCAAGCAGGGCTGAATTTCCCATCGCATCAGTGAACTACATGTCACTTAATACAGGTCTGCGTAGTATCGCCAACTCCGACTCATACAGCCAGTACAGCCTCTTCTCGCTCTTCGGCCGCGTTAACTATACATTTGCCGACAGGTACATGGTGGAGGCAGTGGTAAGACGCGACGGATCATCCCGTTTCGGAAACACAAAATATGGTGTTTTCCCGGCCTTCTCTCTGGGATGGCGGGTAACTGAGGAGGCATTCATGGCCGGAGCCAAATCGTGGCTCAACGAACTGAAGATCCGTGCAGGATATGGTGTTGTTGGTAATGACCGTATGGGCAACTACAACTCCTACACAAACTTTGCATACCACGAAGCTAATGCAAGTTATGGCATGAGTGGAAGCAACACTTCAGTCAGCACGGGATTCTCACAGTCAACATTCGGAAACCCCGACGTAAAATGGGAGACAACCAGGACAACCAACATCGGCGTTGACGCTACACTGCTGAGGAACTTCACCTTCAGTCTCGACATCTGGGAGCGCAACACTGTGGATATGCTCTATCCGAAACAGCTCCCTCTTGTGCTCGGTACAGCCAGCAGGCCATCCATCAACATTGGTGCTATGAAGAATACCGGCTTCGACCTGGAGGTTGGCTACAACAACAGCGCTCTTAACGGAGATCTCAGATATAGCGCAGGCCTGGTATTGTCTCGTTACAAGAATGAGCTCACCAAGCTTACCGACGTGGAAACAGACTTCTACCAGGGAAGCGGATTCCGTGAGAAGGTATATACCAGGACACAGACCGGCAGGGCATTTCCCGAGTTCTTCGGCTACATTGTCGAAGGTATCTTCCAGACGCAGGCAGAAGTTGATACATGGCCGAAAGCCTTCGGATCCAGCGGAACATACAACAAGCCCGGACATTTTAAATACAAGGACGTTGACGGAAATGGCTGGATCGATGCTGCTGACCGTACATACATCGGATCACCACATCCGGATTTCACTGCAGGTCTGAGTCTGAGCCTCGATTACAAGGGATTCAGCGTTTCAACAACCCTCTATGCATCGGTTGGTAATGATATGATTAACTACGTGAGCAGGTTTATTGACTTTACCCAGTTCGAATCAGGAAAAAGCAAGAGGAGACTCTATGAATCATGGGGAAGCGACTATCTTCCGGCCGGCGTTGTTCCAACTATGCCGATCATTTATGATAACGACACTCCCCACCAGGAACCTTCAACATTCTTCGTAGAAGATGCTTCCTTCCTGCGTATGAAGAGTCTGAGAATAGGCTACGATCTCAACAGGCTCCTGAAAAACAGGCTCAGCAGCCTGCAGTTTTACTTCCAGGGATCCAACCTCTTCACGCTCACCAAGTATTCGGGTCTCGATCCCGAGATCTCAACCGGAGGTATCAACATGGGAGTCGATTCAGGCGCCTGGCCGACAAGACAGCAGTTCCTCTTCGGAATTTCATTCGGACTGTAATGTTTGGATTATTTTAAATAATTAAAAACGATAAATATGAAAAAGACAATAAAATTATTATCACTTACAATGCTTCTCGGAAGTCTGCTGATGATCTATTCATGCAGTGATGAGTTCCTGACCAAGGAGCCTCCCGGTGTGGCTGCAGGGTCTCTGATAGAGAACCCGGCGGGTATAGAATCGCTTGTCATAAGTGTATACGAGAGGATGCAGAACGGGAACCAGTCGATGTTCGGAGCCGCAATGACCAGCGACTGGACATATTCCGGCGGATGTTCCGACGATGCCTACAAAGGCACATCCGCAGGCGACCAGAGTAACTACAACCTGATCGAGAGATATGAGGGTCTGCCAAATAATCCTTATATGGAGAACAGATGGAACGCCTGCTATGACGGGGTTGCCCGTGCAAACGTAGCCCTTGAATTCCTGTGGAAAACCCAGGCAGGCTCCGCTCCTTTGTCAGCAGACAGGGCCAAGGAGATTGAGGGAGAGCTCAAGTTCCTGAGAGCCTGGTTCCATATGCAGGCAAACAAGATCTTCGAAAAGATCCCTTACATCAAAACCCCGACAGAACTGGGTACTCTTGCACCTGAGAAAGTTCCGAACACCGATGCGGGCTGGAGCGAGATCGAGGTTGACCTGCAGTATGCAATTGACAACCTGCCTACAACAAAGCCAAGAGGCGAAAAGGGACGTGCCGACAAATATGCAGCCCTTGCTGCAAAAGCCCAGGCCTTTATGTACCAGAACAAACTAACCCAGGCAAAACCACTACTCGAACAAATCATCACTAGCGGTAAGTTCAGCCTGGTGCAGCAGTACATGTGGAACTTTGACATGACACATGAGAATAATGCCGAGTCAATTTTCGAACTGCAGTGCGCTACAACAGCAACCGCCCATTCAGCAGTGAACGGTTCGGGATGTAATTTCCACCAGAAGGGTCCGGCAAGCTGCGGCGGCTGGGGATTCTATCAACCCTCCCAGTGGCTCTTCGAGGCATTCCAGGTTGACGACAATGGCCATCCGAAACTCAATGTGGCTGACCGTGTTCCTCTTGCCAGTGATATGGGAATAGGAAGCGGAGCTGTCTTCCAGCCTACAACCCTTCCTCTCGATCCCCGTGTTGACTTTATCTTCGCCCGTAGAGGCGTCGATTTCCTCGGATGGGGAATCCACCCGGGAAATGACTGGATCCGTGAGCAGAACAATGGCGGTCCGTACATGACCAAAATATTTATGCACAGGAAAGATGAGCAGCCACTTAATCTTAACGGTACAGGTTTCTATAATGGCAAGAACTACAGAACATACCGCTATGCAAGCATCCTTCTCTGGAGGGCTGAGTGTGCGGTAGCAGATAACGACCTCGTACTTGCAAGAACCCTTGTAAACCAGATCCGTAACCGTGCCAAGAACAGCACACCGGTGATGGGACGCTGTCTCGTTTTCCAGAACCTTGAAAATACCACTAACATCGACTGGACACAGCCTGCTGCCAACTATAAGATTGAGCCTTATCCTGATGTTGCCGGTCAATATCCTTTCGATAATCAGGCAAATGCACTGAAGGCAATCCAGGAGGAGACAAGGCTTGAGTTTGCATGCCAGAACCACAGGTTCTTCGACCTGAGACGCTGGGGGATACTTGAGCCCACCCTGAACGCTTATATACTGCACGACAGAGCTTTCAGGAACTTCCTCGGAGGAGCAAGCCCGGCAGTGTTCAAAGCCGGTGAGGACAACTACTGGCCAATACCTCAGAGCCAGATAGACCTTCAGAAAGGCGTACTTACACAGAGCTCATACTATTAATCGGGAATTCAAACACCCGTCAGAATGCAGAGACGCGCAAATTGCGCGTCTCTGTTTTTTGTAGCATCTGCACTATTTAAAGTGATAATAATACCAGAATGTGTTGCCGAATTCCTTCTCCATTCTCTCCTTCAGGGTTTCCGGATTCTGCCTGCCGGCAAGATAAGCCGAAAGGTATTTATCGAATCGTGCGGGTGTTTCCCGGTTCATCCGTAATTTACCAATATCAGGAAAGACACCGGTGCTGTTGTAATAAACAAGTATCGCTTCTTCAATGTGGCGGGGAATAGTGGTATAGCCCGATCCCTCCATATTGACGATATTATTCACAATTATCTCCACCTGTTTTGTCATAAGCAGAGCGGCAAGGTAATATTCAATGGCCCTCCTGTTTTCAGGATTCCCTTCAAGCAGGTAAGGCAGGTTGTTCTGCGGCTCATTGAACTGAATGAAAAAATTGTTTTCAGGTACCAGATCCACCCTTGGGCCAAGGTCATAATGTACTTTTATAAGCTCCGGATCATCTGCCAGTTTCTTATACTCTTTAGCCCATTTTCTGTAATAAATGGTCTTCCTTAGTATATTGAGATATTTCCGGGCCATCCGGTAGTCACCGTTAATTATGCTTGTTCTTGCAAGCATCTTAATGTTCTGCGGCCTGTAGCCGTACACGACCATCTCCTCATAAGCCCATCTGTGAGCTTCATTGATCAGTCCGACTGAATAATAGAAGTACCCTCCCCTGTTGAGATGTTCTCCGCCCCACGGCAGAACAAGTGCACCGGCACTGAAATCCTGACGTCCCGAAAACAACCTGTCGCAAAGCTGATCACTCTCTGAAAGGGCATAGTTGTAGAAGTACTGCCCAATAAGATTTCTTGAAGGTTTCTTTTCATGCAACCTGGCAGCCTCCTCAAATTTTCCTGTAAACACAAGTTTTTCAAGTTCAACTACCCTCGCAGTCTGCGGATTGTAGATTTTCAATACAGAATAAACGGCTGCAGCTGTTAAGATCAGGGTAGTTACAACAGGATAGATCCGTCTTCTGTTGAATCTTCTGATCTTTATCTTGCCCGATGCCCTGCTGATCGCCGGGTAAAAAACAACATAGCCTGTAAGAAAGACAAAAACCGCCCTGTAAAACGGATTCTCCAGCAAGGGCAGAGGTGATAGTATTATCTGCTGAACAGGCTGCAGAAAGATTATCTTCCAGAAAAGGAGAAAAGAAAGAACTGCCGTTACCATAATGAATGTTGAATGAACAAATCTTTCTTTGCCTTTTTCAATAAAAAGATTATGCACAAGACAGACACCCAGGAAGATCATGAAATACGCCCCGGTAAGGTAGTATATCAACGGCACCAGAATAAGTTTCACAATAATATTAAGCCTCCCCCCGTATGAAACAAGTGCAAGATATAATACAAGTACTGTCACAAATCCCAGATTATATTCCATCATGTGATAGTAATTAGTCTGCATAACCATCAGAAGGAGTGACGGGACTATCAGAAGAGGCAGTGAGAAACAGTTACCGGGACCAAGCAGCTTATTAATCCTGTACAACATTATTGCCGGGAGTGTGAGGACAACCGATACAATCACCGATCCGGTGATCCTGCCGGCATAGAACTGCTCCAGGAATCTTGCAATATATTCCAGCGGTCCGCCGGGCTTCAGCAGATACTTATGAAGATATTCTCCGGTAAAAAGAAACAGTGTCTGGTTCTCCTGAAAATAAAGGATATAGTTGCCCGGGAAGCAAAACCAGGCAAATGCTGCTAAAAAGAAGACCGGAGCTGCTAACACTCCCCTCTCTTTTTCAGTTACAGGTTTCTTTATCATTCTCACTCATGAATTGGTCTTTCATTCTCCTCAATTGCGGCCTTTATTTTTTTCTCATCACGCAATTGTGCAGGCATGGCATCGCCGCCGGGCTGAGCTATAAGTATTTCCTGTTTTGATGCTGCAGCAAAATCCCTCGGTCTCAGTTTAATCTCTCCGCTGACAAATTCAGGAATATTGAAAGACTCGAGCATTTTGTCATAAAGAGCAGGATCTTTCTGGGGAAGTATAAATTCCCTGCCCTGATTTCCCTCAGGATCGATCCAGGCAAGGAAAGGTCTGCTGCTTCTGCCGTCGGTCCGTCTGCTATTGAACACGAGCCACCTGCCGTTGTTTGACCATGTGTGGTAACTCTCTGTCTCCTCGCTGTTTATATCCATTCTCCGGGCTTCTCCTGTCGTCAGGTCCAGTATGTACAGATCAGCTTCGCGGTGCCATACCGGGAATGTACCATAGTCTGCAAGAGTGAAAACCAGGAATCTTCCGTCGGGGGAGACCCTGGGGAAAGAAGCGCTTTTCATGATCTCCGATGCACTGAAAACTACCTCGGTATCGCCGAATGACTTGGATCCGGGATCAAAGGATTTCCTGGCAAGATCATACCTGGTGTTCATTATCTCCTCCATCTCCGGATTGTAACCTGATCCATACTGAGGCGCTCTGCAGAAATAAAGATACTTTCCGTCAGGCGACCACGACGGAAAGGTTTGCAGGTATTCGGCCGGATCGCTGTCCGTAATGTTTATTATTTCATTCTTTTCCCTGTCGTAGAGTATAAGGGATGAAACGAGGTCAAACACCTCGATGCTCTTTTCGGGTACGGAATAAAAACTCTGCCTTACCTGGTTTGATGAAAATGCAAGGTATCTTCCGTCTGGGTGCCATGAGGGATAGGTCGCTCCCCCGGGCATTCCGTCAATTTTCGGATCAGCCTTTGTTATCCTGCCGTTCTCGGCGAAATATGTGCCTCCGAGCGATCCCCGTATATGTATCATGAACCTGTCGGGACTGTTCCTGTTGAAAGAGTGACAGTTTGCGCAGTTCTTCTCCATCACCTGGTTTTCGAAAACCGATTGCACCCTGAAACTCTCAAGCGAGCGCTGGACTATCTTTATGCCTGACCAGCTGTAGTACCCCGGATGGATCAGGCGGTAAGCCAGGTAAGGATCGATCGGCTCATCTGCAACATACATAACAAAGGGCTCAAACTGTTTAAAGCCCTTCCTTCCATCCGAAGCAAAAACCATGAATGTAATCTCGTCTCCCCTGCTCTCTTCAGTGATTCTCCTCCACTTTCCGGCTGGAAATCTTACTTTGCCGTCAGATGATCTGATGTTTATCTGATGCCCCTTTGCGGATGTGGCTCTTATCCTGTAGAATTTACCATCCTCTTTTATCATAAAATTCATGGGAGCGATATTTGGCGGGATGGTAACATTTATATAGTCAGGCCCGATCGCCGGAAGATGGTCTGTTACTATCGATTCATCAAAAAAATTTGATCTGCAACCTGCTGTTATTGAAAGAGCCAGCAGTACGAGGAAAAGAAAACAGTAAGATTTTGAGTTGCTCCCCATATAAATGATTTGTCACAAAGTTAAAATTATATTTAAGAAACAGATGGCAACCGTTATTGGTCCTGACAGAATCGGCATCGCGGAGATTCGTTCTTCATGAGGGTGATATGCGTTAGATGATGTGATATTATTTCCACAAGTTTTTATTTTATCATATATTTACGCAACCTTTACCAAACATTATCAACTAAATATGAGAATCTGTTGCTTACTGTCGATTCTTGCAGTTTTTATTTGCGCCTGTTCACAGGAGCCGGGAATTGCACGCAAAGAGGGATTTCGCGGGGAAAAAATCATAAAAGAGGCTCTGGCGATCGCTGAGAATTATGCAATTGATCAGCTGGAAGACCCCAGGAAAAGAATTGGAAATGAGGGTACTGTTATAATCGAAGACAATCAGCGAAGGTTTGTAATTGAACAAAATAAAATATTTACGGGATTAATTGACACCGACCGGCGTACGGATGCAATAGTTACACTTGACAATTACAGGGGGGCCTGGCAGAGCGTCAGTGAGCATCTGTTACTCATTCGCAAGGGAAATGAGCTCGTTCTGGCCAGTGTGATAGAATCGGACATGAAGATTCTTGGAATAAACAAGGGGGTAATAACTGCGGAGGTTCCGACCCACCCTCGAAATAATCCGCTCTTTGATTGCCCGTCATGCCGTGAGGTCATTAACTATCAGTTT
>DIKJ01000171.1:5059-8561 GCA_002424525.1 Bacteroidales bacterium UBA5621 | reverse complement strand
ATAATGAATGCCTCTGGATCAGCCACCTTTGCTCGTGCCCATTATCTCTTTTCCGCCAGGCAACTGGCCGGGGATTACAAATACATGGTGACGGGTAATTTCGGGAGTGAGATCTTTCGTTCCCCGCATGTTGCCGGGTCTGTCATCTCTCCCAATACCGTAGCGCTCTTCACTGCCGGCAACGTTGAAAAGGCAATTGAACTGATTGAAAGATCCGCTGAGTTCAGGTGCCTCAACACAAACAGCCTGGGAGTTGCCTGGGATTCAATTAAATCTGATCTTCATAGTTTGCCCTGTTTCAATACTGATTACATGGATCTGACCAGAAATCAGCGGTTCTATATCTTTGTTTTTGAAGAGGCATTCCGGAAGTATTTCGGGGCAGAGATGGTGAATCAATTCACGCATATTATAAACAGGACGCCGTTTCTCGATCACAACTTCCTGAAAGTAATCTTTGCCAGCAGGCTGGCCGGGGTACATTCGGACTTTTTTGAACACAATCCCCTTAAAAGGTATAAAGGCCAGGTCCTCTATGCTCATATAATCCGGAAAACCTTCCCTCCTTTCGGAGAACTCATGACTGACAAAGGATACAGACCAAATGATTTGCTGAGCTTAGGGGGCAAGATCGGTGTTGCGGCGAATTACGCAAGGAAAAAACTGCGCAGGCAACAGGCTGAAATTGATCCCTACGCCGTAAGAGCGTCATGGGATTATAACAGCAGCAATTGGATGAGGATCCAGGTTCCCGGAGAATTCTTCAGGTTATCTCCGGACGGGAAAGTTCACGGTACTCCTGACAGAGAATTGAATTTCAAGATATTGAGTTTGTCCGTTGCAATCAGTGAATGTTAGTAATACAGCCGGCAGGAGTGGAACAATATTAGTCTGAAATGAAGCTGAGAGTTATCATTCTGCGAAACGAATCGGAAGAGGATCATCTTCCATGGATAAGGGCTTGCGAGGCTTACCGGGAGAAGGTCTCTGCACGTGTCGTCAATCTGACTTCCGGCAGATGGCTGGAGGACATACAGGCAGAACCGTCTGACGTTCTCCTGGCCAAGCCCGGAGGACTTACCGCCCTGTTCAAGCAGATGTATGATGAACGCGTTTACATACTCTCCCGTTACCTGGGATATACCGTTTACCCTTCACCTGAAGAGATTTTCATTTATGAGAACAAGCGATTGCTTTCCTACTGGTTGAAGGCAAACGGAGTGCCACATCCGGTAACGGAAGTTTTTTACAGCCGTGATGAAGCGATTGAATTTCTTTCTGATACAGTCTTCCCGATCGTAGCCAAGACAAACATTGGTGCTTCCGGGAGCGGGGTTAAGGTATTGCATGAAAAGGATGAGGCGGTAAGATATACGGATGCCACATTCAGGGGCAAGGGCGCCCCGCAGAGGAGCGGACCAAATCTTGAGAAAGGAGAATACCTGTTGAGGGGATTGCATTATCTGAAACATCCTTCTGATATAGGAGGAAAGTTGAGAATTTACAGGACCCGTGCCACTTCGCTTCAGAGGGGATTTGTAATATTCCAGGAGTATATAGACCACGGATTCGAGTGGAGAGCAGTAAGAATCGGCGACAGTTATTTCGCTCACAAGAAGCTTAAAGCCGGGGAGAAGGCCAGCGGGTCATTGCTGAAGAATTATGACAACCCTCCGGCAGGATTACTCGATTTTGTCAGGGAGATCACCGGTAAGCACGGTTTTCGGAGCCAGGCCGTCGATATTTTTGAGTCAGACCGCGGATACCTGGTGAACGAGATGCAATGCATATTTGGTCAGAGTGACAGTTACCAGATGCTGGTGGATGGAAAGCAAGGCAGATATGTACGTGAAGAGGGCGTCTGGGTGTTCCAGGAGGGAGATTTCGCAATGAATGAGTGCTATAACCTCAGGCTCAGGTATCTTATTAACGAACATGAGAGTTCTCTTCGTTTGTAGCGGGACGTCGCGGCAATCGATCAGTCCCGTGGTGGCCGCACAGGGCCGATCTCTTGAAAAGGAGGGGGTCAGCGTAGATTATTTTCCCGTCGGAGGCAGAGGGGCGTTTGCCTATGTTCGGGCAGCTGCACGACTCCGTAAGCTTCTCTCGGAGAAGGGATATGACTGTCTGCATGCTCACTATGGCTTATGCGCGATTGTTGCGCTGCTGGCGAAAAGGAAGCAAAGACTGGTTGTATCATTTATGGGGGATGATATCCTGGGGTCAAGGAACAACACGGGGAAAGTCACCCCTGCAAGCAGGATCATGGCCAGGGTCAACGCCATCCTTTCAGCCCGTTGCTACGATCATACCATTGTGAAGTCGGAAGGGATGATTCACCCGGCAATGAACCGGAATTCTGTTTCTGTCATACCTAACGGTGTGGATACTGAACTGTTCAGGCCTTTGAGCAGAAGTGAAGCTCTTGCGGCGACCGGATGGGAGCCTGATATCAGGCACATTGTATTCATCTCAGACCCCTCGCGAAGTGAGAAGAATTATCAGCTGGCCCGCAGCGCAGTTGAGTATCTTAGCCGGAAGGATATCAAGCTTCATGCTATTAAAGGCCTGGAACACAGCCAGATGCCTTTTGTTTACAACTCTGCAGATGCATTACTGCTTACCTCATTCCATGAAGGTTCAGCCAATGCCGTAAAGGAGGCGATGGCCTGCAACTGTCCAGTTATATCCACAGATACAGGTGATGCTCTATGGGTAACCGGCAATACCGGTGGGTGTTACATAGTTTCACGGGATCTTTCAGCGGTTGCCGGAAGCGTTGAAGGTGCTTTAGAGTTCAGAATATCTAAGGGTCTGACAGATGGCAGGGCAAGGATCTTTACCCTGGGGCTCGATTCAGCCTCAACGGCTGACCGGATAATTAGTGTTTATCAACAAATTTCAGGGTAATGTGCGGACTGTGCGGAGTCATCAACTTTAATGCTGTACCGGTCGAAGAGAGCGTTATCAGGCGAATGATGGAGATGCAGAAGCATCGCGGGCCGGATGATGAGGGTCTTTTTCTGGAGAAGAATGCAGGATTTGGCTTCGTGCGTCTGAGCATTATAGATCTCAGCAGCGCCGGGCACCAGCCGATGAGTTCACCGGACGGGCGTTTTGTTATGGTTTTCAACGGGGAGATATTCAATTATATTGAGCTCAGGAATGAATTAATGGCCTTTGGACACACTTTTGTTTCGGACTCTGATACGGAGGTGCTCCTTGCAGCCTACATTCAGTGGGGAGAAGAATCCCTGCACAGGCTCAACGGGATGTGGGCGTTTGCAATATATGACAGGCATAGCGGAAAGGTTTTTGCGGCAAGGGACAGGTATGGGATAAAGCCGTTTTACTATGCTACCGACGGCAATTGCCTGATGTTTGCCTCTGAGATACCTCCGCTGATTTCAGTTTTTCCCGGGGGAACCGGCCCGAATGACCAGGCCGTATACGATTTCCTGGTTTTCAACCGGACCGAACATACCGGGGAAACTTTCTTCAG
>DIKJ01000171.1:0-4999 GCA_002424525.1 Bacteroidales bacterium UBA5621 | reverse complement strand
AGGTGGTATGATCTAAGACGTGAAGCAGCCCGGGCGGAGCCCATTACAGATGCCTCAGAATTAACCGATCTGCTTTCCACCTCAGTGGGACTGCGGCTGCGCAGTGATGTGCCAGTGGGAGTATGCCTCAGCGGGGGACTGGACTCATCGAGTATCGTGTCACTGGTGCTCGAGAGACACAGGATGAATCCGAGCACATTTTCAGCCGTTTACAATAAAGGCCAGTACGGTGATGAGTCGGAATTCATAAATGAATATTCCGGTCGTATAAGCAAGATGTTTTTTACAACCCCTGATGCCCGTACTCTTTCACTAGACCTGAAAAACTTTGTCAGGTTGCATGCAGAGCCAGTCCCGGCCACAGGGGTTTATGCACAGTACAAGGTCATGGAACTGGCCAGGGGAAATGTGGTTGTCACTCTTGACGGTCAGGGGGCAGATGAGATGCTCGCCGGCTATCATTACTTTTTTGGCTTTTTCTTCAAGGATCTTCTGCGAAGGTTGAGGCTCGGCAGGCTGACGCGGGAGATGTATTGTTATCTCAGGAATCACAGAAGTATATATGGTCTCCAAAGTGTGGCATATCTTCTCCTGCCAGGTGCACTGCGAAGAAGGGCCATGATTGCGTCCAGGGGATACCTTTCAGATGCTTTCATCCTTGACCACAGTGGGCGGAGATCGGTGGCAGAAAGCCTGTATGACCCGCACAGCATGCAGGATGCACTTTTCAGTCATTTTGAATACAAGCTCGAGCATCTCCTGAAATGGGAGGACAGGAATTCAATGTATTTTTCATTGGAAGCAAGGGTACCGTTCCTTGACCATAACCTGGTGGAGAGGTGCCTGTCGACTGAAGGGCTTGACAGGATTAAAAGCGGAATGACCAAGGCTGTTCTGCGTGAAGGAATGAAAGGTTTGGTCCCGGAAAAGATCAGACTCCGGAAAGATAAGATAGGGTTCGGCACTCCGCAGGATGAATGGTTACGCGAACCGTATTTCAGGGACCTTATGTTAGATGTCCTTGGAAGAGATAGTATTATTGGGGGTAAGTATGTGAAGACAGAAAAGGCTGCAGCAATTTATGACGACCATCTCAAAGGCAGGGCAAACAACTCAAAGGAGATATGGAAGATGATCAACCTTGAATTGTGGATGAGGGAGTTCTTCGTGTAATGTGGCTTCAGTGAAATTATGATAAAAAACTTTGACATTCCTGAAGAAAAATGGCAGGCTCTCCTAATGGCAAGCATGCATTCAACCCCTTTCCAGACCCCGGATTTTTTCAGGCTCATTGACGGCACTCCGGGGTTGGTTGCTCATGCCTGTGCCGTGGAATCCGGAGATACACTGACGGCACTCGCGGTAACAGTTGAATTCGCGGGCCGCGGAGTAACCGGCTTCTTTTCCAGACGAGGCATTATTTTTGGCGGCCCCCTTGTGCTGCCCGGGATGAGCGATGCGCTCGATTCCCTGCTGGGTATGGTTTCCAATGAACTATCAGGACGGACTATTTACCTCGAGACCCGTAACTACTCTGATTACGGATTATTTAAAAACATTTTCGGGAGACATGGATGGAGTTATGTCCCGTATCTCGATATCCGGATACATACCGCTGACCGCGAGGCAATGATTTCGGCCATCAGCTCTTCACGTCGTCGGCAGATCAGGAAGGCTGCGGGCAACGGGGCAGAGATAAGGGAGCCAGGCTCAATCACTGATGTCGAGGCATTTTATACGATCCTGAAGAGCCATTACCGGAAAAAGGTCCGTAAGCCATTAATGCCATGGGAGTTCTTCAGCGGAGCCTTTCACCAGAAATTCGGCAGGTTCCTGCTTGTCTGGTACGAGGGAAAAGTGATAGGCGGAATTTACTGCCCTTTTCTGGAGCGTAGGAGCATATTTGAGTATTTTATCTGTGGCCTCGACCATGAGTACAGGGATCAGTATCCAAGCGTAATGGCAACCTGGGCTGCACTGGACTATGCCTGCAGTAACGGCATTCCCTGTTTTGACCTGATGGGTGCAGGTTTGTCAGGCAAGGATTATGGTGTCAGGGAGTTTAAGGCCAGGTTCGGAGGGCGCCAGGAGGAGTATGGCAGATTCCTTAAAATAAATAAAAGACTACTCTACATGGCAGGGAAGGCCGGGATAAATGTAATGAGTAAACTTTCTGTCAATGAGAATTCTGATTGATATCGGACATCCCGCGCATGTTCACCTCTTCCGCAACCTGGGGCTGGAACTGATAAGGGATGGTTCTGAAGTCTTATTTACCTGCCGTGAAAAGGAGTTCGAGACTGAACTGCTGGAGCACTATGGCTTGCCCTACAAGTCACTGGGGAAGAAATATTCGGGCACAGCAGGAAAGATCTTCGGGATTGCCAGGTTCGGAATTAGAGAGTACCTGGAAGGAATTCGGTTTAAACCGGATCTGCTGTTGAGTCACGGATCCTATATCGCAGCTCATGCCGCTGCCATGCTGGGCAGGCCTCACATTGCACTCGAAGACACTTTCAATTTTGAACAGATATGGCTCTATAAGCCTTTTACCAAAGCAATCATTACAGGCGACTTTAACCATCCGCTCAAATCACAAAAAGTGATCAGGTATTCCGGCTATCATGAGCTTGCTTACCTGCACCCCTGCAGGTTCGTCCCGGATGAGTCAGTTCTTGGGGAGTTGGGTATTGGCGTGGATGAGAAGTATGTCGTTTTACGGTTTGTATCATGGAAGGCAAGCCATGACCTGGGACACAGAGGGATCAGCCTTCGGAACAAGGTAGCTGCAGTGAAACGTTTTTCGGAGTTCGTTAAAGTATTTATATCCTCGGAGGGAGCCCTTCCTCCTGAACTTGAAAGGTTCAGGCTCAAAACAGCCCCTTACAGGATACATGATGTACTCGCCTTTGCCACTTTGCTGTGGACTGACAGTTTTACAATGCCTTCCGAATGCTCTGTCCTCGGGACCCCGTCCCTGGTCATACACAACTCCCGGAGCTTTCCCCTGGATGAACAGCGTGACAAGTACGGCCTGTGCTTCACATTCTCAGAGTCGGACGAAGACCAGCTCAGGGCAATTGAAAAGGGAGAGTCACTGCTTAAAACCGAAGGGCTTAAAGAAGAGTGGATTGCCCGGAGGAACAGGATGATAACCGAAAAGATTGACCTGACTGGGTTCCTCCACTGGTTTGTAAATAACTGGCCGGACAGCTTCACAATCATGAAAAAGAATCCGGACTACCAGAAGCTGTTTATCAAGGGTTGCCACAGAAACCGAAACAATCCGGGCTGTTGATCGTTTGAAGAGAAGAACAGAGAATTGATGAAAACAATGATTAAGACTGTAATAAGAGCCGAACTATCAATAATGATATTCCTCTCAGGGCTGATCCTCCATGCTCAACAGGGAAGGGACCATTTTCTAATTGCAGAACCGGTTCTCCGTACGGAGATGGTTTACGAATATTCATGGGATGCTTCGAGTGAGACTTGGATTCTCAAGAACACGGTAAAATACGAGTACACTTTTGAGAACGGAGAGACGCTGGTGATAACCACTTCTGATTACCTCACAGGGATTCCATCAGGCAGAACAATTTACCGGTATACTGCCAGTAAGGTGTTAAAGGAAGCTCTGTACCAGGTCTATCTTGCTGGCAGTTGGGTTGATAACAGGAGGGATACCTGGATACAAGACAGTGATGGCCGTAATATTGAAACGATCATCCAGTATTTTTTAAACGGGGTATGGAAAAATATCAGCAGGTATACGGACTACCAGTATGAAGGAGGCCGTTTAAAGCAGTATACCTTCCAGTCGTGGAGCGGAACTGAGTGGGTCGACTCTTTCCATGATTCGTGGTATTACGATGAGAACGGACAACTTGTCCTCAGAACACAAATTCGATTTAATGACACCCCGGTGAACAAGTTCGATTACGAAATCGGGGAGCATAATCTGCGCGAACGAATGACCATCTTCAGCTGGTCAAACAATGACTGGGTAGGTTTTACGAGGCGTAACTATGAATACAACCGGTGCGGCAAAACCTCCGCTGTAGACTACCAGGATTTCAGGAATGGAGAATGGGTTAACACAACGAGGCAAGAGTTCGTATATGGAATGCAGCCTCTTGAATATAGCCGCAGACAAAAGGTTCCGGTCTGCCACAGGGGACATACCATTTATGTACCTGTGGCTGCTGTTGACGCTCACCTTGCTCACGGAGACTGTTTGGGCAAGTGCCTGGTTGAGGAGAGGGGGCCATTTGCAGAATCCACTTCCCGGCAGGCAAACAGGGTGGCGCATCCTTTCACCATCTTCCCCATTCCTGCCCTTGAAAGCATTACCATCAGAATAAATCCGGGCTCACTACAGATTTTCGAGAGAATAGAACTCACGGATTTTAACGGTAATGTCGTTCGGACAATCAGGGTGAATGATGAGAATGAGATTGTGATCCAAAGAGGGAATCTCTTACCGGGATTTTATACAATCCGGTTACATGGACAGGAGAGCTTCAGCCAGGTTATAGTTTTCAAGTAGAAGTCTGTAGCCAAGGTATAGGTCACTGTCCTTCTTCGGACCTGCCGGACCTGGTGATTATACCTTTAACAACATTCTTGCCATTTTGAAGGACCAGCTCAGTGATCCATGGCATCAACCTGCTGTTCCAACGCTGTGGATGGATTGTTATCAACAATACGGAAGGCATCAGGTTCTTTTCCAGAGCAGTTATTATATCGAAGGTGCTGTGCATGGATTTTTCAACTGCCTTAAAGTAGTCTTTGTCCTGCGGTACCTTTTCACGGCTGGTCAATCTCTGGCCAGGCTTCACCATATCCCTCAGGCTAAACCGCTCTCCATCCCAGCATCTTCCGGTATCAGTCAGATATTGAACCTCCCTGTAGTCGATATCAAGGTAAGGTTCTCCCCTGATGCCAAAATCCCTGTAATCATATTTTTCCCAGAGTTTCCTGTTGTCATATTTTGACA
>DIKJ01000002.1 GCA_002424525.1 Bacteroidales bacterium UBA5621 | reverse complement strand
GATGGTTATAAAACTCTCCTGATTCGTATTTCGAGTAATTCACCTGCCTGAGTGAATTAATGAGCCTCTTGAACCAGGAGGCCACTTCCTCGAAGGTATTGAATTTCATCTCCCTGTCAGCGATCTCGAGTACCTTGCCCAGCATGTATTTCTGGCGGGCAATTGGTGTTGTACGGTCCACTGTGTCAAAAGCATCCTGCTGAAGGATAATAAAATCGATCACCTCCGATTTCCAATATCTTATATGGTATTCAAGCGGTACTCCGTCGTCGCCCAGGATATTGATCTGTTCCTGGGCCTCCCGTCCCCTCAGGAGCGTGTCTCTCGCCTTAACTACCTGATCGACCCAGTTGGGGGAAATATTCCGTGCCATATAATCCTTAACCTCTTCATATTCAAAATATTTTGAATAACTGTCAATAGGATCGATAGCCGGGTATCTTTTTGAATCCGCCCGTTGCTGAGAGAGTGCATAAAAACAGCGGGCTGCCTTCTTGGTTGATTCGGTAACAGGTTCTTTCAGGTTGCCTCCTGCCGGCGATACCGTTCCTATGAATGTTATGGATCCTGTTTTGCCATTGTTAAGCTCCACAAAACCGGCTCTTGAATAGTAGTTTGAAATAATTGCAGGCAGGTCCATCGGGAATGCATCGGGGCCCGGAAGCTCCTCCATCCTGTTCGACATTTCCCTCAGTGCCTGTGCCCATCTCGAGGTGGAATCAGCCAGCAGAAGGATCTTCAATCCCATCGCGCGATAATATTCGGCAATTGTCATAGCTGTATAAACAGAAGCCTCCCTTGCTGCTACGGGCATATTTGATGTATTCGCAATGATGGTGGTCCTTTCAATAAGCTTCCTGCCTGTTCTTGCATCGATCAGCTTTGGAAAATCGGTAAAAATCTCAACCACCTCGTTTGCTCTCTCACCGCATGCCGCAATCACCACCATATCTGCATCTGCCTGCCTCGACAAAGCGTGCTGAAGGACCGTCTTGCCACATCCGAAAGGACCAGGGATAAAACCTGTACCTCCCTCTGCTATAGGATTGAGGGTATCGATGACCCTGATCCCGGTCTCCATTATTTTCCAGGGCCTTGTCTTTGCCTTATATGCCTTGACAGCCAGCTTTACCGGCCATTTCTGGACCATTGTTATCTGATGCTCCTCACCCCTTGAGTCTGTTAGAACGGCAATTACATCGTGCACCCTGTGAGAACTCTGCTCAGCAATCCATTTAATGGTAAAACTGCCTGAGAACTTGAACGGCACCATGATCTTATGAGGGATCCAGTTTTCAATAACCTCCCCCAGCCACGATCCTGCCTCAACTGTCTCTCCCGCTTCTGCAAGAGGCTTGAATTCCCAGGCCTGCTCCTCATCGAGAGGAAAGTTGTATTCACCTTTTTTAAGAAAGATCCCTTCGAGCCTGTCAAGGTCATTCTGCAATCCGTCGTAGTTACGGGAAAGTATTCCGGGGCCAAGTGTCGCTTCAAGCATGTGGCCGGTGAACTCTACATCTGATCCTACCCTCAGGCCCCGTGTGCTTTCGAAAACCTGGACAAACGCCTGATTCCTGTTAAGCTTTATCACCTCAGCCATCAGTTTCGTTCCCTCGTGTTCGATCCTGCATATCTCGTTCTGGGCAACCGGGCCGTCAGCATCAACAATCACCAGGTTTGATATTATACCACTTACTTTTCCTTTAGTCAGCATATCTTTCTAAAATTTCATTCAGTTGTTATTCATTATATCCGACCGACATTATCTGTGTCTCCATCTGGTCTATAAGCTTCTGAAGCATTAGCTTTCCTGTCTCCGGCTCAAGTTGTTTCCATCTCAGGACTATCATATACTTTATAAGATACCCCAGGATCAGGTCGAGGGTGAAATATTCAAAGAAAGTGTTGGTATCAACGAAATTCCAACGCTCCAGATCTATTTTCCTTTCCCTCTCAAGGAAATCGCTTTCCGTGGCAATCCTGAAGATGGCGGGTGCATACTCCGGTTCATGAGGTATCACAAAATCCTTTCCGGAATTGAAAACAGCTATCAGTTCCTCTGCAAACTGATCCTTCCCGGCTATGTACCTCGTTGCGTTGAGATGAAGCTCCTTTGCATTTATAAGGGCAAAGATATTCCTTATGTCACGGTCAAAGGAGACCCATTTCCTGAGGAATTTACTGCCCGACTTCAAAGCTATCTCCAGGTACCCCTCGGTAAGCTTTTTCCAGGTCGATACCCTGTCAATCGTCTGCTCTTCTCCGGTGCGCTGATTCATTACGGCCACCATATAAGGCGGAATAACATCTTTCTCACCGACAATCGACTGCAAAACCTTGCGTTCTTCCTCAAATTCACTTGCTGAATATTTTCCGAGAGGGTTCCACTTATCCGTCTTCCCTTCTAAAAATGCAATGAGGTTGTCGTTGTCGTAAGGCAGAAAAAGCAGGGAGATGGTTTTATAATCGGAAGGGTGAAGATTGTTCTTCAGCTCTTCAACAAATCCGGCCAGATCGGGATATCCCTTGCCACTGTCGAAAACAAGATCAGCAAACCCTGCCACCAGATAATAATAATGTCTTTTGAAAATCATTGCAGTTAAAACAGAAGGTCAATAAGCTTCGGCCGGAGGAACTCCTTGATGAAACTGACGAAATCGTTTTCTGTCACGCTTATCTTGTAGTCCTTCCCTGCGGGCTTTATTTCAAAACCCTTTCCCATCGATTTTACTGGTTTGAGGACGATCCCTGCCGCGAGAGTTTTCCGGGTCTCCTGTGTGAAAAAATCCTCAATCTCCTTCTTCATTTCCGAGGGAATGAAGACCTCAATACCTGCTTCGCTCTCTCCGGGGTTCCATTTATCAGCTATCGTTTCTATCAGGCGGGCTATCAGGCGGTTGTCAGAAAAGACCTCAGAAACGGGCTCATCAACTATTTTGCCGGCAATCATCCTTTCAGCCTCCTGCCTCAGGGAATTGATTGCATGCCTGAAGGATATCTTCAATTCCGACTCAGTATTTTTCCTGAGCTCATCAGCGTCCTTCCTTGCTGCAGCAATAATAGACTCAGCTTGCTTTTCAGCTTCACTGACCATTCTTGACGATTCATCCCTGGCCTCAGATAAAATCACTTCAGCCTCTTTTTTCCCCTTTGATACACCTTCCCTGTAAATTTTTTCCGTTAGTTCGTGGAGTTTGTTTTGCATCTTAATATATTTTAAATCAATGCTGCAATTTTGATCGCGAATTTAGTTAGTTTCTTCTAATTATAAGAATCTTCTTACAATAATCTGCAATTTATCCCAATCACTTCAAATTCAAATAGGCTGGCCTATCCCTTTTCCGGATTGATTATTTCCTGAAAGTCGACGGAATTATTTTGCCTGAAAAATCACGCAAATATGCAACATAAATTTTAAATACCCAAATGGTATTTACCCTTTCAGGCTCTCTCTGAACTCATTGAGAAGAGCCTGGAAAGTCTCCCTGACTGAGATAATGCCTGTTGCCCGGAAGGCGTTGGAACCCGCGAAGGCATAACCATTTTCGAAGTTCCCTTTCAGGGCATTGATCAGGGCGATTATGATACAATACGGGCTTTTTGTAATATCGCATGTCTTGATACATTTGAAGGGACATTTTTTGGGCTGTTTATATCCTGCCTTCATTTTCGTGATGAAATTGCTCAGGATGGCCCGACCGGGCATTCCCACAGGGCTATTTATTATTTCGATATCTTTCTCACTGGAATTGATGTAAGCCTGCTTAAAAGCCGTTGAGGCGTCGCATTCCTCTGTCGTGACAAACCTGGTTCCCATCTGCACACCGGAAGCTCCGAGCTTCATTATATTGTTGATGTCGGCACCGGTATAGATTCCTCCTGCCGCAATAAGCGGTATAGGCTGATCATACTTCTCCTCGAATGTTTTCAGTTCACTTACGATTTCAGGAACAAGCTTCTGAAGGGAATAGTTTTGATCGGATATCTGGTCCGCCTTAAAGCCGAGGTGTCCTCCTGCTTCCGGTCCTTCGACGATTACCGCATCGGGAAGGTAATTGTAGGCGGACTTCCATTTTTCACAGATTATCCTTGCAGCCCTTGCCGACGATACTATGGGAATAAGCTTTGTAACACTCTCTTTTTTCAGAAATGATGGCAGGTCAAGCGGGAGTCCCGCAC
>DIKJ01000191.1:7357-7671 GCA_002424525.1 Bacteroidales bacterium UBA5621 | reverse complement strand
GCGGACATTCTCGCTCTTTTTATGCCTAAAGTCTGCCTCTCACGAATGCATATAGCTGAATGTTCGAATTTTATGTAGTTTTGATGAATGAACATCTCCTTCCACGCAGATATTTTGTCGATATTTATCTTCACAGGAGTATTCCTGGGTTTCCTGCTTTCATTCTTTTTTATATTAAAACCCTCCCGTAACAGCAAGGCTAATCTGTTCCAGGGATTGCTCCTCCTGTCACTTTCGTATATAATCTTCGAACAGGTTCTTAACCTTACGGGATACATCGTTAAGGTACTTCCACTTACCTTTACATCAGCATC
>DIKJ01000191.1:0-7338 GCA_002424525.1 Bacteroidales bacterium UBA5621 | reverse complement strand
AAGAGTGGTTCCACTTTATTATCCCGATTCTATATCTGGGCTATTTGAGTTTTAATCTGGTTCAACCTGATGAATTCAAGTACAACATTTATGTGTTAAACCATCATCCCGAATGGCCACTCCTCGATGTGACCAGTAACGTCTCCAACGACCCTTTGAAGATTAACAAATACCTCACCCCAGCCCAGGGCGTACAGATATTGTTTTATATCCTGCTTGCCTTCGGGAAACTGCTTGTGAAAACAGGGAAAACCGGATCATCAGTTTTCAGAACAGACGATGAAGTTATTAAATCATTAAGATTTGTAATCTTCCACAGCTTCATCCTGTTTCTTGTCTTTACTGTGGTTAAGATAACATTCCGTGGAAATGCAGGTGATTATTTCATAGGGATTTATGTTGCAGTTTTTACGTTTTTTACCACGCTAAGGGTGATGAACGATTCTGCATATTTTGACCGATCTGCCTCCTTCCTTGATTTCCCTATCAGGAAATATCATAAATCATCTTTAGATGAGAAGGAAAAACAGAATATCCTGGAAAAGATAATTCAAGAGTTTGAAACGCGGGAATATTTTTCAGAAAGTCTTGCATCCCTGTCTGACCTGGCAAAAAAGATCGGAGAGAGTCCGCATCATGTGTCACAGGTAATGAACGAGAAACTCGAAAAAAGCTTCTTTGAACTTCTTGCATCGTACAGGGTGGCAAAAGCAAAAGAAATAATTATTAATGATAAGAAAAACACTCTGACCATCGAGGAGATATCGGAAATGGTGGGTTATAACTCCAGGACAGCTTTTAATAATGCTTTCAGGAGACATTCAGGTAAAACCCCGTCTGAATTCCGAAAATCAACAGATAGCAGATAATCAATTATTTACTCCGACAGATCAATGCATGCCGATAGGGATGTACACCATCCTTATAGGGATATTCGTCCATTGGAGGTGGCTGATGATATTTTTACCATGAATGATAAACTACATCTCTCATGGAAAAAAGTAAAACACTTTCTTATGATACAATTGCGACTCCCCTTCACATTCTGATTGAAGCATGCAGGAGAGGTGAGCCGAAAGCTCAGTTCCGGATTTATAAAATGTATTACAGGGCTATGTATAACATAAGTCTGGGAATTGTTAAAGATCCTGATGAAGCGGAGGATATTATGCAGGAATCATTCCTTTCGGCATTTGAAAAGATAGGGTCGTGGAAGGGCGAAGTAAGCTTTGGTGCATGGCTCAAAAGTATAGTTCAAAACCGGTCTGTCGACTCATGGAGAAAGATCGGCTGGCAGCTCAAGGTCGCGACTATCAAGAGCCCGGAGCAGGCTGGTCTCTGAAATTAATCAGGTAAATTAAATTAAAATTTAGAAAACCAACCTTTTACCTTTGTAAACCTTCTTTTGATAAATTTACTGCCACTATTTTTTTCTTTATAATTCTGGTTACCAATTAATAGCGCGATTGGTTTAAGTTCTTCATATTCCTCACAAAAAACTTTCAACATTGCAGCAAACGGCAAAAACAATATCATTCCGGCCACGCCCCAGACTAAACCGCCAATGATCAGACTTAGAATGGCTACTAATGCATTAATATGTAAACTGCCTCCTACAATTTTTGGACTGAGAAAATTATCCGTAATCAATTGAACGGCCCAAAGTAAAATTGCGACTGCTAATACCGGCCACAGAGAATCATAAGACACAAAAGCATACAGGATAGGGATAATAGCTCCCAAAGCTGTCCCTACGTAAGGAACGATAGACAAAAAAGCGGCTAAGAAGCCAAACAGGAAAGGATTGTCAAGGCCGATAATCCAGAGCCCAATGCTATTTGCTAATCCTATTATGATGATGAGAAGAAGCATTCCGGACAAATATCTTTGTCCAACCTGCTGAACTGATTTAAACATCTTTAAAACTCTTTCTCTTTTATCTTCAGGAGAAAACCCCATTAATGCCTGTGTAAATCCATGTCTGTAAATCAAGATGAGAAAAGTAAATATAATTGTTCCAAGCAGTCCGGCGAGAAAAGTTGCTGTTGTGGTGAAGGTTTTGCTTACCAATGAGCCTGCAGATTCGTTAAACCAATCCTTGATTTTGTCAGATAGCTCATTTTTTTCCAGATTTGATATAATATTCACATTCTTGTTGACATATAAAGTGATGTCAGCAAAAGCACGGATGATTCTATCCTCGAAATTAGATAACTCTTTTGAGAGTTCGATAAGTTGAGTCGAGAAAAGGAAAATGCCTCCTCCTATTATTAAAATAACTGTTAAAATGGAGAGAAAAGCAGCGAGTATTTTATTCAATCCCCATGACTCAAACTTCTTTGTTAACGGAAACAGTATAAAGGACATAAACAAAGCAAAAGCTAAAGGAATCAGAATAGATTTAGCTAAAATTAAGATTGCGAAAAGCGCAAAGACGGTGGCCAGGGCATAAAAAAGTTTTTGAAAAGATAGATTCATCTTATATAAGCACAAAAAGCAAAAAAATATAATTGATCAACTTTAATCAAGTTAACTGCTTGAATAATCCCTTCAAAATTCCTGTAATCGTACGGATGGTCTTCCACCATCATGGCAAGTCGCTTCATATCAGGGTCAGTAGATGAGCCTTTAGGAACAGCCCCCCAACTGACCGTGTAAGGTGTTTGTAGCATTTTCTTAGAACCTGACTCCTAAAGTGGCCTGGTACCAGACATTTTTGTAACGGGGATTTATAGATGTTCCCTCACCGTTATTATTTTGAAGATCCCACCCGGCTCTTGCTCCAAGTACAAATGCGTTCAGATTAAAATCGATACCTCCTACAATACACAATACGCTTTTATCATTTCTAAATTCTTGTTCCTGATCTTCAGTAAAGTTTCCGATCGTAAATTCATTCTTTTGTTTTATTAGGAATGAATATTGAGGTCCTGCCAGCAGGGTCACAAATGCACCTGGTTTAATTGCCAACAGCAAGGGAACATCTATATAGTCTGTGGTATGGGTATATTCATAGGGAATAGAGAGGAATGTGCCTGATCCTTTGTATCCTTTCTGAGAATATAATACTTCAGGTTGAAAACCTATATATTTCCCAATAGGGATCGATAAAAAAACGCCTCCGGCAAAACCAAATTTAAAATCAGCATTAAACTCCTGATCTTTTGAGTCATAAACATTTGAGTAATTTGCACCTGCTTTCAGACCAAACAGTAGTTTATCACGTAAATCAGTACTGTTATCCTGAGCGCACAAAATGGTAGCCATGGACGTAATTATTGCTATTATTAAAACTAGTTTTTTCATTTTCTTAAGTTTAAGTTTTTGAATAAAATATCTCTGGCAAAGATACTTCTCTATGATCCCGGAATGGTTATATAATTTTTGAAGGAATTTACATAATTCACACATATATATTAAACAGTTCTGAAGCATCCTTGTAATTTCTGTTTATCTTATCAGCTTTTACAGTATATATATGGCAAACAAGGAAGAAGCAGAAGCGAGCACTCTCGTCTCTTTTTTACCCGCACTCACACACACACTCACACTCACACACACTCACACTCAATCTCTTCTGCCACACTTCGCCAGAGAAAATTAATCATCCTTTGATGGAATTTAAGAATATTTTCTTATAATTAAAGATTTTACTAAAGGATGGATTTTACAGTAGCAAGGACATTTAGTTCCCTTTACATCATTCTCGACATCTGCTGGCTGTTGCTTTATGCAGGTTTATTGCTGTACCTTAAAAGACGCATGGCAATCATTGCAGGAGTGATTGCAGGCGTTGTGTATTTCCTGATTGACTACGGAGTATTTTACCGGCTTCTTGGTACAAGGATTATTGAAGGTGCGGATCCTTTATGGTTTTTAATTTGGTTGAGCATGAGCTATGGATTTACTAATTTAACATGGATATGGCTTTTGTTTGACCGCGACGGTCACGCAGTGGAATGGTCCCTGCTGCCGATACTGGGCTGGATTACCATTGGTCAGTTAAGTCAGAGCTTTGGATCGGGATTTGGAGAGATTTCAATTTCCCGGGGTACAGTATCATATCACGGCATTATGGCTTTAGTCCTATGCGTTGGATATTTGATTGTTATCTTCAACAACCTGAGAGGAAGAAAAGCTATCAATATCCTCTGGCTCCTGTCAATAGGTATTGGTGTGCAGTTTGCATGGGAAGCATCCCTTCTCATCTGCGGGATCCGGCCTGCCAGCTGGCAACCTGTCGTGATCAATTCTCTGATCGAAACCAATCTCGGAATAACTTACATCTATTTTATTCACAAGTATTTTACCAGACGCTGGAAGGAGGATCTATCTGTTCGCAGCTAGCGGGTGAATCTAAAGGATTCTAACAGGTCCCTGGTAGTCATTCGGGACCTTCTGGTTAGAGGTGCATTGGTGGAACACCTCCGGTGTTCAGTTTTGCGGATTTGGCGCATCGGTTAGTATTGGTGGAGCACCACCGGTGTTCGGAATCTTTGAGCGATTCCACTGCCGGATATCATTAGAAAGAATATTTTATTCATGAAGCCTGCTCTCCATCTTTTCGAGCTGAATGCCTTTTGTCTCAGGGACGAAGAACCTCACCCAGATCAGCTGTAAGACCATCATTCCGCAGAACAGCCCGAAGATAAACTGGGGAGGCAAAGCCTCGGCCATCAGCGGAAAAACAAGGGTAAGCGACGCGGCAAAGAACCAATGGGTAAAGCTCCCCAGGGCCTGGCCGAAGGCACGCTGTTTGTTTGGAAATATCTCGCTGATAAAGACCCAGATAACAGCTCCCTGACCTATGGCATGAGCCGCTATGAATGCAAAAATATAGACCGGTACCATCGTCATTCTGCCTGACGCAAATGCCCAGGCAGTAAGCCCAAGCGAGGCTATGTATCCGAAAGAACCTATATATAGCAGTTTGCGCCGCCCCAGGCGATCGATAAGATACAACCCAATAAAGGTGAAAATAAGGTTGGTGATGCCGATGCCCACTGACTGCAGGAGTGCTGTCTCTGCCTCCAGTCCGGTCATCTCAAAAATCCTCGGTGCAAAGTAGAGAATGGCATTTATGCCGGAGAGCTGATTAAAAAAGGCAATCAGAACAGCAAGAAATATAGGTCTCAGCAATCTTTTAGTGAAAAAATGGCGTGATTGCTGCTTCTCATTTGAAGTAGCTGCTATCTCATCCAGAATAAGGGTTATTTCATCATCACTGATTTCAGGATTTGTTTTCTTCAGGATATTCATTCCACCAATCCTGTCATTTTTATATACTATCAGCCATCGGGGGCTCTCCGGCAAAAGGAAACAGAGCAGGAAGAACAGAAAAGCAGGAAATGCTTCCACTCCCAGCATCCAGCGCCATGCATTTTCGCCAATTCCCCCGAGCAGTGAATTTGAAAGAAACGCCATTAAAATGCCAACTACAATGTTGAACTGAAACATGCCGGTCAACCTTCCGCGGTATTGGGGCGGAGCAATTTCGGAAATGAACATGGGGGCAGCAACGGTTGAGATACCGATGCCCAGTCCTCCAATGAAACGGAATGCCATGAATGAATAAACCTCAGGGGCAAGGGCGGACCCTGCTGCCGAAATAAGATAGAGCACTCCCACACTGAGGAGTGTTTTTTTCCGTCCGAAAAACTGGGCGGGCCAGCCGCCGATAAACGATCCGATAACCGTGCCCCACAGAGCCATGCTAATGGCCAGTCCGTGAAGGGTGCTGTCAAGGGACCAGAGTGCCTGAATCTTCTGCTCGGCACCCGATATCACTACCGTATCAAACCCAAAAAGAAACCCTGCAAGTGAAGCCACCACCGCAGACTGATACAGGAAACCTTTTTTGCTCATTTTAACCCCCGCTGATTATTGATCTGTTATGAATTAATACCTCAGATTTACTTAAGAAACGGCTGCCAAAATAGCAAAAATAATTCGGGCTGTAACAGAGGTTCAGGAATATTTAACCAGGGTCACTTCCCGTCCCGATAGCTAACGGGATCTACCGGTAGCTATCGGTAGCTATCGGTAGCTATCGGGATCACGGAGTTTATTCGGAGTAACAATGCAAATTGTCTTTTAAAATGGCGGAAATGGATAGTTATCCGGCGTTACCAGTGTTCCTGTTGAAAAGGTGAGCGGGAAATCCGCCCCGGGATCAAATATTATCTCGACAAGGGCGGCCTTGTAACCGCTGTCGGGCCTGGTTATATAAACCTCATACCTCCCGTCTTCTTTCAGCTTTATTTCCTCTTTCTGCCAGGCCTCTCCGACAACATATTTGCGAAAATCCCTGCCCGTTGTGTTGACAGCTTCCCATCTGTTCAGAAGGTAATTGCTTTCCGGATCAATCCGGATATATATGGTATCATTTCCGATCTTCCATTCAAATTCCGGTATTTCAGTTCCAGTTATAACCCTCTGATAAAAGGAGATCAGGCTGATCGGCTGAAAAGCGCCAGCCAGACTGTGGCTGGCATTCGGCACATAATGCAGATAGTTGTCCCCCTGCAGGTCATCCCAGTAGAATTTCCAGGAATCGGTAACAAAAAACTCATCGGATCCGGCATTTACAACATATTTCGGGATTGTCAGCCTGTCGACAAATGAGTATGGTTCCACCATTTGCAGTAATTGCCGGAACTGTGTGGAATCCATCCAGTCCATTATCCCTTCCGTAACATATTCTTCAACAGCCGGCGACCACTCGCCATAGCACTGCCAGTGGTGTTTGAAGGAGGGTACAAGGTTTAGCAGATCGATCACCAATGGCGCTATTCCGATTACACGGTCGTCTACAGCTGCTGTTGTCCAGGTTGTCCATCCCCTTTTTGAAGCGCCGGTAACGAAGAAGCTGTCAACAGGTTTACCTTTCTTCAGACTTATTTCCTGTACAACATCCATAGCCCTTACAACAGCGCGTGTCATGGGAAACCGGGCAAGCCACTCCAGTTTATCATCTGAAGCTCCGCTTTCGAGGTATTGCCTCCAGCCATATGCTATCAGGTCATCCTCATCTCTCCCGCCCTTGTCGTCATCTTTGAAATCAATCGGCTGAAAAGGGATGTTGCTCAGGTACGATATTATGGAACCGGTCGCCACAGCACCTTTTACAAGCCACTCATCCGGTAGTGGCGGACGGGTATTTCTGGCAGAACCTCCCCCAATGAACATCATCGATTCACTCTCCCTGACATTATCAGGCACTATGACTATCAACCAGTGCCACCAGGTCGTCGAATCTACTTCTCTCTCTGTCAGCCAGGTACCGGAGACCATCCTTACCATATATGCCTTCCAGTTCTCCCCTGCGAGTGAGTCGGT
>DIKJ01000248.1 GCA_002424525.1 Bacteroidales bacterium UBA5621 | reverse complement strand
TTGGACAAAAAGAACTGCTGATCGATACCCAGGGAAACTGGGGAAACCTTCTCACGGGCGATGGCGCTGCTGCAGCGAGATATATTGAGGCCAGACTCTCAAAATTCGCCGTGGAGGTGGTTTTCAACGCAAAAACTACTGAATGGAAACAATCGTATGACGGACGCAACAAAGAGCCTGTTACCCTTCCGGTCAAGTTTCCGCTTCTGCTGGCGATGGGGGTGGAGGGCATTGCAGTCGGCCTTGCTTCCAAAATTCTCCCCCACAACTTTATCGAGCTTATCGATGCTACAATAGAATATCTTCAGGGTAAAAACTTCGTGCTTTATCCGGATTTCCCTACTGGTGGCCTCATAGACGTCACAAAATACAACGACGGACAACGCGGTGGGGTGATAAAAGTTAGGGCAAAGATCGAAAAAGCAGATAAAAAGACCCTGGTTATCAACGAGATACCATTTGGTAAAACCACGGGAACCCTTATTGATTCCATTATCAGGGCGAGCGAAAAGGGAAAGATCAAAATCAGGAAAATAGACGACAACACATCGGCAAATGTGGAAATCATGATACACCTGGTGCCCGGCGTCTCTCCTGATAAGACTATTGATGCCCTCTATGCATTTACAGACTGCGAGTACTCCATATCACCAAATACCTGTGTGATAACCGGCAACAAGCCCTCCTTCATGGGTGTCAGCGATATGTTGCGCCACTCAGCATCAAATACGGTTCAGCTGCTGAAGAGAGAACTTGAGATACGAAGGGACGAACTGCTGGACGAATGGCACATGTCTTCGCTCGAGAAAATATTCATTGAGGAGAGGATATACCGTGATATTGAGGAGTGCGAGACATGGGAGGCAGTGATAAGGGCTATTGACAACGGACTGAAGCCATTCAGAAACAGATTGCTCAGAGAGGTGACAAGAGATGACATAATAAAGCTTACCGAAATAAAGATCAAGAGGATATCAAAATTTGATTCGGGGAAAGCTGATGAACATATCAAAGGAATTGAAACGGAACTGACTGAAGTAAAAAATCATCTTAATAACCTGATCCCTTTCAGCATCAATTATTTCAGGCAGATTAAGAAGAAATACGGCAAGGGCAGGGAGAGGAGGACCGAGATCAGGAATTTCGATACCATTCAGGCTGCGAAAGTGGTCGCGAACAATGCCAGGCTCTATATCAACTTTAAGGAGGGATTTATAGGGACCAGCCTGAAAAAGGATGAGTTCGTATGCGACTGTTCTGATATAGATGATATACTGGTTATCAGAAAGAATGGCGCGTTCATGATAACCAGGGTCGCAGAAAAGGTCTTTGTCGGGTGCGACATAATTTATGCCGGCGTATTCCTGAAGAACGATGAACGCACCATCTACAATATCGTGTACCAGGACGGCAAAGACGGGTCCTTGCTCGCCAAGCGATGTGCAATTACCGGTCTGACCCGCGATAAGGAATATAACCTGACAAGAGGGACGCCGGGTTCAAAAATAACCTATTTCAGCGCTAATCCCAACGGTGAGGCTGAGGTAATCAGGATCCACCACAGGCCGAAGGCCCGTATTAAAAAGCTTGTCTTTGAATTTGATTTCGGACAGCTCAGCATAAAGGGTAAATCCTCCCTGGGGAATATACTCACGAAAAATGCAGTGCAAAAAATAAGCCTGAAAGAGAAGGGATTGTCAACCCTTGGAGGGCGGAAAATTTGGTTCGACGACGCAGTGTCGAGACTGAACGTTGACGGGAGAGGATTGTTCCTGGGAGAGTTCGCTGCAGAGGACAGGATACTGGTGATCACAAAAAACGCATATTTCAGGACTACCGGATTTGACCTTTCAAATCACTTTGAAGATAATATCCTGATCATTGAAAAATTCAGGCCTGAGAAAGTATTCTCAGCCATATACTGGGATGCAGAACAGAATTACCATTATGTAAAAAGATTTACGATCGAGGAATCCGAAAAGCCGCAATGTTTTATTAATGAGCATCCAGGGTCAAAGCTTGTAAGCATGACCGAAGTTGAGTACCCGCGGTTTGAGTTGCATTTCGGGGGAAAACACAAGGACCGCGAAAATGAAATTATCGAGGTGGCAGAATTTATAGGTGTCAAGAGCTTCAAGGCAAAAGGAAAACGCCTGACCAGTTTTATGATTGAAAACATTAATGAGATTGAACCGGTGGTCAGGAAAGAAAGACCTCTGCCCCGTGAAGAGGAAAGTGATAAGGAACCTGATCGCCCTGCCGTTCATATCGATTCTGCACAGATGAAGCTCGAACTCTGATGGACAGGGCAGATAAAATATATCTGATTGGTTTTATGGGAAGCGGTAAGTCGACTGCCGGTAAAAAGCTCGCTGCAGGGCTTGGCTGGGATTTCATTGATCTTGATAAGAGGATCGAGAAGGAGACCGGGCTGACCATACCGGAGGTTTTTTCCAGGTACGGGGAACAATATTTCCGGGAAACTGAAACCAGGCTCCTCAGGGAACTTAAGCCGGTTTCGCGCACTGTGGTCTCAACAGGGGGAGGAGCCCCCTGTTCCGGTGACAATATGGATTTTATGCTCGGCACAGGTCTTACCATATACCTGAAGCTTACAGCTGAACAGCTCAGCGTCCGCCTCTCAGGATCAAAGGGGGAGAGGCCGCTGATAAAGAATATCAGCAAGGAAAAACTGCCGGAATTTATTTCGGAAAAACTTTCGGAGCGCGAAAAGTATTATAACAGGGCGGAAATCACGGTTGACGGTACATATAATGACTTCGTATCAATAATATCACTGGTTAAGAAACACCTCAATTGCTGATTATTGATGTAATTTTCCTAATTTTAGGCTATCCCTTAATAAAACTGCCGGGTTTATGAAAAAATGGCTGCCTGATCACACAACCAGAGAATCCGAAGGATCAGCAAAAGGTGTCAGAAGCGACCGGCAATTATTGTTCGAAAGGTTTTCTGCCAGAAAATTACTGAGAGACAATTATTATGGTCTGATAACAGGAGAGAGTGCGGTACTGAAAAGCAAAAAGAACAGAAGGCTCGCTGAGCATATCATCGATCATTCTGTAAATGAGACGGATGTGAACCTCGTGCCTGCACTGAAAAGCATTTCCGCTGATAATCACGCTGATGAGAGTCTCCGCCAGCGTGCTTCCGAAGCTGTCGAAATAATTCAGGAGAGGTGGTCTGCCTCACTTAAAAAGAGGTCGTCCCTTCCGCAGGATTCTGAAGAGGGCCGGAAAGCTCACGCAAGGGTACTGCTTGCAGGGACCAGGTCGCCGCAAACCTCGGAGATTTTAAGGCTTCTGAGGGATAAATCACCAGAACAGAAAAGGGCAGGGCTCTATATAATAGGTAAATTCAGGCTTACCGACATGTCTGCAGAGGTGTGCGAGTGCCTGACTCATCCTGTTCTGGCCCGGGATGCTTTCAGCGTTTTACGGTCGTTCGGAAGCGAATCGGTCAGATACCTTCAGAAATTCTACTTCTCAAGCTCGGGGAACATTGCCGCAAGCAAGACCATCATCAGGCTGATGGGAAGTGACTGCATCGAAGAAGGCAAATCGTTCCTCCTCTCACTTATTGGAACAACATCGCGGCAGATCAGGGAGTTAACAATGAGATACCTCACGGAATGTCAGTTTAAGGCAGGAGAAGAGGATAAAAACCATCTTGATCACCTTATCGCTGATACCGGCGCAGTAATTACCTGGATCCTCTCATTAAAAGTTAACCTCGACAAAAACCGGGATGAATTGCTTGTTAAGGAGCTGGGGAAGGAATACAACAGATGGAAATCTTTTCTCGACGGACTGATCTCCCTTGCTTATATAGATGAACCGGGAAAACGTACCGATGAAAGAGGACGTAAGGGCTTAATGCCGGACTGGATAAATGAGGCGTTTGGTCCTTCCGGCACCGGCGGACCAGACTTACAGCATGACGGTTCTTCATTCAGGAAATTACTGCGCCGTCTTACGGGGTACTTCCCGTCGAGAATACCTGATTATGACATTCTGCATGAGGATATTATCAATTGTGACTATAACCTCCTGAGTATCTGGACGAAAGCCTGTGCCGTGCGTAATATAGGGGAAGTTGGTGATGAAGATATGGCAGAATCGGTCATTGCCCTGCTTTTTAGTCCCGGGGAACTTCTGAGAGAAGAAGCCGGCCGTTTAATTGCACGGTCGGGGAAAGATCTTTATATGAAGGCAATCGGGAGAGTTCCCCCTGCTGAGAAAGAGAAGCTTGAAGGGATAATGTCGGGCAGGACCGGAGAAAACGCCTTCCTGTTTGAAAAGGTCTTGTTTCTGAGTGCCTGCTTCAGGGAAATACCGGAAGATGAATTGCTTTTGCTGGCCGGAAAGATGAAATATCTTACCCATGACATCGCCGGACTACTGTTGCCGGCAGACGGATTTATCCTCTGGATATTCGGAAAAGATAAATCTGATCCGTACATGATGGTTGAATATGAGGCACCTGGCACCCGGACGGGACCTCTTCACCTGCCGGATGATACTGAATTCTGTTACCTGCTGCCCCTGAGTGCAGTTGAGGAGTTTGATTATCAGTTTACTGAAAGTTCCAGCCGGATATATGAATTTATTGATGATAACGAAGGATAATCTTTAACCATCTATGGCTCCGGACAAAAATACAAGTCAGAAAACAAATCCGTTTCCCGGATTGCGTCCCTTTACTCCTGAGGAGAACATGTTTTTCTTCGGCCGGGATAATGAAAGCAGGGAAATCCTTGACAAGTTGCTTAAAAACAGATTCGTTGCTGTTACAGGTGCATCGGGCAGCGGCAAATCGTCACTGATCCGGTGTGGCCTGTTGTCAGAGATCAGGGGGAATTCTCACAAGGAAGCTTCGGAGTGGAGGATTATTTCATTCAGACCGGGCAATAATCCCTTGCGCAACATGGTGAATGCCTGCAAAGGAATTTTAACTGACTCTGAGAAGAAGGAAGCAGGTATGGATAAAACCTTGTCCTCATCTGAAAATTACCCAGGAACTATTTCCGGCCTGTTAGAACTACTCTCAGACGGTGGCGATAAGAAGGTACTGATCGTTGTCGATCAGTTTGAGGAGCTCTTCAGGATGGAAGGTATGGGAGAAGGTTCGGGTGTCGGTGCCGAAAGGGAGAGGTTCATAGATCTCCTCACCAGACTGGTTACTCAGTCCGGCTCCCACATATACGTTGTTATTGCCATGCGTTCTGATCTTATCTCCGAATGTTCGCAATTCAAGGATTTCACACGACTGATCAATGGCAGTAATTACCTTTTGCCGCAGATGGGGAGAGAGAATTACAGGGAAGCTATCGGGGGGCCTTTGAAAGTTGCTGGCATAAAGTACGAGTCTGAGCTGGTTGAGAGCATTCTGGATGATCTGGGTAACCGTCCCGATCAGCTGCCGGTACTCCAGCACGCATTGATGAGGACATTTTCCTTGTGGCAGCAGCTCGATCAGCCCGATCGTCCTGTCAGCCTTTCTGACTATAACACTGCCGGAACCCTGATGAATATAATGCCGCTTCATGCCGATGAACTGTACAACAGGCTGGACCATCAGGAAAAAAAGATATGTGAGAAGCTTTTCAAATCCATAGCCGGCAAAGGCCCCGACAACAGGGGGATCCGGAAACCGGCAATGATATCCGCACTTATTCCGGTCATTCGCTGTTCAAGAGAGAGCCTGATAAAGGTGATCGAAAATTTCAGGGATTCGTCGGGATCCTTTGTTAGTCTGCAATATAATGAGCCTTTTGGTGATGACATCATTGTTGATCTGACCCACGAGAGTCTTATTTCACTCTGGAAACGGCTTGCCGAATGGGTCGATGAGGAGGCTGAGTCGGTTAAGATGTACCTGCGTCTGTCGGAACTTTCAGCAATGTTTCAACAAGGCAGGACCGGGCTGCTGAAAAATCCTGATCTCCAGCTTGCCCTCAAGTGGAGGGATCAGAACCAGCCGACAGTGGCGTGGGCAAAGATATACGATCCGGCCTTTGAGAGGGCAATGGTGTATCTGCGGACAAGCGAAAAGGCATTTCTCGAGGCTGAGGAGGCCAGAAGTAACCTGCAGAAAGCCAGGATGAGAAGGATCAGGATCTTTTCAAGGATACTGGGTAGTATTGCCCTGATAACAGCTTTGTTCATGATAGTTGCATTCGTTCAGAGATCTGCAGAAGAAAAACGCAGGAAAATTGCTGAACAGCAGAGAGAAGAGGCTTCAGAACAGAGAGCCATTGCTGAAAAATATGCTGTGGTCGTTCTCAATAAGGTCATTGAAGCGGATTCAACAGTATCAGTTGCACTGCAAAGCGAAAAAGAGGCTTTGAGAGTGAAAGAGTTATCGGAGAACAGGAGAATTGTTGCGGAAAGGAATGTAACAGAGGCGGAAAAGAGTGCTGCTGAAGCCAGGGGCCAGAAAATCAGGGCTGATGAATTGAAAACTGAAACACAACGACTCAGAATGATCTCAATAGCAAAATCAATGTCTCTGCGCTCCCTGCAAAACAACGGGCAACGCGACCTCCAGAGCCTTCTGGCCTATCAGTCGTGGCTGTTTAATAAAAGGAACAGCGGCCACTACAATGATGCTGATGTCTATCAGGGACTTTACAATGTAGCAAAGCAATATGGAAACAGTGCTCTCAAAACTTACACCGGGCATAACAGCGAAATAAGGAGCCTCGCTTTTGTGCCGGGTAAAAGAGAATTCTTTACCTCAGGCTCCGATGGCAGGATCATAAAATGGGATCTTGACCGGAAGGAACAGGATCTGCAGATCATCTATTCGGATTCGGATATCATTGACGTTCTTGCCGTAAGCCGCGATGCAAACTGGATTGCCGCCGGAGGAGCCGGATCAGTCATCAGGATGATACCGGTACGGGAGAGCGGTGCAGGATATGAACTGAAGGGTCATTCGGGCAAAGTAAGTTCACTGATTTTCTCTTATGACGGCAATTACCTGTACTCTGCCGCCCTCGACGGCAAGGTGCTCAAATGGGACCTCAAGGCCAGAACATCTGTTGATGTTGCTACCGGCGAGGTTTCAATCACTTCAATAGAGCTTTCCACTGACGACCGTCATATTGCAGGATTGACAAACGGGGGAGAGGTTCTGGTGTGGAACCCGGATGAGGCAACACGGAAACTCACCATCGGATCAAAGGACAAAAAGATCAGCAGCCTGCAGTTTAAACCTGATGAAGATATCCTGGCGGTCGGATATTCTGACGGAGTAATAGAACTGTGGGACATTTCTGCAGGGGAGAGAGTATCAACCATAACTGCTCACGCTTCAGAGATAAGCGCCATCCGCTACAACAAGCTCCTGTCGCAGATGGCTTCCTCCGGCAGGGACGGCACGCTGAAAATGTGGGATACAGGCGATCTTTCCAATCCTTCGGTCGCATTCAACGATAGTGAAGGCCTTATCGTGGCAGTTGAGTTCAGTCCCGACGGACAGGTTCTTCTCTCGGGAACGCTGGGCGGGATAAATAATCTCGTCGGCCGGCCAACACTTGCCGACTCCCTTGCATCGGGAGTCTGTGCCACACTGACCAGGAATTTTTCTGCTGATGAATGGCTTGCCTGGGTCGGCAGGGATATTGATTATGAAACTACATGCCCCGAAGCGGAGTACAGGATAAAGGTGAACAGGGTTAGGTGAGTGAACCCTTCCCTCTCCATTTTGTTTTATTATGATATATTTGGGGAATTTTTAATTGATATATGAGAAAGAGAAAAACATTACTGATGATACTCGACGGCTGGGGCATCGGAGACGGTACGTCTGCTGATGTGATAAGCAGTGTGCCGACACCAAACCTCGATCATTTCCGTAACAGCTATCCCAGCTCAAGGCTTCATGCTTCTGGTGAGGATGTGGGATTGCCGGACGGACAGATGGGAAATTCTGAAGTTGGACACCTGAATATAGGCGCCGGAAGAGTCATCTACCAGGACCTGGTTAAGATCAATATCGAATGTAAGTCGGGAGAGATAAAAAATAACAGTGTTCTCACAACAGCGTTTTCGTATGCCAGGGACAATAACAAACAGGTCCATTTTTTCGGATTGCTGTCCGACGGAGGCGTACATTCTCTTGATAAGCATCTCTATACATTATGTGATATGACCATGGATTATGGTCTCAGGGATGTTTTTGTGCATGGTTTCGGCGATGGACGGGATACCGACCCCCGGAGCGGGAAGGGATATATGGTAAACCTGCTTGAACATCTTCAGAAATCGAACGGCAGGGTTGCTTCATTTATCGGAAGGTACTATGCAATGGACCGCGACAAGAGATGGGAGCGTATTAAGGTAGCCTGGGATTTGCTGGTAAACGGAACAGGAACACCTGCAACTGATATTACTTCAGCTATGCAGGAATCCTATGAAAAGGGCGTTACCGACGAATTCATGAAACCGATAGTTGTAGTTGATGAAAAAGGTGAGGCTATAGGTAAAGTAAGGGAAGGGGACGTTGTTGTTTTCTTTAATTTCAGGAACGACCGCGCCAAAGAACTCACAATTGCTCTGACCCAGAAAGATATGCCCGAGTTCGGCATGAAAACCATACCCTTGCATTACTGCACAATGACGCCGTACGATGCTACCTTCAGGGGACTTCATGTGATATATCCGAAAGAGAATGCCAACAATACCATAGGGGAGGTGATCTCAGCCTCCGGACGGCACCAGATGAGGATAGCTGAGACAGAAAAATATGCCCATGTGACATTCTTTTTCTCCGGCGGGCGTGAGGAGATTTTTGAGAACGAAGACAGGATACTGATACCGTCACCCAGGGTGCCGACATATGATCTTCAGCCCGAAATGAGCGCTTATAGTGTGAAGGATGCTGTAATTAAGGCGATTAACACCGAAAAGTACGATTTCATCTGCCTGAATTTTGCGAACGGGGATATGGTAGGTCATACAGGAGTTTACGAAGCGATTCGCAAGGCAGTGGCCACTGTCGATGAATGTGCCGGAGCAGTGATTGTGGCAGCAAGGGAGAAAGGTTATGATGTGTTGGTTATTTCGGACCATGGCAATGCCGACAAGGCACTTAATGAGGATGGCTCTCCGAATACAGCCCATTCCCTTAATCCTGTCCCATGCATACTTGTCACCGGTGACTATAAAGAGATAAGGGAAGGGATCCTCGCCGATGTGGCTCCTACGTTGCTGACAATAATGGGGATAGGAATACCGGGAGAAATGACCGGGAAAGTACTGGTTTGACCCCGGAACCCCTGTATGCTCAGAATCGACGATACCATATTCAGCCTCGATGTGCTTGAAAAGAAATTCAGGTGCGACCTGCCCCGTTGTCTTGGCAGTTGCTGCAGGTACGGAGATGCCGGGGCCCCTCTTACAGATGAAGAGGTAAAAATACTGAAAGAGATATGGCCGGAAATAAAGCCTTATCTCAGGCCGGAAGGTATCCGGGTCATTGAAAATGAAGGAACGAGCGTGACCGATTTTGAGAAAGAAAAAGTGACACCCCTTATCAATAACGAGGAGTGCGCATATACCGTCCTGAACGGAAGTATCTTCCTTTGCGGGATAGAAAAGGCGTGGACCGATGGCTCTATCAGTTTCCGGAAACCTCTTTCGTGCCATCTTTTCCCGGTACGCATAAAACAATACAGGGATTTTAAGGCTGTCAACTACCAGGAGATCTCAATATGCCGGCCCGGAAGGGAATGTGGTACCGGAGAGGGTGTTTATCTTTATGAGTTTCTGAAGGAACCTCTTATCAGGGCTCTCGGAGAGGAAGTGTATCATGATTTATGCATAGCAGCAATTGGATTGGGAAGGACCCCAACATCTAAAATATAAACCAAAAACCCAATTATAATGTCAACCGTTAAAAACTACATTGAGAAGCACAGGGAGAGATTCCTGGAGGAACTGTTTGAGCTTATCAGGATACCATCCGTAAGTTCAAAGGAAGAGAACAGGGACGACATGCATCGTGCCGCTCTTCATATTAAGGAATCGCTTATCAAAGCGGGAGCTGAAAAGGCTGAAGTCTGCCCCACCGACGGGCACCCGGTCGTTTACGCAGAGAAGATTATTTCGCCGGATGTTCCGACCATACTCGTTTACGGGCATTACGATGTCCAGCCAGCCGAACCCCTTGAACTGTGGGACAGTGAACCATTTGACCCGGTTATCAGGGACGGAAAGATATGGGGACGCGGTGCCGATGATGATAAGGGTCAGCTCTTCATGCACCTGAAGGCATTTGAGTTCATGAATGAAACCGGCACTCTGCCCTGCAATGTGAAATTCATGATTGAGGGAGAAGAGGAGATCGGTTCATCGAATCTCGAAAAATTCTGTTCGGAAAACAGGGAGAGGCTGGCCGCTGATGTGATACTGATCTCTGATACCACAATGATCTCCCCTGAGAATCCTTCAATTACTTCCGGGCTCAGGGGATTGTCCTACATGCAGGTAGAGGTAACGGGCCCCAACCGCGATCTCCATTCAGGATTATATGGCGGCGCAGTGGTTAATCCATGCAACGTCCTTTGTGAAATGATCGCTTCGCTTAAGGATCAGAACAACCGCATAACCATTCCCGGGTTCTACGATAAAGTAAGGGAATGCAGCATTGAGGAGAGAGCAGAGATGGCAAGGCGTCCTTTTAGCCGCGATGATTTCAAAAAATCTGTTGGTGTTAAGGAGCTTGCAGGGGAAGAGGGATACAGCGACACTGAAAGGATAGGGATCCGGCCTACGCTTGATGTGAACGGGATCTGGGGAGGTTTTACAGGAGAGGGGACCAAAACCATACTTCCCTCAAAGGCATATGCAAAGATATCCATGAGACTGGTGCCGGATCAGGATGCAGAGGAGACCGCAAAACTCTTTGAGAAGCATTTTCTGTCAATCGCCCCTGAAGGTGTTGAGGTTAAGGCTGAATATCTTCATGGCGGCCAGTCCTATGTCAGTCCGCTCGACACACCTGAATACCAGGCTGCTGCGCTGGCGGTTGAAGAGACCTTCAGTAAGAAGCCGATCCCTGTAAGAAGTGGCGGCAGCATACCGATCGTTTCAACATTCGAAAAAGTGCTGGGGATCAAGTCGATATTAATGGGATTCGGCCTCGAGAGCGATGCTATTCACTCGCCCAACGAGAACTACCCGCTGTTCAATTTCTTTAAGGGAATAGAAGCTATACCTCTTTATTATAAGTATTACAGAGACTTGAAGAAAGGTAATCGGTGACAAGTAATCGGTAATCGGTCTTCAAAAAATAAACCATTTATTTGCATTTCTTTAAAAAACCAATAACTTTACCCCGTTAAATTAAAACCTAAATCTAAATCGTATGAAGAAGTTATTTCTGATTATTATTTTGTTTGTGTTTGCGGGTGCAACCACCCTATGGGCGCAAACAAGAGTAATTACAGGTACGGTAACCTCTGCTATGCAGGGGGAGGGAGCTATTCCCGGAGTATCTGTTTCTGTGAAAGGTACAACTATAGGTGCCATAACTGATGTTAACGGAAGATATTCAGTTACAGTGCCGCAGACTGCAACCACCCTGGTATTCTCCTTTGTGGGTATGAGGACACAGGAAGTTGCGATTGCAGGGCGCTCTGTTATTGATGTTGTCATGGAGTCGGATGTTATCGGCCTGCAGGAGGTTGTCGTAACAAGTGGTTATGGTATACGGCGAGCCCCCAAAGGGTCTGTGGCTCTCGAGCAGGTAGTTACCGGATCGAAGCTGGCTGAAGTGAGGCAGATCAACATCAACAATGCCCTGGCCGGTAAGGTATCCGGAGTACAGCTTCGCGGGCAGTCTGCCGCAGCGCTGGGACGCGCAGGCGAGATCAGACTTCGCGGTGATGGCGGATTCGGAACAGGAACCAGCGTTACGTATGTTGTGGACGGCACAATCCTTCCGAATGCCAATGACCTAAATATGGACGATATCGAGGACATCAGCGTTCTCTCCGGCCCGGCTGCATCCGCAATACTCGGGGCACAGGGCGCAAACGGCGCTATAATCATCACCACAAAGAAAGGTAAGACTAGTGCCGGAAGAACAATGGGAGTTGAAGTTAACTCCGGAATCCTGGCATCTTCAGTTTACATCCTTCCCAATTATCAGAATGACTATGCAGGAGGCGCCAGCTACGACCTTATTAAATATAACTGGCAGCCAAACCATCCCGAGGCATGGATGGCACTCGACGGCAAATATTACCATGACTACTCCGACGACGCCAGCTGGGGACCCAGAATGGCCGGACAGGAATATATTCCATGGTATGCATGGTATGATGGAAGCCCTTACTCATACAAAACCGCCAAGCTTATTCCCCAGCCGAACAACGCAAGGGAGTTCTATGAGACAGGTCTTACAATAAACAATAACGTGGCTTTCTCAAAAGTGACAGAAGGCCTCAACATAAGAGCCGTTGTGGGTAATATTTCTGTCAAGGGTCTGATCCCGACAACTTCTCTCAACAAGACAAACATGTCGGTGAAAACTACTTACGACATTACCAAAAAACTTACATTCGGAGCCAATGTCAACTTCTTTACAACATTTACCGACGGTGAGTTTGACGATGACTATTCAAACCAGTCAACAGGATCATTCAACCAGTGGTTCCACAGGAACCTCGATATGGGTATGATGAAGGAACTTAAGAATCTCAGGACTCCCGAGGGAATCTGGTCAAGCTGGAACCATAACAACCCGACTGTTTACGATCCGACAAATACAAAGAACTTCTATGCCGGTAACTACTGGTATAATTTCTACAAGTATTTTGATCTGGTTAAGAATGTGAACCGTGCTGATCGTCTCTTCGGTGATATATCTCTAAGTTACCAGATAATTGAAGGTCTCTCTGCAAAGGTTACCTACCGCAGGCAGCAGAACAACGTCTGGTCAGAGTCAAAATACAGCACCGACCTGAACGACAGCGGTACCCAGACAACAGGTAACGCACCTGAATGCCTTGGTTACTACAGTACATCAACAAGCTATTCAAACAGGGAGAACATTGAGACGCTTCTTACCTTCGACAGGACATTCGGCGATTTCAGGGTAAATGCCAACGCAGGTACTGACTTCTTCAGTGCCATCTCCAAATCGAACGGTGCAAATACCGTGAACGGGTTTAACATCAAGAACCTCTATACCATATCCAACTCGAAGGATCAGCCAAGCATCTCCAACTCAAGATCAGCAACAAAATGGAGGGCGGTGTTTGCAAGAGCTGACGTTGGTTACAAGGATTTCCTCTTTGTGGAAGGAACACTCCGCAATGACTGGTACTCCACTCTTCCCCCGGCAGACAATTCAGTTCTATCCAAATCAGTCGGAGCATCTTTCGTCTTCAGTGATCTTCTGAACATTTCAGCAATAAACTTCGGGAAAATACGTGCTTCATGGGGTGAAATACCCACAGCAATAGGTACTTACGTTTATCCTGGTTTTGCATACGGTGTCGGGCAGTATCAGTGGGACGGCAATTTCCTCATGGGAACACCGGACCAGCTGGTCGATCCGAATATCAGAGGTGCAGTCAAGACACAGAGAGAATTAGGCCTTGAACTGAGGTTCTTCAACAGCCTGATCGGCGTTTCAGCTACCTTCTGGGACGGAACCGAAAAGGATATTCCCTATTCAGTATCCATTGCCAGCTACAGCGGATTTACCTCCAAATATCTGAATACTGGTGAGATCTCAAAGCAGGGACTTGACCTTTCGCTTAACCTGCGTCCGGTATCGAAACCCAACGTACAATGGGATTTCAATGCCACATTCGCATACCTTATCAGGCAGGAGGTTGTTAAGATTGCTGAAGGCATCGACAGATTCGTCGTTCAGACATACTGGGGTACGACACCTCCCTCGATGGTTCATGCAGTCGGCAGGCCATGGGGTGAGCTCTTCGGCAGTGGTATGAAGATGGATGAAGCAACAGGTTTGCCGATTCTCAATGCCTCCGGAGGCTATGTGGCTGACCCGCAGAAATATTTCGGAAACGTGGTTCCTGATTTTACAGGCGGTGTCCAGAACTCGGTAAGATTGTTCAGGGATATCATTATCAATGCTAACGTTGACTATCAGTTCGGAGGCAAGTTCTTCTCACTGTCAGACATGTGGGGTACATACTCAGGACTTACAGCAAGGACATCAGGGCTTAACGACAGAGGAATTCCCAAAAGAGACCCGGTTGAGGACGGCGGCGGAGTCAAGGTGGTTGGTATTGACCAGACTACAGGCCAGAGGGTAGAGCACTGGGTTGATGCACAGGAGTATTATCATGGCTTCTATAACAGCAAGGCTTTTGATCCCTTCGTGTACGATCTGACATTCATTAAGTTACGTGAGCTTAGTGTAGGTTACAATCTGCCGGTAGCAAAAATGGGTCTCAGCAGGTATATCCAGAGCGCCTATATATCTTTCGTTGCACAGAACCCCTGGCTGATCTATGCCAAGAGCAAAGACTTCGATCCTTCAGAGGTAAGTTATGCCGGAGGTGAAAGAGGCCAGTTCCCGGGAATACGTTCTTTTGGTACCAACCTGAAGATTAACTTCTAAGGATGCCGTTTAGTAACTTTAAAAAATCAAGACAATGAAAAATATAGCTTATAGAATTTTTACCTTAATGCTGGCGGTAGTTCTTATTTCCGGTTGCAGCAAACTCGAGGACTTCGGGGACACCAATGTCAATCCGGCCGCGACCAATACACCGAACACCGCTGCATTGCTTACCAATGTGCTGTCGGGTATCGGAGGATACGGACGACTTGACGGTCCGGCACTATACTGCCAGTTCTATTCAGAAACCCAGTATACCGACTTCTCTCTCTATTCCCTTAACCAGGCTACACCAATGGGAATATACTCAGGATTGCTCTATGATCTTGAGAATATCATTATAACGAATTCTGATGATGCCACAAAGGTGGCTGCTTCACTCAACGGCGCAAATGAAAACCAGATAGCCATTGCACGGATCCTGAAGGCATATATCTTCTGGACTATAACCGACCGCTGGGGCGATGTTCCATATTCAGAGTCTCTTAAAGGCGATCCCAACGTGGCATACGACACTCAGGAAACAATCTATAAGGACCTTATTAAGGAACTGACTGAAGCTGTAGCCCAGTTCACGACAGGTGCCGTCATCAGAGGAGATATTATTTTCAAAGGCGACATAGCCAGGTGGAAGAAGACCGCCAACTCATTAAGGATGCTGATGGCGCTGAGACTTTCTAAAGTCTATCCGGGTGCATCTGAATATGCTGCAACAGAGTTCAAGGCAGCTCTATCAAATGCAGCAGGCTATATTGCCACCAATGATGATAACTTCACTGTTAATTATCCAGGGGGTAACTTCAGAAATCCGTTCTACAATATGTATTTCGGACGTAAGGACTATGGCGAAAGCAAAACCATGACAGACCTGCTCAGCAGTCTTGGTAATGATTCCCGCCTCTCTGTTTACGGAGCAACAGTGAACGGTGTATTCTCGACAAACGGAGTTCCTTACGGATTGAAGCGCGAATCTGCCGAGGCATGGACGAGTGCAAATCCAAACTGGACATACGTTCTGCATCCCAATTACAGGCAGGAAAATAGCCCGATATATCTTATCAGGGCGGCCAGTGTACTCCTTGCCCGTGCCGAAGCAGCGGACAGGGGATGGACAACCGAAAATGTCAATAACCTTTATGTGGCCGGTATATCTGCATCGTTCACTCAATGGGGATTACCGGAGCCTGAGGATACTTACCTGACCAATCCGGCCGTTGCCCTTGCCAACCCGGGAGGAACCGGAGCCAACATCCCGAAGATTGCACTGCAGCAATATATTGCCTATTATCCCGACGGACTGCAGGGATGGAGCAACTGGAGAAGGACAAATGTGCCGGCTCTGGTGCCTGCTCCCGATGCCATCAACAGCCCGAAGGTTATCCCGCGCAGATACGTCTACGGGACTGCTGATTATGCTCTTACCAAAGCCGGAGTTGAAGCTGCTGTTGCAAGAATTCAGGGCGGTGACAAAATGGATTCCAGAATATGGTGGGATAAGCAGTAGTCATTTTTATAAACAAATAATCAAATAATAATATGAAAACACTTCATAAAAAAATAGAAGCAGCAATCGGACTGGTACTGCTTGTTCTGGTCGCAGTTTCATGCCTTCCTGAAACGCAGTCGATGGGAGATGCCGGGCAGACACTTATCAAGATTACGCCGACCAGCGGATTCGCTGTATCAGCGCTCGATCCGATAAACACACCTCAGTCGCAGGTTCTTTTCGAACTCAGGAGAGATGTTCACAGTGAGGCAGCTTTAAATACTCAAACCACGGTCGAACTGATCTTCGATGCAGATGGCTCAATACTTGATGCTTACAACGATGATAACGATACCGAGTTTGAACCGCTGCCTACAAGCCTTCATACAACCACTCCGGCCCTGACAGGCGGTAAAATGACTATCACTTTCGCCCCCGGAGAGAACATCAAGTCAATAATGGTTAATGTGCCCAACGCATTCAACTTCGACTTCAGCAAACAATATGCACTTGCCTATAGTATAGGAACAGTTACCGGCACAGGTAAGCTGAGCGAAGCTGCAAGCCACAAAATAGTCGCACAGGTACTTGCCAAGAACAAATATGACGGGATCTACCTCGTAACAGCTAACTCACCGATGGTTGATGTTGTTGTTCCTACTCTTTCAGGGTATTATCCGTTTAAATATAAGCTTATAACTACAGGTGAGCATACATGTGAGGTATTTGACTTTGACTATGATTATCCTCTTCACCCGATCCTCAGCGGAACATCCTGGAGCTATTACGGATCATTTGGTCTGTTCCTGAGATTCGATCCATCAGGAAACGGAACGATCGCTGCACTGACAAACTGGTGGGGCACCCCCGCAAACACCAGGGCAGCAGCACTCGACCCGACAGGTGTTAACAAGTGGGATCCGGCCACAGGCAATATTCTGATAAAATATTTCATGCTGCAACCAAGCGTAGTTCCCAATCCCCCGCATATAAGGACGTACTTCGATGAAACATGGACCTATGTGGGCCCCAGATAATCTTAATAATAAATGATATAAAAAGAGGCTGGTTTTTGATCAGCCTCTTTTTTATTTACTAATTTTGAAAAAAGATTTGAAATGAAACGAGATGGCATAATGAGAATATTGAAAACACTGGGTCTGATTTTAACTGTATCGGTCTTCTCCTTCAGCTTATTCTGTCAGACAGGCCAGGAAAATCCCCTTCCCCAGTTTCTGTTTCCAGAATTCACCAGGGGAATTATCAGAACCAAAGCCGGAACAGGCATGGAGGCAATTCTAAACTATAATATGGTTGACGAGGAGATGGTGCTTAGCCAGCGAGGAGTTTTTATGGTTCTGGATAAGCCTGAAGAGATAGATACGGTTTTCCTGCGGAACAGGAAGTTTATTCCTGTGGAAGAGGCTTTTTATGAGATTGTTGTGAAGGGTCCCGTATCTGTTTTCATACAGCATAAAAGCCGATATGCTCCGACTGGAAGCGCCACTGCTTACGGTATGACATCACAGACTCTGGGGCCCACGGCAGTGGGATCCATCAGAGGAGGAAACCAGATACGCCATCTTGATAATCCACCTAACGTCAAAATATCTCCTGCAACAGTTTTTTGGGTCAGAGTGAACGGCGAAATGCACAGGCTGACCACCGAAAGGCAGTTTCTCAGGCTTTTTCCGGATGATAAGCCGGAAAAGATAAGGGAATTCATCAGGAAATCGAACATTGATCTTAAATCTGCGGAAGATCTTATCAGACTCGGCAATTTCTGCAACACTATTATTCAATCCTGAGAGCAACCAGCTCCACCCGGGTGGCGGTTACTCTTATGATCCTGAAGACGAAATTCTTTATCCTGATTACTTCGTTGCCCCGGGGAATACTACCATGGTAATAGAGTATCATCCCGGCAAGGGTTTCATAATCATCTTCTTCGGGCAGATTAAGATTATACTCTTCATTAAGGTAATCAATCTCAAGACGGCCTGAGAAGATAAACTCCCTGTCGCTGATAACCTTTTCGGTAAGCTCAATAAAATCGTGCTCATCTTCAATATCCCCGACTATCTCCTCCAGGACGTCCTCAATGGTGACTATCCCGGAGGTCCCTCCAAACTCATCCACAACAAGTGCAACATTTTTCTTCTCTTCCACGAAAATTTTGAGGAGCTTGTTTGCTGCCATTGTTTCAGGAACAATTGCCAGCTTCCTGACGCACGACTCAATATCAGGAGGATCCCTGAAGATATCCTTCAGTTCAAAATATCCCGTGATGTTGTCGATGCTCTCCTTGTAAACAAGAATGCGGGAATGACCTGTCTGAATGAACATCTCCTTGAGTGAAGCGACGGAACTACCTGATTCTACAGCTTTGATCTCCGTTCTGGGCACCATGCACTCCCGCAGCTTGACATTGGAAAAATCAAGGGCGTTCTGAAAAATGCGTATATTATGATTGTAGGGCTCTTTCTCATCTTCATTCATTTTTCCGATACTTACAAAATGGTCGAGGTCAATCCTGCTGAATACTTTGTTGGCCTGATGCTTTTCTTCAGGCCTGACTCCGGAAAATATCCTGATCAGGAAATTGGCTGAAGCAAGCGTAAATTTTGCAATCGGGTAAAAGAGATAAAAGAAGAAAAGGGTCGGGACACTCAAAATCTTAAGGAAAAAATTTGGTGAGATAATGAACATTGTTTTTGGGAGAAACTCTGCTGCCAGAAGAATTATCGCAGTGGAGATGACCGTATTTACGACAAGAACGAGGATGTCAGATCCGAGAAGAGGGATAAAAACCGGGCTCAGAAGGCGGGAAAAGAACAAACCGTAAATCACAAGTGCTATATTATTTCCAAT